>DASZWY010000215.1:0-12525 GCA_035546135.1 Opitutales bacterium
GACGACATCGTCGCCCGGCTTGAGGGAGGCAAGGAGCTTTTGCTGCTCCTTGTTGCGCTTCATCTGCGGCGCCATGAACAGAAAGAACACGCCGACAATCATCAGCAGCGGCACGAAGGAGCCCCAGGCACTGGGTTGGGCATCGGCGGGCAGGGGGGTGGGCGCCGGGGCGGGCGTGCCGGTTTGGGCCAGGAACAAAGGCGCGTAGGCGTGGCCACCGGGCAAATCAACGAGCAAGGTCATGATGGGAAGGGTCAAAACGGTCAATGAAACCACCCCCACTGGAAAAGGCAAGCACTTAGAAAATGTGTCTTTTAGTGCGGGGCGCTCTTGTGCTTGGTTAATCGAAGTAACGTGGCGGGGCGGCTGTTTCAGGTTGCGTCGCGCAAATCATGCTCTAAGCACTAAGGCCTGAGTCTACCTTAATTGCTTATGCCGAAAATTCTTTTTCTGGGCGACATTGTCGGGCGGCCGGGGCGCGATGCCGTGAAGGCGCGGGTACGGGCGTTGCGGACGGAGCTGGGGCTGGACCTCATCATCGCCAATGCCGAAAACGCCGCCGCAGGCGCTGGGCTGACGGGTGCGATGGCGGGGGAATTGCTCGACGCCGGGCTGGACGCGCTGACCCTGGGCGACCATGTGTGGGACCAGCGCAATTTCGACACGGAAATCGGCGGCTTGGAGCGCGTGTGCCGCCCGGCCAATCTGCCGGCGCAGTGTCCGGGGCGCACCTTCTTGGTGGTAAAAGCGGCGAACGGTTTCCGGCTGGGGGTGTTCACGGTGCTGGGGCGCACCAATATTAATTTGAAGGCCGAGTGTCCGTTCAAGGCGGCGGACCAAATGCTGCGCGAGCATGGCGGCGAGGCCGACGCCTGGATTGTCGAGGCGCACATGGAGGCGACTTCGGAGAAGGTGGCGATCGGCTGGTATCTCGACGGGCGGTGCGCGGCAGTGCTGGGTTCGCACACCCATGTGCCGACGGCGGATACGACGCTGCGCCCGCGCGGGACGGCCTACCAGACCGACCTCGGCATGACCGGGCCCTACGCGTCGGTCATCGGCCGCAATGTGCAGACGGCCATTGCGCGGTTTTTGGATGGGATGCCGCGCAAAAGCGAAGTGGCCGAAGGCGACGTGCGCCTGTGCGGATGCGTGATTGAAATTGAGCCGGGTACCGGATTGACGGCCAAGGCCGAGCGCTTCGAGGAAAGCTGGCCGCAGGCAAAGTAATGATGCCCATAAGGATAGCTTTGAAACAATCGTGAAAAACAGCGGCGGGAACCGGATTTCTTAGTTGATGTTTAGGTAGCTAAAGATAACGTCTTTCGTTTTGCCCCCATGGTCAGCGTCCTGCAACGAACCCCCTCCCAAGCCGCGTTTGGCCAATTGCTGCGCGTGTATGGGAACGTCCAGCGGGTGATGCGGCCTTATTTTCAGCAGTACGGGCTGAGCCAGGCCCAATGGGCGATTTTGCGGATCTTGCAGCGCGCCAAGCAGGAGGAAGGCCGTGAAGAACTGCGCATGGGGGAAATTGGCCAGCGGCTGCTGGTGCAACCTCCCAGCGTGACCACGCTCGTGCGGCGGCTGGTGAAGACCGGGCTGGTGCGCCAACGCGCCGCGCCGAACGACCGCCGGGGTTACGAGTTGCGGCTGACGGACCAAGGCGAAGCTTTGGTCAACCGCGTCCTCGACGCCCACCAAGCCAAAATCCGCCAGGTCATGGGCGGCTTGGGCGACGAGGAATTGCCCGCTTTTTGCCAGTACTTGGAACGAATCAACACCCACCTGGCCGCGTTGGCGGCCAAAAATCCCGACACCCCCGATTAAGCCTGCCATGAAACGCCTCTGGATCATTCTCGTGCTCGCCCTCGCCGCCGCCGGCGCCGGTTATTGGTGGACCCACCGCGGGTCCTCCACCGCCGCCATTTATCAGACCGAAAAGGTCGGACGCGGCGACATTCAGGAGGTCATCCCGGCGACGGGGACGCTCGAACCCACCGAGTCGGTGGACATCGGCTCGCAGGTGACCGGCCAGATCAAGGAATTTGGCAAGGACCCGCGCGACCCGAACAAAACCATCGACTTTTTGACCGAGGTGGAGCCGGACACCGTGCTGGCGAAGATTGACGATTCACTCTACCAGGCGGACTACAATCAGGCTCAGGCGCAATTGGACTCGGCCAAGGCCAATCTCGATGTCGCCAACGCCAACATTGAGCAATACAAGGCGAAATTGACCCAGGCGGAAAACGACTGGAACCGCGCGCAGGCCCTCGGCCCCGGCGAGGCGCTGGCCAAGACGACGTATGATAATTACCAGGCCACTTACCTGACCGCGAAAGCACAGTTGGCCGTGGGCAATGCCGCGGTCGAGCAAGCGCAGGCCGCCATCACCCAGGCCCAAGCCGACGTATTTCGCGCCCAGCGCAACCTCAACTATTGCGTCATCAAGGCGACGGTGAAGGGCACGGTCATTGACCGGCGCGTCAACATCGGCCAGACGGTGGTGTCGAGTTTGAGCGCGTCAAGCCTGTTCCTCATCGGCACCGATATGTCGAAGATGCAAATCTGGGTCTCGATTAACGAAGCCGACAGCTCGCGCATTCACGCGGGCATGCCGGTGACTTTCACCCTCGATGGGATGGACCGCGTCTTCAACGGCGTCACCGGCAAGCTGCGCTGGAATGCGACCATGACGCAAAACGTCGTCACCTACACGGTGGAGGTCAACGTGGACAATACCGACGGCGTGCTCATCCCCTACCGGACGGCGAATGTGAAATTTTTGGCCGCCGAACAAAAAGACGTGCTGATGGTGCCCAACGCGGCGCTGCGCTGGCGGCCGCGCGATGCGGACGCGGGCATGGCGGACAACGGCAATGGCGAGGCCGGCAGCGGCGCCACGGGGGGCGCACCGGCCGCAGCCAGTGGCAGCGCCGCCGGCAGTGGGGCAACCGGCGGCACCGGCACCGGCCGGGGCCGCGGTCGCGGCAACCGGGCCAATGGCAACGTCAGCGGCGCGATCGCCAAGCAAGGCACCGTGTACATTTTATCCAACGGCCAGCCCAAGGCGGTGGCCGTGCAACTCGGCATCACCGACGACGTGGACACCGCGGTGCTCGGCGGCGACCTGAAGGATGGCGACGAAATCATCACCGGCACCATCACGGCCGACGACAGCAACGGCGGCACGACGAATCCGTTTGCGCCTTCGTTCTTCCGCGGTGGCCGCGGTGGCGGCGGCGGCCGCCGTGGCGGTTGAACAGCGCACCGTCCCCACCCTGCAAATTGGAGCAGCCATGGCCTTCATCGAACTCGAAAACATCTGCAAAACCTACCAGTTGGGCGATGTGTCCCTGCCGGTGCTCAAGGGCGTGTCGTTGACCGTCGAGAGCGGCGAGCTGGTGGCGCTGATGGGTTCGTCCGGGTCGGGCAAGACGACGCTGATGAACCTGCTGGGCTGCCTGGACCATCCGACGTCGGGCCGCTACTCGCTGGACGGCGAAGTGGTCAGCGAAATGAATTCGGACGAGCGCGCGAACCTGCGCAGCCGCAAAATCGGCTTCGTGTTCCAGAGCTTCAACCTGCTGGCGCGCACCAGCGCGCTGGACAACGTGATGATGCCGCTGTCCTACGCGCCCCGGCACATCCCCGACGCGGAGGCCAAGGCGCGCGCGACCAAGCTGCTTCAGCGCGTGGGCCTCGGCGAGCGCATGGACCATGAGCCGTCGCAGCTTTCCGGCGGCCAGCAGCAGCGCGTGGCGATTGCCCGCGCGCTGGTCAACGAGCCGCGGCTGCTGTTTGCCGACGAGCCGACGGGCAACCTGGACTCGCGCACGAGCGTCGAGATTTTGAAGATGTTCCAGCAGCTCAACCGCGACGACGGCCTGACGATTATTTTGGTGACGCACGCCGCCGAGGTGGCCGAATACGCCTCGCGCGTCATCCACATCAAGGACGGCCTGATCGTGGACGGCGCGTTTACCAACGCCGCCGCGCACTGAAACCCCGCCCCACCCCGCCATGCATATTTACTACGTCATCCTGGTCACGGCGCTGCGCGCCATCCGCCGCAACATCATGCGGTCGGCGCTGACGTGCCTGGGCATCATCATCGCGGTGGCCGCGGTCATTGCGATGGTGGAAATCGGCAACGGTTCGTCCTCGGCCATTCAAAAGACCATTTCGAGCATGGGCGCAAACATGCTGATGGTGTTTCCCGGCGCGGCCAGCAGCGCGGGCATCAGTTTTGGCGCGGGCACGGGCGTGTCGCTGACGCCGGACGACGCGGCGGCCATCCAGCGCGAATGCACGGCGGTGCGCGCGGTGGCGCCGGTGGTGCGCGCGCGCGGCCAAATCGTCTACGGCGACAAGAACTGGGTGCCGCAAAACATCCAGGGCACGACGCCCGATTTTCTCGTGTTGCGCGACTGGACGACGATGGCCGAGGGCATTCCGTTCAGCGACACGGATGTGCGCAACGCGAACAAGGTGTGCATCATCGGGCAGACGATCAAGCGGCAGTTTTTTCCCAATGAAAGCGCGCTGGGCCAGGAAATCCGGCTGCAAAACGTGGGCCTGAAGGTCATCGGCGTGCTCAGCAGCAAGGGCGCAAACATGATGGGCCAGGACCAGGACGACATCGTCGTCATTCCGTGGACGACGGTGAAATACCGCATTAACGGCAATGGCGGCACTTCCGGTTCGTCGGGCGGGGGCGGAAGCACGGTCAGCTCCGGCTCCACGCCGATTTCCCAGCAAGTGTACCCCTCGTCGTCCACGTCCATCTATCCTTCGCTTTCTTCCATCGAGGCCCAGGACAACCCGCGGATGACGAAATTTGCGAACATTGACCAGATCCTGGCCGGGGCGGCCACCGTGAAGGATATTCCGCTCGCGATTGACCAGATTACCGCGGTGCTGCACGACCGCCATCATATCGGCGCGGGCGAGACGGACGACTTTACCATCCGCAACATGACCGAGATGACCGACACGCTGACCTCGGCCAGCAAGATGATGACGCAACTGCTGCTGGTGGTGGCCGCGATTTCGCTGGTGGTCGGCGGCGTGGGTATCATGAACATCATGATGGTGTCCGTCACCGAGCGCACGCGGGAGATTGGCCTGCGCATGGCCGTCGGCGCGCGCGGACGCGACATCCTGAAGCAATTTCTGATCGAAGCGGTGGTGCTTTGCCTCATTGGCGGGTTGATCGGCCTGCTGTGCGGGCGCATCAGCTCGATTGTCGTGACCGCGCTCATGCACTGGCCGACGAAGGCTTCCTACGGCGCGGCGATCGCGGCGCTGGGCGTGTCGGCGATTGTCGGCATTGTGTTTGGATTTTATCCGGCCTGGAAGGCCTCGCGCCTGGATCCCATCGAGGCCCTGCGCTACGAGTAACCGCCCCACCCTGTCGCCACGCCATGCACCTGATTTTCCTGACGCTGCGAACCGCCTTGCGGTCCCTCCGCCGGAATGTGCTGCGGTCGGCATTGACGTGCCTGGGCATTATCATTGCGGTGGCGGCGGTCATTGCGATGGTGGAAATCGGCCAGGGCTCGAACACGGAGGTGCAGAAGCGCATCTCGAGCATCGGGGCGGCCATCCTGCTGGTGTTTCCCCAGGCGGCCAACAACAACGGCATCAGCCAGGGCGCGGGCACGGCGGTGAGCCTGACGCCGACCGATTGCGAGATGATTGCGCGCGAATGCCCGGCCGTGCGCGAAGTGGCGCCGGTGGTGGGCACCCGCGGCCAGCTCATCCATGACAGCGAAAATTGGGCGCCTAACAGCATCATCGGCTCGACGCCGGCCTACTTTGACATCCACCAATGGACCTACGCGGAAGGCGGCGCCTTCACCGACGCGGACGTCGCCGGCGCCAGCCAGGTGTGCATCATCGGGCAGACGGTGGCGCAGAATTTGTTCGGCGACGAATCGCCGCTGGGGCAGGAAGTGCGGCTGCGCAACGTCGCATTGAAAGTGGTCGGTGTGCTCGGCCACAAGGGCGCCAACGTGTTCGGCAGCGACCAGGACGACATTCTCGTCGCGCCGTGGACGACCATCAAATACCGCATCAACGGCAGCGGCGGCACCTCGGGCGGCAAGGGCAACACCGCCACCACCACGGTTTCGACCACCGGGCGCCTGATGACGTTTCCGGATGCGGCGCAACCGGTCTACCCCACCACGTCGTCCACCGCGGCCATGGACACGCCGATGCTGATCCGGTTTGCCAATATCGACAACATGCTGATTGCCGCGCGCAGCCTCGACGCCATCCCCGAGGCCATTGACCAAATCACCAATCTTTTGCGCGACCGCCACCATCTCACCGACGACGAGGACGACGACTTCGCCGTCCGCGACCTGACCGAGATCGGCAACATGGTGGCCTCGACGGGACGGATGATGACGCAACTGCTGCTGGTGGTGGCCGCGATTTCGCTGGTGGTCGGCGGGGTGGGCATCATGAACATCATGATGGTGTCCGTGACCGAGCGCACGCGGGAGATCGGGCTGCGCATGGCGGTCGGCGCCCGCGGGCGCGACATCCTGCGGCAATTTCTGATTGAGGCGGTGGTGCTTTGCCTCATCGGCGGAATCATCGGGCTGGTGGGCGGGCGGGCCTGTTCGATCGCCGTCAACGCCGTCATGCACTGGCCCACGCGGCCCTCGGTGGGCGCGGCGGTGGCGGCGCTCGGGGTGTCCGCGGCCGTCGGCATAATTTTCGGATTTTATCCCGCCTGGAAGGCCTCGCGCCTCAACCCCATCGAAGCTTTGCGATACGAATGAAACCCCGCTCCCGCCTCCCCTTTCTGCAACGCGCCCGTTGGGCGGCCTTGACCGCCGGCGGTCTCGCGCTGGCCGGCTGCATGACCGTCGGCCCGGATTACCATCCTCCGGAAGTCAAGACCCCCGCCAGCTGGCTGGACCTGGACAAGCCGACGAGCGACACGGTGACGAGTCGGCTGGTCGCCTCGCCGGTGGCGGCGGTGGACTGGTGGAAAGTGTTCGGCGACCCGAAGCTCGTGGAATTGGTGAAGGAGGCCGCCGACCAAAACCTGACCGTTTTGCAAGCCGAAGCACGCATTCGCGCTTCGCGGGCCAGCGTCGGCGTGGTCAACGCCGGGCGGCTGCCGTCGGTCAATGCCAGCGGTTCCTACAGCTACGGCTCCTCGCCCACCATCATTGGCGGCGAGCCGCATGAATCCCCGCCGCGCTCGTCGTTCCGCTCGGGTTTGGACGCGGCATGGGAGCTGGATATTTTCGGCGGCACCCAGCGCTCGGTTGAAGCGGCCCAGGCGAACCTGCAATCGGTGGTCGAGAGCCGGCGCGACACCCTGCTGACGCTCGTGGCCGAAGTGGCGGTGGATTATATTGACCTGCGTTCCGAGCAGGAATTGCTGAGCATCGCCCACCAGAACCTCGATGACGAGCAGCACACGCTGAAAATCACCCAGGACCGCTGGCAGGCGGGGCTGGCCAGCCAGCTCGACTACGAAAATGCCAAGGCGGCGACCGATTCGACGCGCTCGCAGATTCCGTCCATCGAGGCCTCCATCCGCACCAGCATTTATTCGCTGAGCCTGCTGCTGGGCCGGACGCCGGGCGATTTGCTCGACGAGCTGAGCACGCCCACCGACATTCCGAAAACGCCGGACTCCATCCCCGTGGGTCTGCCCGCCGACTTGCTGCGCCGCCGGCCGGACATCCGCGCCGCCGAGGCCCAGTTGCACGCCGACACCGCAAACGTGGGCGTGGCGATTGCGCAATATTTCCCGCAATTCAGCGTGAGCGGCTCGTTTGGTTTTCAGGGCGTGTCCATCGGGCAGATGACCCAATGGGCCGCGCAATCGTGGTCGTGGGGCCCGACAATTTCCTGGCCGATTTTCGCGAGCGGCCGCATTTCCGCGCAGGTGGAATTGCAACGGGCCACCTTGCAGGGTGATTTGTTCGCCTACCGCAATACTGTCCTGACCGCGCTGGGCGAGGTTGAGGCCGCGCAAATCGCCTTCACCAAGGACCAGGAACGCCGCGAGGCCCTGCGTGAAGTTTTCCAGGACAACCAGCAGGCGTTGAAATTGTCGCTCCAGCTTTATACCGAAGGCCAGGCGGAGTTCATCAACGTGCTGAGCGCGGAACTTTCGGTGGCTTCGTCCCAAAGCGCGCTGTCCCAAAGCAACGCGACGGTGGCGACGGATTTGGTGGCGCTGTTCAAGGCGCTGGGCGGCGGCTGGTCGGAATTCCCGGAGCGCGACGCCACCATGCTGGAGTATGGCGAACCGCCGCCGCATCCGCCGACGGTCGAGGCGCCGCACCAGCCGGGGCCGCCCACCATGGCGCGCTTTCATTACTAAGCGCGCTACTCAGGGTGCGTGGTAATCCGGGCTGGCGGGGTCGGACTTCGAAGCCGGCGTGACGGGAGTGACGTTCGCGTTGCCGTTCTGGTCGTAGGTGCGGACATACTCCTTCTGCGACGTGGAGGACGTGGCGGAATCGCTGAGGGAACGGTCGTTGTAACCCGTGTTGCGGCAACCGGTGAGGGCGAGGATGACCAGCCAGGGAAAAAGCTTTTTCATGGGAGTCAACTGGGACATGCCCGCGGCGGCGTTTGTTTCGCCGCTGGCGGCAGAGAGCAGCCTAGACTTTGCCCGGCGCTTTGGCAAGCTGTCCGGGAGCGGTATGCCGTTGGCATTCGGACAAAATATGCCGCCATTCCTGGCCCGGTTTTACTTTCATCCTCCGCATGAACCTCGTTTTGTTTGAAACCACCGCCGAAGCGGCGCGGCTGGACTGCGCCGACGCGCGGGCGCGGCATATTCGCGACGTGTTGCGGATGAAGCCGGGAGACAAGCTGTTCGTCGGGGTGGTCAACGGCCCGCGCGGCCAGGCGGTCATTGCTGAGGATGGCCCGGATGGCATGCGGCTGGAAATCACCTGGGAAGACAAGGCGGAGCCGCCGCGGCCGATTTTTATTTTGACCGGCCTGCCACGACCGCAAACCGCGCGCGACGTATTGCGCGAAAGCGCGGCTTTCGGCGTGAGCGCGCTGCATTTTTTCAACGTGGAAAAAGGCGAACCTTCGTACGCGAACAGCTCGCTGTGGAAAACGGACGAATGGAAGCAGCGGCTGCGCGAGGGCGCGGCGCAGGCATTTGCCACCAGCATTCCGGAAGTGGCCGTCCATGACTCACTGCGGACGGCGCTGGAGAAAATCGCGGTGGCCGTGCCAGAGAACGCGGTGCGCCTGGCGCTCGACGTGTATGAAGCCGGCGCGCCCCTGTCAAAGCTGGCGCCGGCGACCGGCGCGGTGGTGCTGGCGTTGGGCGCGGAGCGCGGCTGGTCCGCCGGCGAGCGGCAGGACTTGCGCGGTGCGGGGTTTGCGCTCGCCCAACTGGGCCCCCGCGTGCTGCGGACGGAAACCGCGCTGGTCGCCGGCTTGAGCGTGCTGCTCGCCCGGCAAGGGGTGTTCTGAAGCAATTCTTAACGTTATCAAAATAGGGATTTTACCTAACTGCTTCAGGTGAGGTTACACCGTGGAAAAAATCGCAAATGTGGATTAAATTGGACGATGGATTCGGCCTTTCCGCGTGGACGCGTCATCGCCGTGCCTTCGCATCCGGGGGCGGAGTATCGCCCGCCGCCGCGACCCGCCACGTTTGCGGACGCCGCGCTGGAAGGACTCTTGCAGATGAGACGATTGCCGCCGGGCTGGCTGATGCAGGCGGCCCTGCGGCTTTACCTTGAAGTCGAGCACGGCTGGGAGGTGGCACTGGGCCGCCTGTCCACCAAACCCGCAGCGGCCACGCCGGAAGTGGCCGAACGCAGTGGCGACTTGATGCGCCTGCATTACGACCTGCCCCTGCCGCTGTTTGCCAAGATGCTCGGGCCGAGCATGAAATATTCCATGGCGCTCTGGGAGAACGGCGAACGAACGCTGGAAGACGCCCAGGAAGCGATGCTGGCGGATGCCTGCCGCAAGGCCAGGGTGCGCGATGGCGAATCCATCCTCGACCTCGGCTGCGGATTTGGGAGCTTGAGCGCGTATCTCTTGCGCACTTTTCCGAATGCGCGCGTCACCGGGCTGACCTTGAGCCGGACGCAGGCGGACTACATCCGGCGGGCCCGGAATTTCCCCGGCCACCCGCTGAACAACCCGCGCTTCCGCCTGGTGCAGGCCGATTTCAACGCCGTGGAATTTTCGGAAAAATTCGACCGCGTAATGAGCCTCGGCGTGTTCGAGCACATCTCGAACCTCGACCTCGCGCTGCACAAGGTGCGGCGGTTTGTGAACGAGGGCGGCGGATTGTTTTTGCACTATATCGTTTACCTGCCGGTGCGCGAAGGACAGCACACGGTGCGGCAGTGCGAATTCATCCAGCGGCATATTTTCCCCGGCGGGCGGGTGTATGCGTTCGACGAGCTGGCGCGGCACCAGCAGGATTTTGCCCTGCGCGCGGCGTGGTACCGCCCGGGCCGCAATTACCGGAAAACCATCGAGTGCTGGCTGCAGAACTTCCTGCGGCGCCGCGCGCTCATCGCGCAGGCGGCGCAGCTTAGCGAGCGCACCCTGCGCGTGTGGGAAATTTACCTGCGGGCATGCGCGGCGACTTTTGCGACGGCGCGCGGCTGGGCCTTTGGCAACGGGCAGTATTATCTCGAGGCCCGGAGCTAAAACGGGCGCGTCTTGATGTGCGCGGGCCGGGCGTCGCGGATGCGCGCGGTGTCGGCGTATTGGCGAAAGCGCGTGATTTTGCCGTCCCGCAGGTCGTAGATGTGCGCGAAGGCGGCGCGCATGGGCTGCTCGGTCTCGCGGTGGACGCCGCTATATTCGCCGAGGGAAACGACGGTGCTGCCGGCGTCAATAAACTGGTGAACCGTGAACTGCCAGTCATTCCATTCCTCATGGTATTTGTCAAAAACCTCGCGCATCACGGCGGCGGGGCCAACATGGCGCGCGGCATTGGGCAGGCTTTCGGCCTGAATCCATTCGATATCGGGCGCAAAAAGCGCCTGGGCCGCGGCAAAATCCTTGCGGGCGAGCGCGGCGTAAAGGGACTGAATGACGGCGAGATTGTTCATGGGAGTAAGAGGGTGCCGCCTTCGCCTGCCCTGCGATTTCACCGGGGGCGTTACATCGCCGTGCGCTTGACTTCCGGCGTATGGCGCACGTCTTCGCCCTTGAGCAGATAAATGACCTCCTCGGAGATGTTGGTGGCGTGGTCGGCGATGCGCTCGAGGGACTTCGAGATGAAAATCAATTCGATGGAGACGCGGGAAATTTCGGGGTTGCTGGAAATCTTGTCCGTGAGCTTGACGTAATTGTCGCGGTTGAGGTCGTCCACTTCCTTGTCGCGGCGGGGAACGAGGCGGGCCTTTTCCAAATCCTCGGCGATGAAAGCGTCCATCGCGTCGCGGAGCTGCTCGAGGGCGAGGTCGCCCATGCGGGGAATGTTGTAAAAATCCTCGACCTTGCCGAATTCGGCGAGACGCCGGGCGCGCTTGGCGATGGCGGTGGCCTCGTCGCCGGCGCGCTCGAGCTCGTGATTGGCCTTCATGGCGACCGTCATCAGGCGCACGTCCTGGGCCATGGGCTGGCGCAGGGTGATGTAGCGGACGCACTCGGAATCGATGAGGACTTCGAGGCGGTCAATCTCGTCGTCCAGGGCGATGACCTGGCCGGCGGTGGAAAGGTCGTCCGCGAGCAGCGACTGCATGGCCAGGCGCACGGAGTCAATCGTGCGCTCGCCCATGATGATGAGATGCTTGCGCAGGTCGTCGAGCTCCTGATGGAAATAGCGTTTCATGGTTGGGTGCATGGGGATCAACCAAAGCGGCCGGAGACGTAAGCTTCGGTCTGCTGGTTTTTCGGATTCATGAAGATTTGCTCGGTCGGGCCGAACTCGATGAGGCTGCCCATGTAGAAAAAGGCGGTGTTTTCCGAGACGCGCGCGGCCTGCTGCATGTTGTGCGTGACGATGACGACGGTGTATTGGGACTTGAGGGCGTGGATGAGCTCCTCGACCTTGGCGGTGGCAATGGGGTCGAGCGCGGAGCAGGGCTCGTCCATGAGCAGGATTTCGGGGCGCACGGCGAGCGCGCGGGCGATGCAAAGGCGCTGCTGCTGGCCGCCGGAGAGGCCGGTGCCCGGACGGCTGAGGAAGTCTTTCACCTCGTCCCACAACGCCGCCATGCGGAGGGATTCCTCAAGGCGCTGGCTGAGAAACTTCTTGTCGCGCACGCCGTTGAGGCGCAGGCCGACGAGGACATTTTCCGCAATTGAAAGGGTCGGGAAAGGATTGGACTTCTGGAAAACCATCCCGACGCGGCGGCGCACGACGGTCGGGTCAATGTTCGGCCCGTAGAGGTCTTCGCCCTTCATCAAAATTTTGCCGGTGTGGCGGGCGCCGGGGGTGAGCTCGTGCATCCGGTTGAGCGCGCGCAACGCGGTGGACTTGCCGCAGCCGCTGGGGCCGATGATGGCCGTCACGCTGCTGGCGGGAATCTGGATGGTGACGTC
>DASZWY010000216.1:0-6133 GCA_035546135.1 Opitutales bacterium
CGGCTCTCGCGGCTCATCGCCAGCGTCGTCGCCGTGCTCGACGCCAGGCCGCCCGCCAGCCCCGTCACCATGATGCCCGCCTGCGCGCCCAGCCAGCGAATCGCAATGTAGCCCAAAAACCCCAGCGAGGCCACCAGCACCACCATCAGCCAGATTTTATACGGGTTGAACCCGCCATAAGGCCCGTAGTCCTGGTTCGGCGCCAGCGGCAGCACGATGCCCGTAATCGCGGCGAATTGCAGCAGGCAGCGCAAGTCCTCCTCCTTCCACCGCCGCGTCCAATCGTGCGACCAATGCTTAATGCCCAGAATGAGCATGACCGCGGCGCTCGCCATCACCGCCGGCACGTAAATTTCATACGCCACCATCGCGCCAATCGTGAACGTCACCAGCCCCACCGAGAGCGTCGTCAGCCCCAGCACGTGCCGCTTGCCTTCGCCGACGTAGACCGCCACCAGCACCACCGTGAACGCCAGCAGCACTCCCGCCAGCGCCCACGCCACGCCCGCGCGCTCGAGCAAACCCGCCGCCGCGCCGAGCAAGCCCCACGCCGTGAACGTCCGCAACCCCGCCTTCGCCGTCTCGCCGCGGTGCTCGCGCTCGTAGCTCCACTGGCGCACCAAACCAATCAACGCCGCGAGGCTGCCGGAAACCAACAACGCATGTATGGGGTTGCTAGGGATATCCACCTCCGCAATATAGCCAAACCCCGGCCCGGGATGCAATGCCCGCCCGCTGCCGATAGGTAGTCCTTGTTGCCCTCTTTGGCCCTTCGCGGCTTCACGCTTAACATGTCCGCTCCTCTCAGCTCTCCCCTCCGCAAAGCCGCGCGCACCGCCAACGTCTGGGGTTGGAGCTATATCCTCACCATCCTCGGCGCCTTTGGCGCGGGTTATGTGGACCCCGGCCCATTGCGCGTGCTCCTGCTCAACTTCGGCATCCTCTGCTTCATCATCGGCGTGCTCGAACTCGTCTTCCGCCACAAACTTTTGCAAACCGGCGACGCCCGCTGGGCCCGCATCCTTTCCTGGAACCAGGTCGCTGGCACCCTGACGCTGCTGTGGAGCCTCTACCTCCTTTACCAAATCCCCGAGACCGTCCTGCTCGCCTACGCCCGCCACTCCGACCTCTGGAACAATGTCATCCCGCTTTTAAAGAATATGGACCCGCGCGTCGGCAGCGAGGAGTATCTCCTCCACGTCTGGCACAACACGAAAATGTTCGCCGTCTACGTCCTCGGCGGCGCCCTCATCCTCTCGCAATTCTGGGTCGTCTGGCATTACCGCACTCTCGCCTGCCAAATCGAGCAAACCCCCGCCCCGGCGCCCGTGCCGCCGGTGTTGAACTAAGTTTTGGAATCCGGCGAAAATTCTGCCACAGTGGATTTTTTCACTGTGCCCGACGACTCCCAGAACGCCCTCGACGCGCTGTACCACATCTCGCGCCTGGTCAGCGACACCGAGGATGCCCATGAGGCCCTGCGCCTCATCCTCGACGAGATCATGCGCGCGCTCCCGGCCACCAGCGCCTCCATCGCGCTCGTCAACCCGGACACGCGCCGCCTGCAAATCGAGGTCGCTCGCGGCCTGCCCGACGACTCGAGCGCGCTCGAGCTGCCCTTGGGCCGGGGCGTCACCGGCTGGGTGGCCTTGCACGGCAAGCCGCTCGTCATCGCCAACGTCCACGAGGATGTGCGCTACTTCAAGCTCAAGGAAACCATCAAATCCGAGATGGCGGTGCCCATGCTCCTCGACGGCCTCGTCGTCGGTGTCGTCAATGTGGACAGCGAGCAGCCGGCCGCCTTTGGCGACCGCGAGCTGAAAATCCTCACCCTCCTCACCAACGAGGCCACCAAGGTTGTCGGCCGCCTCTGGCTCATCAATCAACTGCGCAGCAAGGCCCGCCAGCTCGAGTCCCTCATCGCCACCGGGCAGACGCTCGTTTCCAAGCTCGAACTCGAAGCCGTGCTCGAAACCGCCGCGAACCAGGCCCTCGCGCTGATGCCCTGCCGCCTCTGCGCCATCTTTTTGCTCAATCCCGAAGGCGACGCCCTGCGCCTCGCCACGCTCGCGGGACTCGACGCCGGCCCCACCTCCCACACCGAAAACCTCGCGCTGGCGGACAGCGTGCTCGGCTCCGTCATCCGCCACAAAAAACAAGTCGAGGTCCAAAACGTCGCGCACACCGAGGAGCACCACTTCTCCCGCCTCGTCGCCAGCGCCGGGCTGGTCTCTTTGCTCGTCACGCCCATCCTCGCCGGCGACCGCGCCATCGGCGCCCTCAACGTTTACACCGACCGCAGCCACCGCTTCAACAACGACGAGCGCCGCATCTTTGCCACGCTCGCGAACCTCTGCGCCGTCGCCGTGCAAAACGCCGAGCTGTACACCCGCGTCTTCGCCTCCGAGGAATCGCTGCGCAAGAACGAGCGCCTGACCACCCTCGGCCTCCTCGCCGCCGAAATCGCCCACGAAATCCGCAATCCCCTCACCGTCATCACGCTCCTGCTCGACACGATGGATTTGCAATTCCCGGAGGAGGACGTGCGCGCGCACGACCTCGCCATTATCCGCGAAAAACTCGGCCACCTCGGCGAACTCGTTGAGCGCGTGCTCGGTTTTTCCAAGTCCGGCACCGCGCTCCAGTCGCGCTGGTCGCTCAGCGCCATCATCGAGGACACCGTGCGCCTGCTGCGCCTGAAGATCGAGCAAAGCCGCGTCGCCGTGCGGTTTCATCCGCCCGCGCGCAAGCTCCTGGTTGACGCCCACAAGGCCCAGTTGCAGCAGGTGGTCTTGAATCTGCTCCTCAATTCCATCCAGGCCATGCCCCACGGCGGCCGCATTGACGTTGAATTGCGCGACGAGACCAGGGACGGCGCGCATGTCGCCGTGGTCACCGTGCGCGACACCGGCCCCGGCGTGCCCCCGGCCATCGCCGGGCGCGTCTTCGAGTCCTTCCTCACCGCGCGCAAGGACGGCACCGGCCTCGGCCTCGCCATCTGCAAGCGCATCCTGCGCGACCACCGCGGCGACATCGAACTCGTCGAAACCCCTCCCGGCGAAGGCGCCACCTTCCGCTTCTGGCTGCCGAGCGCGAGCGGGGTGTGATGTGCCGATTTAGCTCCGGCGCTTTTTCCAATAATCGGGATGGCGGTGTGCATGGGCCACCGCATAAACAATGATCTCCTGCCGGCGTTTTTAAAAAATAACGTAATACGGAAAGACCGCGCAGTTTGCCCGCGCATAACCTTCCGGGCGCAACCGCCAAGCCGAGGAATGCCGCAGAATGTTGCGGCATAATCGCTCAATTTCCCGGCGAAACCGCCAGCCCAGCCCCGCTTCCTGGTTTTCGTACCACAAGGAAGCCGCCACTAGTTCATCTCGTGCCTCGCGGAGAAAGCGTAGCTTCACCTTGGTTTCTTTTTCAACTGCCGATCCATTTCGGCAAAGACTTCCTCCATGCTGTGGGTTTCCGCGTGGCCGTTTTCGTAGCGCATGCGTCGTTCGCGGATGACCACGTCCCATGCTGCGTCAATGGCGGCCTGATCTGCGGATTCAACCTCCGCCAAGAGCTGGTTGGCTAGATGCAGCTTCTGGGCTGGGGTCAGGCGTGCGGCCGCCTCCGTCAATGCCACGATGGTCGTACTCATGGGAACGGCGCCATTCTAGTCAGGTAGTCCCTCCGGGCAAGTCTGGAAGTTTTCCGCTCTGCACACTTCTGCTGGACACGCCCGCGCCAACCCTTATATATAGACCCTTCCTGTCAAACATGTCCGTCGCCATCGTCCAATTCCCGGGCTCCAACTGCGACTACGACGCACTCTATGCGTTCGACTCCGTCCTGAAGGTTCCGGCGCGGTTGGTCTGGCACAAGGAGACGAGCCTGGGCGACGCCGAAGCGGTGGTTTTGCCGGGTGGTTTTTCTTACGGCGACTACCTGCGCTGCGGCGCCATCGCCCGGTTTTCGCCCATCATGGCGGCCGTCAAGGAATACGCGGCCAATGGCGGCCTGGTTTTCGGCATCTGCAACGGTTTTCAGGTTCTCTGCGAGGCCGGCCTGCTCCCCGGCGCGCTGGTGCGCAACGACTGCCTCCAGTTCCGCTGCCTGACGCAGACCATCCACGTCGAGGAATCCACCGAGCAGTTCAACCGCAGCAAGCTCGGCGCGCGCCTCCGCGTGCCCATCGCCCACGGCGAGGGCAACTACCGCATTGATGAGGACGGCTACGACGACCTCGTCACCCACCGCCAGATTCTTTTCCGCTACGCCGACGCCACCGGCAACGTCAACGCCGCCGGCAACCCGAACGGTTCGCTCCACAACATCGCGGGCATCCGCAACCGCCTGGGCAACGTCTTCGGCATGATGCCGCACCCCGAGCGCGCCGTCGAAGCCTTCCACCCCAGTGTGGACGGCATCGCCATCCTCCGCGCCTTCCTGTCCAGCCGCCTCGTCCATGAAGTGGCCGGCCTTTCCCAACCCAACGTCTCCGTCGAGTAAATTCCCGCACTCACCCAATGTCCGCCGCGCTGCCGCCCAATCCCGACCCGGTGCTCAACGTTCCGATTACGCCGGAACTGGTGCGCAAACATAACCTGCTGCCGGAGGAATACGAGCGCGTCAAAACCATCCTGGGCCGCGAGCCCAACCTGACCGAGCTGGGCGTCTTTTCCGTGATGTGGTCGGAGCATTGCTCCTACAAAAATTCCCGCAAGCTGCTGCGCGGTTTCCCCACTGCCAAGGCCGATCCGCACGCCGCCGGCCAGGTGCTCGTCAAGGCCGGCGAGGAAAACGCGGGCGTCATTGACATCGGCGACGGCTGGGCCATCTCGTTCAAAATCGAGTCGCACAATCACCCGAGTGCCGTCGAGCCCTTTGAAGGCGCGGCCACCGGCGTCGGCGGCATCATCCGCGATATTTTCACCATGGGCGCGCGGCCCGTGCTGCTGACCAATTCCCTGCGCTTCGGCGATTTGTCCTCACCCGCGGCCAAACGCCTGTTCCGCGGCGTGGTCTCCGGCATCGCCCATTACGGCAACTGCATCGGCATCCCCAACGTCGGCGGCGACATTTATTTCGACCCGTGCTACGAGGGCAACCCGCTGGTCAACGCGCTCTGCCTCGGCGTCCTGCGCCACGACCAGATCAAGCGCGGCACCGCCCGCGGCCCGGGCAACCCGGTTTATTATGTCGGCGCGGCCACCGGGCGCGATGGCCTCGGCGGCGCGAGCTTCGCCTCCCGCGAACTTTCCAGTGAAAGCGCGTCCGACCGCCCCGCCGTGCAAAAGGGCGACCCGTTCATGGAAAAACTTTTGCTCGAGGCCTGCCTCGAGATGATGGCCGTCCCCGGCCTCGTCGTCGGCATTCAGGACATGGGCGCCGCCGGTTTGACGTGCTCGACGTGCGAAACCGCGGCGCGCGGCGGCAGCGGCATCCACATCGAGCTCGATAAAGTTCCGCAGCGCGAAACGGGCATGAATTCCTACGAGATTCTCCTCTCCGAAAGCCAGGAGCGCATGCTCGTCATCGCGCAAAAAGGCCGCGAGGCGGAACTCGAGGCGATTTTCCACAAGTGGGACCTCCACGCCGCGCGCGTGGGCGAAGTCACCGAAGGCCACGACATGCTCGTCACGCACCACGGCATTCCCGTCGTGCGCATTCCCGCCAAGGCCCTCACCGACGAAGGCCCGCTTTACGACCGCGAGGCCCGCGAGCCGGCCTATCTCGCCGAGACGCGCGCGTGGACGCCCGAGTCCGCGAAATTGCCCGACCTCGACCTCGCCGGCGCCCGCGACTCGCTTGCGCAACTCCTCGGCCATCCCACCATTGCGGAGAAGCGCTGGGTCTGGCGCCAGTATGACCACATGGTGCAGGGCGGAGCGGTATTGCTGCCTGGCTCGGACGCCGCGGTCGTGCGCGTGCGCCTCGGCGGCCGCGAGCGCCTCCTCGCCATCGCCAACGACTGCAACAACCGCTTCTGTTACTTGAACCCGCGCCGCGGCGGCGAAATCGCCATCGTCGAATGCCTGCGCAACCTCGCCTGCTCCGGCGCGCATCCGCTGGGCATGACGAACAATCTCAATTTCGGCAACCCCTACAAGCCCGAGAATTTCTATATGATGCGCGAGGCCGT
>DASZWY010000217.1:0-7509 GCA_035546135.1 Opitutales bacterium
CCTTGCACCGCAGGTGCCGCGGGGAAGTTCCAACTGGCCCGTGCAATATTGCGCGGCTTTTTCGTAGCTGCGGCGGTCAAGAAAGTGCACCAGTTGCGGCGGCATGTCGGAACGATTGTGCGCGAGCAAAGACTCCATCTCTGCCAGCGAAGCCATCATTTTCTGGAGTCCTTGTTTGCCCGGCTGCGGCGAACGAACGTCCGCAAGAAGCTTCTGCAGAGGTTCGAGCCAAACTGGTTCGGTCGCGTTCATAGGCGATATATTATCGGTAAAATCGTAATGGAGTCAAGGACTAATCTGGATGATCAAAGTTCTTCAAAAAATTATGTTGTTTATTTGTAATGAAATACGAAATTTTAAAGATTAAGAAAACATTAAGACAGACAGGTTTGTCTACAATTCCAATCATTTCATTCCCTTGTCTCTTGCTTAGATTTAAGAGATGGCTAAATTGAGGAACAGCATTTTTCTAAGCTTGTTCTACCCCTTAACCTCTCCATGAAAAATCTCTCGTTTGCGAACCGTTGGAACGCCGACCTCATCGACCAATACTACGAAAACTGGCTGCGCCAGCCTGAAAGCCTGGAGCCGGATTGGCGCGCGTTCTTTGAAGGTTTTGAACTCGGGCAAACGCGCACTGTCGCCGCGCCCGCCGCCACTTCCACGGCGACGATGCCAGCGGGTGTTTCGCCGGAAACCAGCGCGCCGATCGACCCGATTTTGCAGGCCAAGGCCATCGGCGCCATTTACGCCTTCCGCGGCATCGGCCACACCCAAGCGCACCTGAACCCCCTGCAAATCAACCCGCCGGAAAATCCCCGCCTGTCGCTGGAGCGCCTCGGCTTTTCCACGGCGGACCTTGACCGGGCCTGCTTCACGGGCAATTTTCTCCATGGCGGCATGATGACCGTGCGCGAGCTGTTGCGCCGGCTGCATGAAATTTACTGTGGCTCCATCGGCATCGAATACCTGCACATTCAGGACACCAAGCGCCGCCGCTGGCTGCAGGCACGGCTGGAGCCGACGAGCGCGCGGCCCAATTTGTCGCATGACGAAAAGCTCCGCGCCCTGCGCAAAATCACCGAAGCGGAAACGTTCGAGCACTTCCTCCACACGCGCTACGTCGGCCAAAAGCGCTTTTCGCTCGAAGGCGGCGAGACCATCATTGCCGCGCTCGACGCGCTGATTGAGCGCTGCCCGGACGCGGGCGTCGAGGAAATCGTGATGGGCATGGCCCACCGCGGACGCCTCAACGTGCTTGTGAACATCGTCGGCAAGTCCTACGACTACCTGTTCCGCGAATTTTCCGAGAACTATATCCCCGACGCCACCCACGGCGACGGCGACGTGAAATATCACCTCGGCTACGAGGCGGACCCTTCAACCTCGAAGGGACAAAAAGTGCATGTCGTCCTGGCCGCGAACCCGAGCCACCTCGAAGCGGTGGACCCGGTGGTGCAAGGCAAGGCGCGCGCGCGCCTGCGCCGTCGCGGCGATATGGAAGGGCGCAAGAAAGTTGTCCCCGTCCTCATCCATGGCGACGCCGCGTTTATCGGGCAGGGCGTGGTGGCCGAAGTGTTCAACCTCTCGCGGCTCGACGGCTACCGTACGGGCGGCACGCTGCATTTCGTCATCAACAACCAAATCGGCTTCACCACCGAGGTGAAGGACGCGCGCTCGAGCATGTATTGCACCGACATCGCGAAGATGATCGAAGTGCCGATTTTCCACGTCAACGGCGACGACCCGCTGGCAATGGTCATGGTCACGCAACTGGCGCTCGATTACCGCCAGGTCTTTAATGACGACGTGGTCATCGACATGTATTGCTACCGCCGGCACGGCCATAACGAAGGCGACGAACCGGGATTCACCCAGCCGACGCTCTACCGCCTGCTGGCCGAGCATCCGCACATTTCGGCGACGCTGGCCAAGCGGCTCATCGCTGACGGCGACCTGACCGTGGACCAGGCGGTGAAGATTCAGGAGCAGTATCAGCAAAATCTCGACGTCATCCTTGGCCAGGTGCGCAAGGACGAGGAGGCCCATAAGGAGGAGCGCCGCCAGAAGGCCCGGAGCGCGGTCTTCCGCCCGCATTATTCTTTTGAGAGCCAGCCCACCGCCGTTGCCAAGGAAAACCTCGAGCAGGCCGCGCGCATCCTGACCACGGTGCCGGAGGGCTTTAACGCCAATCCCAAAATTTTGCGCCAACTCGAGACCAAGCGGGAAAATTTCCAAAAGGGCGAAGGCCTTGACTGGGGCATGGGCGAGGCGCTGGCCTTTGCCACCTTGCTGCAGGAAGGCACGCCCGTGCGCCTGTCTGGCCAGGATGTCGAGCGCGGCACCTTCAGCCACCGCCACGCTGTGCTGTACGACATGACGAACCGCGCACCGTATGTGCCGCTGTCGCACATCTCCCCCACCCAACCGCGCTTCTGCGTGCACAATTCCAGCCTGTCGGAATACGCCATCCTCGGCTTCGACTACGGCTATTCGCTCGATTACCCGGAAATGCTGTGCCTGTGGGAAGCGCAGTTCGGCGACTTTGCCAACGGCGCGCAGGTCATCATCGACCAGTTCATCACCAGCTCCGAGTCGAAATGGCAGCGCACCAGCGGCATCGTCATGCTGCTGCCGCACGGCTACGAAGGCCAGGGGCCGGAGCACTCCAGCGGGCGCGTCGAGCGCTTCCTGCAAGCATGCGCGGAAAACAACATCCAGGTCTGCAACCTGACGACGCCCGCGCAGTATTTCCACGCCCTGCGCCGGCAGATGAAGCGCGATTTCCGCAAGCCGCTCATTATCATGTCGCCCAAGAGCCTGCTGCGGCACAAGGAATGTGTGTCGCGCGTGAGCGATTTCACCGACGGGCGTTTCCAGGAAATTCTCGACGATCCGGTGACGACGCAGGGGGCCAAGCGCCTCATCTTCTGCTCGGGCAAGGTCTATTACGACCTCCACTCCTGCCGGGTGCACAACAACATCCGCAACACGGCCATCCTCCGCGTCGAGCAGTTCTACCCGCTCAACACCGATTTGCTCCAGACCGTGCTCAAGAACCACGCGGGCTACGAGAAAATCATCTGGTGCCAGGAGGAACCGCGCAACATGGGCGGCTGGACGTTCATGGCGCCCATCATTGAGCAAATCACCGGAATGAAGCCCATCTACGCCGGTCGCAAGGCCAGCGCCAGCCCCGCGTGCGGCTCCATCAATCTGCACAAGCTCGAGCAGGACGCCCTGGTCGAACACGCCTTCAACGCCTGATTTTATACCCCCATGATCGACGTAAAAATTCCCGCCCTCGGCGAATCCATCACCAGCGGCATCCTCGCCAAGTGGCACGTCAAGGATGGCGACACCGTCACGCGCGGCCAGCCGATTTTCGAGCTGGAAACCGACAAGATAACCTCGGAGGGCCAGGCGGAATCGGCGGGGCGCATCGCGCTCAAGGCCGCGGCCGGCGCCGAGGTTTCCATCGGCCAGGTCGTGGCCACGATTGACGAGACGGCAACGGCCAGCGCGCCGGCGCCGGCTGCTCCCGCCGCTCCCGCGGCACAACCCGAGGCGGCGAGCGCGAAGCTCGATACTTTATCGCCGGCGGCCCGCCGCGTCGCCGTGGAAACCAAAGTGGACCCCGCGACCGTTGCCGGCACCGGCAAAGGCGGCCGCGTCACCAAGGGCGATTTGCTTTCGGCAGTCGCCGTGGCCGCCGTGCCCGGCGCGCCGTCCGTTGCCGATGCACCGCCGCCCGCGGCCATGGCCGCGCCCAAGCCCGTGACACCCGCCGGAGAAAAGCGCGTCACCCGCGCGAAGATGTCGCCCCTGCGCAAGCGCATCGCGGAACGCCTCGTCTCCGCGCAGCACAACGCCGCGCTGCTCACGACGTTCAATGAGGTTGACATGAGCGCGGTGATGGCCCTGCGCAAAAAATTCCAGGAAGACTTTACCAAACGCCACGGCGTGAAGCTGGGCTTCATGTCGTTCTTTGTGAAGGCCGTCGTCCAGGCGCTGCAAGCGGTGCCGGCGGTGAATTCGCAAATCGAGGGCGACGAGCTGATTCAGAACCATTTCTTCGACATTGGCGTGGCGGTGGGCACGGACCGCGGCCTGATGGTGCCGGTGGTGCGCGATTGCGACCGCCTGGGCTTTGCGGAGGTCGAGAAATCCATCCTCGATTTGTCGAAGCGCGCGCGCGACGGCAAAATCAAGATCGAGGACCTGCAGGGCGGCGTGTTCACGATTTCCAACGGCGGCATCTACGGCTCGATGCTCTCCACGCCGATTCTCAACCCGCCGCAGAGCGGCATCCTCGGCCTGCACAACATCAAGGAGCGCGCGGTGGTGGAGAACGGCCAGATCGTCGCGCGGCCGATGATGTATCTCGCGCTGAGCTACGACCACCGCGTGGTGGACGGCAAGGAAGCGGTGACATTCCTCGTGCACGTCAAAGACGCCATCGAAGACCCGTCGCGGTTGCTGTTTGCGCTCTAATCCCCTTCCCATGCCCGACCCAACCTACGACCTTGTGGTCATCGGCTCCGGACCCGGCGGCTACGTGGCCGCCATCCGCGCCGCCCAACTGGGCCTGCGCACCGCGCTGGTCGAAAAGGACGCGTCGCTCGGCGGCACGTGTCTCAACGTCGGCTGCATCCCGAGCAAGGCGCTGCTGCACTCGACCGAGCTGCTGCACGAGCTGGCCGCGCACGGCGCGGAGCACGGCATCAAGGCCGGAAAAATCTCGGTCGATATTCCCGCACTGATGAAGCGCAAGACGGAGGTCGTCGGCAAGCTGACCGGCGGCGTGCGGCAGTTGATGAAACTGCGCAATATCACCGTCGTGCAGGGTCTCGGCAAACTTGGCGCAGGCGGCAAGAGCGTCGAGGTCACCGCGGCCGATGGCGCGAAGCAAACGCTGGAGACGAAAAATATTTTAATCGCCACCGGTTCGGTGGCTGTCGAGCTGCCGTTCATGAAATTCGACGGCAAGCTGGTGGTCTCGAGCGACCAGGGCATTGCGTTTGACGAGGTGCCGAAGAAACTCGTCGTCATCGGCGCCGGCGCGATTGGGCTGGAGCTGGGCTCGGTCTGGGCGCGGCTGGGGTCGGAAGTCACGGTCGTCGAGCTGCTGCCGCGCGTCGCGGCGACGTATGATGAGGATATTTCCCGCGTCGCCCAGCGCGTGCTGCAAAAACAAGGCATCAAATTTGAGCTCGGCGCCAAAGTCACCGGCCTGAACAAGGACAAGACCGCCCTCACGGCCCAGCGCGAGAGCCAGACGCTGGAATTGCCCGCGGACAAAATCCTCGTCGCCGTGGGCCGCAAGCCGACGACCGCGGGGCTGGGCGCGGCGGAAGCGGGCCTCAAGCTCGACCAGGCGGGCCGGGTGGTCACCGACGCGCATTTCCACACGAACCTGCCGAATGTTTTCGCCATCGGCGATGTCATTGCCGGGCCGATGCTCGCGCACAAGGCGGAGGAGGAAGGCGTGGCCTGCGCGGAGCTCATCGCGGGCAAGGCGGGGCATGTGAATTACAACGCCATCCCGGCGATTATTTACACCGAGCCGGAAATCGCGTCGGTGGGCCTCGGCGAAACCGAGGCGAAGGCCAAGGGCATCGCGGTCAAGGTCGGCAAGTTCAACATGGCCGCCAATGGCCGCGCGCTGGCCGCCAATTCACCCGACGGCTTTGTAAAAATCATCGCCGACCCGAAGACCGACCGCGTGCTGGGCGCGCAAATCATCGCGCACAACGCCTCCGAGATGATTGCCGCGATTACGCCACATCTCGAATACGGCGGCAGCGCCGAAGACATCGCCCGCACCGTCACCGCGCACCCGACGCTCGCAGAGGCCATCAAGGAAGCCGCGCTGGCCGTGGACGGCCGGCCGATTCACGCGGTCTAGTTTCTCATTTGGGGAACTCGCCCATCGCCGTGGCGCGGGCGATTTCGAGGTAGCGGTCAAAATACGGGGCAAGCCAGACGTAGTAAAGAAATCCCGCGAGTGCCAGCCAGGGGCCGAAGGGAATTTCGAAACCGGACGCCGTCAGGGGCGCCTCGGCGGCGGCAGGGGGCGCGGCGGGTTTTTCTTTTTCGGCGACCGGTTGATCGCGCGTGAACTTAAGCGCCAAAAAGAAATAAAACGCGCCGACAAACAAACCCACGATGGCGAAGACCGCCGTGCCCATCAGCGCCGCGCGCCAGCCGCCAAACGCGCCGATGCCGCCAAAGAGCAGCAGGTAGCCCTCGCCCCAAATCTGGTCGTATTCGCCGAGTTCCAGTTGCGGCGCAGCCGCCGGGAAAAACCAGACGCGGAACAGATTCGCAAATTCCAGCAACCAGAGCGTGATGCCGGCGCCGACCACCGCGCCGAGGACCGAGAGCACCGCGGCAGGCAGCGCGTTGACCAGCCAGATGTCGGTCAGCTCAATGCCATACATTTGCGGCGCCGCGCAGGAGACAATGATGCCGACGACCACCGCGAGCAGCAGCCAGGCTTCGTTGAGCACAAGTTTCTGGCGCTTCCAGAGCGCGAGCGCGAGGATGACCACCGGAAATATAAACGCCGGAATCGCCTGCGCGGCGTCGGGCTGGCGGGCGCGCCAGGCCATCACCGCGCAAATCGGCGCGATGACGAGAATGTGGTTCATCGCAAACGAACGCCGGCCCAGTGGCGAGGGCTCGTCAGAAGTTTCGGTGGCAGATTCCCCGGCGGGTGCGTTGGTTTCGGCGATTTCCGGCGTGGGCTTGGCGAAGAGCCGCATCGGCAAAAGATAGAGGCACGCCAGGATTGCGCCGCCGAAAATGGAGAACAACGTGCCGCGCCAGCCGCAAAACGCGCCGACGCAGCCCATGAGCAGCATGTCGCCGTAACCCATCGAGGGCGTGCGCAGAAAAAAGTTGCCGAGCTCGCCAATCCAGTAAACCACCCCCGCGCCGACGACCACCCCGGCCAGCGCGGTGGAGAAACTCTGCCATTCCGTCCGCCAAGTCCAAGACGCGCTGACATAGCCATGAATCTGCGGCCAAAGCAACGACAGCCCGAGGCCGATGACCAGGCCGCCGAGCGTCGTGATGTCCGGCAGCACCAGCAGGTCGAGGTCAATCATCGCCCCCAGCATGAGCAGCGCGAAGAAAATCATCCCGGCAAAGGCGGCGGCGAACGACGTGGGCGAAAACTCCATCCACAGCCAGAGATAGGCAAAAGCGGTGGCGGCCTCGACGAGGGAATAACGCATGCTGAATTTTTGCCCGCAGCAACGCGCCTTGCCGCCGAGAATGAACCAGCTGAAAATCGGAATGTTGTCATACCACGCAATCGGCTTCCCGCAGACGCAGTGCGAACCAGGGAACACGATGGATTTGCCCGCCGGGATGCGCAGGATGCAAACATTGAGGAAGCTTCCCACGCATGCGCCAAAGCCGAAAAACCACACCCGCATGGCCAGCGGGTGCGCGTCGCGCAGAAAATGGAGAAACTGCACGATTTCAGACATGGCGGGGCGG
>DASZWY010000218.1:0-4136 GCA_035546135.1 Opitutales bacterium
ATTCCCATCAGACCGGCAATTCGCAGTGAGTTTTTCATAAGGGTAATAATAACGGGTTTGTCCCTATTGTCGCCACCGGGTCGGCAAATCCGACGGATTATTTTAGGTGCCTAATGGCACACCGGCAGGCTGTCAAACACCACGCCGGGCCGCTTTCGCGCCAGGCGAAAACATTTCAGGCTTCATCCGCTCGCGTTCCTCGGTCATTCTTTTCCTCCCATGCGCACAGTCTGGCGGGTCTCCAAGTATATGATGCGGTATCGCGGGCTCTTCGTGCTCACGATGCTGCTGGCGGTGTTCGGCACGCTCGCGCTCGTCGCGGTGCCGAAGGTGGTGCAGCACATCCTGCAGGATGTCATTGCGCGGGCCGAGCCGGGCAAGCTCTGGTGGGGCGCGGCGCTCATCGCGGCGTTGTATCTGGCCCAGGCGGTGTTCACCGGCCTGCGCATCCGCGTCAACAACACCCTCGAGCAAAAGGTGCTGCTCGACCTGCGCAGCGATGTCCACCGCCGCCTCCTCGAGCTGCCAATGTCGTTCTACGACCAGCGCAAGTCCGGCGAGATTTCCTCCCGCGTGGTGGACGATGTCGCGAACGTCGAGCGCGTGCTGCTCGATGGCACCGAACAGGGCATCATCGCGGTGATGACGATTTTGGGCATCGGCGTCATGCTCTGGCGCGAAAGCCACCTGCTCGCCGTGTGCGCGATTGCGCCGCTGCCGCTGCTCTACGCCTGGGGCATCGAGCACGCGCGCCGCTCGAACAAGCGCTGGAAGGCCGTGCGCGAAACCGCGAGCGACCTCAACAGCCTCCTCGTCGAGGACATCCAGGGCAACCGCCTCATCCAGACTTTCGGCCTGCAGGAGCATGAAGGAAAGCGCTTTCAGAAAAAGGCGTTCGCCATGCGCCAGGCGATGCTTGAGGCGATGTATGCGTGGTCCATCTACGGCCCGGGCACGACATTCGTGACCAACCTCGGCCTTGTCGCCATCATCGGCGTCGGCGGCTGGATGATGGCGCAGAACCCGGATGCCTTTACGTTCCCGCAGCTCGTCGCATTCGTCATGTATGCGGCGATGCTCTACGAGCCGGTCGGCCAGTTGCATCAAATCAACCAGTGGATCAGCCAGGGCCGGGCCTCCGGCGAACGCGTGTTCGAAATCCTCGACCATCCCATCGAAATCGCCAGCCCCGCGCAGCCAAAGCCGCTGCCCGCCGGCCCGCTGGGTGCGAAGTTCGAGAAAGCCGCCTTCGGTTACGCCGGGCGGCCGGCAGTGCTGGAAAATTTTTCGCTCGAGATTCCCGCCGGCGAAGTAACCGCGCTCGTCGGCCACACCGGGGCGGGCAAGAGCACCGTCGCCAACCTCGTGATGCGCGCCTACGATGTCACCGGCGGGCGCGTCACGCTCGGCGGCATTGACGTGCGCGAACTGGATTTGCGCGAGCTGCACGCCAAGGTCGGCTTCGTCGCCCAGGACCCGTTTTTATTCGAAGGCACCGTCGCGGAAAACATGGCGCTGGTGCGGCCGGGCGTGGCCGAGGCCGAAATGATTGCGGCCCTCGAAGGCGCGGCGGCGTGGGACTTTGTCCGCGCCCTGCCCCAGGGCCTGCACACCAACATCGGCGAAAAGGGCATCCGCCTTTCGCAGGGGGAAAAGCAGCGCCTGACCATCGCGCGCGTGCTGCTGAAAAATCCGCCGTTCGTCATCCTCGACGAGGCCACGGCGAGCGTGGACACCATCACCGAGCGGCAGATCCAGCGCGCACTCGACAACCTGATGCGCGCGCGCACCGTCCTGGTCATCGCCCACCGCCTTTCGACCGTGCGCAAGGCGAACAACATCGTCGTGCTGCACCACGGCAAAATCCTCGAGCAAGGCACGCATGAGGAGCTTCGCGCGAACAACGGCCGCTACGCCAGCCTCTGGGACCACCAGGTGGACCTCATCGACGAGCGCGAAGAGCTGCCGGTGGAGTAATGCGTTCGGACCACGAATAAACCCGAAAAGATTTTTTTCTCGTTCTCCGCGTTTTATTCGTGTCCATTCGTGGATAAAAATCTGTGCCATCCGTGGTCAAAAAAAATCCCGCCTTCGTCCAGCAGCGCGCCGTCGAGTTCCATGAGACCGACGCCGCGGGGCTGGTGCATTTCACCAACCTCTTCCGCTGGATGGAGGCCGCCGAACTGGCCTACCTGCACGAGCGCGACATCCCGGTGCTGGCGGCGGACTCCGTGAAAAACACCGGCTGGCCCCGCGCCGCCGTGAACGCCGAGTTCCTTGCGCCGCTGCGCTTTGGCGACAAGGTGGAGACACGCCTCTGGGTCGCCAAAATCGGCGGCAGCAGCGTGCGCTACCGCTTCGAAGTGTGGCGGCTCAATGGCCGCGGCGGCCCGCACCTCTCCGCCACCGGCGAAATCACGACCGTCCACGTCGCGCGCGTCAAAGGCAAGCTGCGGGCCACCCCGCTGCCCGCCGCGATTCGAAAGAAATTGCGGTGAAAATCGTCGCCCATCGCGGCGCGTCCGCGCGCGCGCCCGAAAACACCCTGGCCGCCGTGCGGCTGGCTGCGGAACTCGCCACCGACGGCGTCGAGGTGGACGTGCGCGTGACGCGCGACGGCCTGCTCGCCGTCATCCACGACCCCGACACCCGCCGCATCGCACCCGGCCAGCCGGCGCACACCGTTAACCGCAACCACCTCGCCGACTTGCAGAAACTCGACGTCGGCTCGTGGAAAGACCCAAAATTTGCAAACGAACGCGTGCCCGCGCTCAGCGACGTGCTGGCCGCGCTCGGGCCGACGCAGGAAATTTTCATCGAATTGAAAACCCGCGAGGCCGACGCCATCCTCAAGCAACTGGACTTGCTCCTCGCGCCCACGAAAGCGGGCGGCTTTCCCGCTGAGCGCGTGGTCCTCATGAGTTTCGACGAGGCGACCGTGCGCAAAATCAAAAAACTCCGGCCCGCCTGCCGCGCGCTGCTGCTGCTGAATAAAAAGCCCACCACGCACGTCTTCGGCAAAATCCTCCCCACGATTCGCGCGCAATACCTCAACGGCATCGGCCAGAACCGCACCTGGGCCTTCATGCCGGAGCAATACGCCGAACTGCGCGACGCCGGGGCGATTCTCTCCGTGTGGACGGTGGACAGCCCGGCCGAGGCCAAAATCTGGCGCGACCGGGGCTTTGATTATTTGACGAGCAACGTGCCGGACCTCATCGCTAAATCCAGTCCTTCCGCTTGAAGAAAACAAACATGCCAATGGCGTAGAGCGCCATGGCGCCCAAGACGAGCGGGTAACCGTAAGGCCAGTTCAATTCCGGCATGTTCCAAGGGTGGCTGGTGTTGAAATTCATGCCATACACGCCCACCACGAAGGTCATGGGGATGAAAATCGTGGCAATCACCGTGAGGACGCGCATGACGTCGTTGTTCCGGTGGTCGCCCTCCATATGGTAATACTCCTGCAAATTTTGCAGAACAATGCGCCCGTGTTCGATGCGCTCGGCGGCGCGGGTGGCGTGGTCGGCGAGGTCGCGGAAATAATAATCCAGCGTGTCGGGCAGCAATTGGCTGTCGAGCGTTTCGAGCCGCCGGGCCAGTTCCTGCATGGGCGCGGCAATGCGTGAGAGCATGATGACCGCGCGCTTGTGCCGGTAAATATTTTCGAGACTCAGGGCGCAATTGCCCTCCAGCACGCCATCCTCCAACCCAATAATGTCCTCGTCCAGCGCATCAATCGAGGCCAACAGGTGATCGACGAGCGTGTCCAGCAAGGCATACAACAGGTAGCCGGTGTTGCGCTGGCGGATGACGCGTTGCGGGTCGCGGATGCGTTTTTCGACAGGGTCAAAAAGCGTGCTTTCCGCCTCCTGGAAGGTCACCAGGTAATTCTCGCCGACGACCAGCGACACCTGCTCAATGGTCAGGCGTGGCGGGTCGGCCGGGTCTACGATCGCGGACTTGGCGACGACGAAGAGTTGCTCGCCATAGTCCTGCAACTTGGCCCGGCCCCACGTCGTCGCCACGTCCTCCAGCGCCAGCGGGTGGATGTTCATGCGCTGGCCCAGCTCCTTGAGAAAGCCGACCTCGCTGATGCCGATGACCTGGATCCAGGTGACGCTTTTTTCGCCGAT
>DASZWY010000219.1:0-4236 GCA_035546135.1 Opitutales bacterium
AGTTGGGCGGTTACCTGGCGCGGGCCTCTGATGGTCCACCGGGCAACACGGTCATGTGGCGTGGAATCTCCCGCCTAACCGACATCCATCTCGGCTACCTCCTGGCCAAAGGAGATGTGGGTAATTGAAAGAACGCCAAGCGCCTCTGTTTGGCGGCATCATAAGTGTCGTAGCATAGGGGCTATGACATCTACGACGGGGGCGGGAGGAGAGCTCATCAAGACCGACACGAGGGGGCGGATGCGGACCTCTGCCACCCGGCGGGAAAGCCTGCTGGCCGAGTTCGAGCGCAGCGGACTGAGCGCCGCCAAGTTCGCCGAGTTGGCCGGGATCAAATACCAGACCTTCGCCGGTTGGGTGCAGCAACGGCGGCGCACAGCCAGGCGTCCGGTCCCAACTCCCGGCCCGTCCAAGTGGCTGGAGGCGGTGGTGGAGCAGGCGCAGGTTCCGGCGGCAACGAACGGTGCGGCCTTGCTGCTCCAATTGCCGGGCGGGGTCCAAGCCGAGTTGGTGGACGCCAGACAAGTTCCGCTGGCGGCGGCGCTGGTGCGGGCGCTGCAAATGCCATGCTGAGTTTTTCCGGGAGTTTGCGGGTGTTTGTGGCGGTGGAGCCGTGCGACCTGCGCAAGAGCTTCAACGGGCTGCATGCCCTGGTGACGGAAAAGCTGGGCGAGGACCCGCGCACCGGCACGCTGTTCGTGTTCACCAACCGGCGGCACACGCGGATCAAAATCCTTTGCTGGGACGGCACGGGCCTGTGGGTGCTGACCAAACGACTGGAGGAAGGGACGTTTTCGTGGCCCAAGCATTTGGAGCCAGGCGTGACCAAGCTGAGTTTGACGCCGCAGGCCTTGGCGCTGCTGACCGACGGGGTGGATTTGCGCGGCGGCAAGCTGCGCCCGTGGTACGAGCGCGCGGCGTGAAAATAACTGGCGAAAAATTGAAACCATTTCGCCGGTGGCGCGTCAGTAAACGCAACGGATGACGCCACGCGAAAAGGAACTGCTCCAGGCGGTCAATGAGTTGCGCCAGGAGAACGCGCTCTTGCGGCAAAAGATCGACCTGCTGGTCAAGCGCTGCTTCGGCTCCAGCAGCGAGCAACTGGACCCGGCCCAATTGGAACTGCTTCTGCAACTGCCAACCAATCCCCCGGCCAGCGCGGTTCCAGCGGTGATCCCGGCCAAGGAACGCAGCCACCGCACTCCGAAAGACCGCGCGCCCCGGCTGCCGGAGGACCTGCCGGTGGTGGAAGAGGTGATTGATCCCGAACCGGTGAAGGCGCAGCCGGAACAGTGGCGCTGCATCGGGCAGGAGGTGAGCGAACAACTGGACTACGAGCCGGGCCGGTTCCTGCGCCGCCGGACCATTCGCCGCAAGTATGTGCACCGGGTGGCGGTGGAGGCGGCTCCGGTAATCGCCCCTTTGCCGGAGCGGTTACTGGACCGCAGCCTGCCCGCGCCCGGCTTGCTCGCGCAGATCGTGGTTAGCAAATACTGCGACCATCTGCCGCTCTACCGGCAGGAGCAGATTTTCGCCCAGCGACACCAAGTGCATTTGCCCCGGCAGACGTTGGCCCGGTGGGTGGAGTTGGCCGCCGACTGGTTGCGACCGGTTTACGAAGCGATCCGCACCGGGGTAATGGCTGGCGGCTATGTGCAGGTGGACGAGACACCGGTGGAGTATCTGGCTCCCGGCCACGGAACCACCAAGCAAGGCTTCTTGTGGACGTGCAGCCGGCCCGGCGGAGATGTGGTCTTTGGCTGGGAGACCAGCCGGGCCGCCGCTTGCCTGGAAAACCTCATCCCGGTGAACTTCACCGGCACGCTCCAATGCGACGGCTACAGCGCCTATCCCGCTTTTGCCGCCCGGCGCCAAGGTGTCACGCTGGCGGGTTGCTGGGCGCATGCGCGCAGGAAGTTCCACGACGCCTTGGCAGAGTCGCCCCGGACCGCTGGCTGGCTCCTGCGACAAATCCAGCATCTTTATCGGATCGAGGCAAAGCTAAGGGAACACCAAGCCGGGCCACGCTTGCGGGTGGCGGTGCGCGCCCACCAGAGCCGTCCTCTTGTCGAACGGATCCAAAAAGCCCTGGTCCGGCTCAAGGCTGGTGGCAGGCATTTGCCGCAAAGCCTGCTCGGCCAAGCCATCGATTACGCCTTGGGCCAGTGGCCGACGCTCGTCGTTTATCTGGACGATGGCCGAGTGGAAATCGACAACAACCTCGTCGAGAACGCCATTCGCCCAACGGCCTTGGGAAAAAAGAACTGGCTGTTCATTGGCGATGCCGAGGCCGGGGATCGCGGGGCCATCCTCTACACCATTATTGAAAGCTGCCGCCGGCGCGGGATCGATCCTTACGCCTATCTGCGCGACCTCCTCACCCGCCTGCCGGTCATGACCAACTGGCAAATCCCGGAAGTCACCCCAGCGGCTTGGGCCAAAGTCCAACTGCAACGGCAGGCCGCATCATAACCGTCGTAGCAAATATGCTACGACACTTACGACTCCCTCCGCCGTTCCTTTGTCAAGAGGCACACGGCGTTACGCTTACGACTACTCGTCGAGCGAGTCGGGAGCATTGATTTCCTCGCGAGTCGGGAGCTTCACCCGGCCTTCCCCTCCGCAAAAACACGCGCTATCACTTCCTCAATGGGAATCTCCTGGATGTCAATGTCCGACACCGGAAATTCATCGAGCAACGCCTTGCACACGGGCACCACGCGGTCGCGCGATATCTTCACCTTCACTTCGGATGGCTCGCGGCACAGCACCTCACCAAAACGGCTAAAATCATAGTCCGGGCGCACCGCGCCGGAACCGAAATGAACCGTCAGGATTTTCGCGTCCGCGAATTTGTCCACCACCTCGGTCAGGGGGCCGTCGAACGTCAACCTGCCGTGGTCGATGATCACCACTCTTTCGCACAACTCCTGGATGTCCGCCATGTAATGGCTGGTGAGAATGATCGTGGTTTTGTGCCGCGCGTTGTACTCGCGCAAAAATCCGCGCACCGCCTTTTGCGAGACAACATCTAGGCCAATGGTCGGCTCGTCGAGGAACAGCACTCGCGGCCGATGAAGCAATGCGGCGGTCAATTCCATTTTCATCCGCTCGCCGAGCGAAAGCTCCCTCACCATCACGCTTAGCTTCTCGCTCACGCCCAGCAGCGACGTCATTTCCTTGACCGTCTGCTCGAAATCCTCGCGCGGAATGCCGTAAATTTTCGCGTTCAATTCAAGGGATTCGCGCGCTGGAAGATCCCACCAGAGCTGGTTTTTTTGCCCCAGCAACAAGGCAAATTGCCGTCGATATCCGTCGTCACGCTTCCACGGAACGAAACCCATCACTGTCGCGTTGCCGCTGGAGGGATAAAGCAGACCGGCGAGCATCTTGAGTGTGGTGGTCTTGCCCGCCCCGTTGGGTCCAAGAAAACCGACGAACTCACCCTCCTCGATGGAGAGGCGCAGGTCGTTCACCGCCACCGTGCGCTCGTATTGGCGATGGAACAATCCTTTGAGCGCGCCGCCCAGACCCGGCTGCTTTTTGTAGGTCCGAAATTCTTTGGTCAAACCCTCGACTTGAATGATGGGCATGGCGATTGGGCTGCTTGGCGTCGTGCAACCACCGGGTCGCGCGACGCCGGAATAAAGCTGCCCTATCCGACGATGGCAAGGAGGAAACCGGCGAAAAGTCCGCGGCACGGGCGAATTGCGTCGCCTCATTTGCACTTCGCAACCGCGTCCGGGCTGGTCCCCTTTGCAAACCGCTCGCGAGCAACGCATTGGCGCTGGCACGTCCTAGGCTTAAAGGAAAACCAAGTGGATGCAGTCCGATGGGCGGAACGATCAGGGACTGCATTGTGGAAGCGCGATTGGCTGGATTGCCTCTCACGCCGGTTGAAACCTAAACACAAAACAACATGAAAACTCGACAACTAAAACTTGTTCAGACGTTGACGCTTGCCACCTGCGTGGCACTCACTCTCGCGGCTCGCGCGGACGATTATCCGCCCAAGGCGCATCATGAGGAATTGAACGCCAAATTGACCGGGGCGCATTTTGTGCACAAAGCCTCGATGGCGGGAATGAAGGACATCAAGCTCGGCAAGGTCGCGCAAGACCGGGCGGAGAACGCCGAGGTGAAAACCTTCGCCTCCCGTTTGGTGATGGATCATCGACAGGCCAACGACCGCCTCGCCACGCTGGCGAAGCAAAAGGGAATCAGCTTGCCGGACGA
>DASZWY010000220.1:0-2611 GCA_035546135.1 Opitutales bacterium
CCGGTGGCGTGGGCCGAAGGCACCGGGGAAAGCGACTATAAGCCGGATTCCTATTTCACCCTGAAAAGCCCGAACAAGCAGGAGACGTACGTCCAGTTCAGCATCTCGGACAAGGCCGAGGACGCGCAGAAGCTCGTGGACAGCCTGAAAGCCGACCTCGACGGGCCCGCCATCACCACCCTTTCCACCTCGAAAATCACCGAATGGGGGAACCATAAGGGCAGCGGCGTGTATCTAAAGGGCAAGATCCTCGACATCGCCCCCGGAGGCATCAAAATTTTTGTGTTCAATAGCGACCACCACAACGTCCTGGTATTGGAATATTACTTCGCCTCCGAGCTGAAGAACCTGCAAGCCGACCTCGACTACATCAGCAACAATTTCACGTTGAAAAATTAAGGGTGCGGGCGCCCCGCCCGGCCCGGATAAATCATGAACATTTCGTCCCGCCTGCCGCGGCTCCGTCGCGCTGCCCCCGCGCTGGGCGCGTTCACCGCGCTGTTGTTCACCCCGGTTTTTGCCGCCGAAGCCACGCCGCCGACCCCGGCCGCCGCGCCCGCCCCGCAAGTCACCGCGGAGTCGCTCAAGCCCGCGTTGCCGATGGATTTCGACAAGTTTGCCGCCGACTACCAGCCCAAGTCCATCAGCCCGCCCTGGATGGTGCTACAAATCGGCACGCTGGAGACGTATTTTGCGCCGCCCGCCGGCAAGCCGGCGTTTGTGCTGCCCGAGCGCGACTTCAGCGAGCAATTGAAGGCCAGCTACCACCCGATTGAGCTGAACTGCCTCATGGGCGCGAAGACCCGGTTTGACAACGTCACGCTGCTCACCCTCGACAAGGCGGGCAACCCGCTGGGTTACACGCTGCCGCTGGGCAAGATCGTGTATTTCCTCGCGCGCAACGATTCCGACTCCGGCATCATCTTCTCCCTCCACTATTACGATTCCGGCAAAGACCTTTACTGGATTGACAACCCGGCCAAGCCCGGCGCGTTCATCCCGGTGATCCGGCCGACTTCGGTGACGCAGGAATTGGGCGCGCCTGCCGAAAGCTACACCTTCCTGTATCTCTCGCAACGCGTCGGCCAGTTGCGGCCCGACAGCACCGCGAAGCCCCTGCCGCTCTTTACCTACCTTGTCATCCGCATCCATCGCGTGCCGCCACCCGCCGCGCCCACCGGCCTCGCCGGCGGAAGTTAATCTGGCCGTTTACGAATCGCGCAGGCAAGTGCCCGTCGGCGTGTCGGCTTTATTCAAGCCTGCTGGCGGGCCGGCGTAAATCAATTGGCCGCCGGCATTGCCACCCTCCGGGCCGAGTTCGAGCACCCAGTCCGCCAGCCGGATGACATCGAGGTGGTGCTCGATAACGACGACCGTGTTGCCCGCAGCGCGCAGCCCAAACAGCAAATCAAGCAGCCGCTGGATGTCCTCCCAATGCAGGCCGGTCGTCGGCTCATCGAGCAGGTAGAGCGTGCCGCCCTGCTGGCGCTTGCTCAATTCGAGCGAGAGCTTGATGCGCTGCGCCTCGCCGCCGCTGAGCGTCGTGGCCGGCTGGCCGAGTTTGAGATAACCCAGGCCGACCGCATCGAGCGTTTGCAGGCGCGCGACCAGCCGGGGCTGGGCGCGAAAAAACGCCAGCGCCTCGGCCACGGTGAGGTCGAGACAGTCGGCGATGTTGAGGCCCTTGAAGCGCACTTCGAGCGTTTCGCGGTTGTAACGGCGGCCCCGGCAGCTCGGGCACTCGACATGCACGTCCTCGAGAAACTGCATGTCGAGCTTGATGACGCCATCGCCCTGGCAGCGCTCGCAGCGGCCGCCCCGCACGTTAAAGGAAAAGCGGTTCGCCCGGTAGCCGCGCACGCGGGCCAGCGCGCACTGCGCAAACAGCTCGCGCAGCAAATCGAAAATCTTGGTGTACGTCGCCGGGTTCGAGCGCGGGCTGCGGCCAATCGGCTCCTGGTCCACCCGCACCACGGACTGGAAATTTTCAAGGCCTTCCAACGCGCGATGCCGGCCGGGGATGACCTTCGCCCCGTTGAGCTTCCACGCCGCGGCGTCGCCGAGGATTTCATTGACCAGCGTGCTCTTGCCCGAGCCGGACACGCCGCACACCACGGTGAAGGATTTCAACGGAAACGCGGCGTCCACGTTTTTCAAATTGTGCTCGGTCGCGCCGCGCACCGTCAGCCAGCGGCCATCCGGGACGTAGGCGGGGGCGTTTTTCTCCAGCTTGACCTCCCCCGACAAATACGGCCCGGTGCGCGAAACGGCGGACTTCTCGCAATCCGCCGGCGTGCCCTCGAACAAAAGTTTGCCGCCCTGCGCGCCGGCGCCGGGGCCGAGTTCGACGAGGTGGTCCGCGGCGCGAATCATGTCGCCGTCGTGCTCGACGACGATGACGGCGTTGCCGCGGTCGCGCAGGCCCAACAGCAGGCGCACCAACGCGCGGTTGTCGCGCGGATGGAGGCCAATGCTCGGCTCGTCGAGCACATAGGCGACGCCGACCAGCCCCGTGCCGAGTTGGGTGGCCAGGCGCGCGCGCTGGGTCTCGCCGCCGCTGAGCGTGCCGTATTCGCGCTCCAGGGTGAGATAGCCCAGGCCGACTTCGCGC
>DASZWY010000221.1:0-7863 GCA_035546135.1 Opitutales bacterium
TGACGCAACTGGCCAATTTTGCGGACTCGAACAAAAACGTTGCTGGCGTGCTGGAAGCCGCGGCGAAAAACGATCCCGCGGATGAGGTGCGCGACTACGCCAATAAACTCTTGGGCAATCTGACGGCACCCGCGCCTGCGGCTGACAGTGGCGCGGTACCTTGAGCATGTAGCCTAAATAAGGCGGAGGTGCCGAATGAGCTAGATATAGATTGGTTCCATGAACGACAACTAATGCTATTTTTATTATTTTAGCATTTTAATATTGAAAGTTTTATTTTATATGCTATACTATTAAAATCTTAATAAGATTTAAGTGGTATGATGTTGTCTTTCTGTGAATTGCATCAACAATGATTACAAATTCGCCGAGAACAAATGGTTTGCTTGAGCTAAGCAAAGAAAAACTCGAACATTTGCTTCATCTGCTAGGTTTGGGCGGCATTGAGCTAACTGAGCAATATTTACGCTGGGATGAACTCAGCCGAGGAACGCCACCGGAATACCTCGTAACCCGGGAATGGTGGCTGGCGTTGAAGCTCCAGCGACTGATGGGGCGGCAGGATATCGGGTTCAAGGATGGCCAGGGACGACCTTTCACCTTGGGGTCGGTGGAGTTTTTTGCCGAGGCAGTGCATCGGTTGGACCGGGGTGAAACGGAGGCGGCACCCCACCCCCGCAGCCTGCTCAATCAATTGGCGGTGCGGGCGTGGCGTGAAGAGGCGATTGCCTCGGTGCAGCTGGATGGCATCGAGATTGATCCGGCAACGGCCCAAAACCTGTTGCGCAGCGGCCGAGCGGCGGAAAACTCCGCCGAACAGGCCGTACTGAACTGCCACCAGACACTGGCGCGCATTCGGGAAATTTGTTTGCAGCCACTGACCCTTGCGCTGCTGGCCGATTTGCAGCAACGCCTCACCGCCCGCACGGGAGGCAAAACCGGTTTGGCCGGGCGATTGCGGCAAGCCTCCCCCGCCGGGCCAGCGGACAATGCCGCCGCCGCAGATGGCCCGCCCCCTGCGGAAGAATTGCCGGCGCGGCTTAAAGCGTTGCTGGCATTTGCCAATGGACGAACCCCGGGGCGTTTTGTGCATCCGCTCTTGCGGGCGGCGGCACTGCACTTCTGGGTGCTGCACGACCAGCCGTTTGCCGAGGGCAATGGGCGGCTGGCGCGGGCGCTGTATTACTGGAGCGTGCTGCATGCGGGTTATGCCGGGTTTGAGCGTCTGAGTCTGGCGGAAGTTTTTCGCGACAACCCGGCGGCGTATCGGCGCGCCTTTGGGGAAGTGGCGCAGGACGAAAATGATCTGCTGCATTTCGTGGCGCCGATTTTTGAGGCCATTGCCAAGGCCCAGCGGCGCGCCGCGGACGAGGCCCAGCGCATGGAAGCAACGGCGCGCGAAACCGCGGCGCTCTCCGGCGCAATGGGGGAGCTGAATACGCGGCAGCGGCTGCTGGTGGCGCGGGCGCTCCAAGAGCCGGGCTTCCGGCGCACGCTGCAGGAGCACGCGCGCGACCACAACCTCGTGCGGCAGACGGCCCGCAACGATTTTACGGCGTTGGTGCAGCGCGGCTGGTTTGAGGAGGCAAAAAGCGGCCGCGCGCTGGCGTTTTTTCCGGCGCCGGATTTGGCCGCGCGGCTTCAGGCCCCGGCCAATTCGCCGGCAGAAAATGGCATTTAGCAGTTGTGTCCAACGGTCGGATGATCTTGCTTGGCGCGGATGAATTGGCTGCGGAAACTGCCGGCGCAAGCTTGCGCCCGCTGGCGTGAAACGCTGGCGTTGGGGGCGATGGCCGCGGCGTGCGCCGGTTGCTCGACCGCCCACAATAACGACCGGATCATGCTGCCAGAAGGGATGATTAACGGCCATCCCGTGCATTTCGCCTTGGATACCGGGTCGGCGCTGCCCCTGGTTACCGGCGATGAGGCGGGTGCGGCCACCATGCACAAGGCCTATAGTATCCCCCACGGGCCCGGGACAAGCAACCGGATGAGCCTCGCGGTCTCGAGTCCGGCGCAATTCAATCTGGGCAGCAACAACCTCACGACCCCTTTCGTGATTGCCGATGCGCCCGACATCGTCGAACTCCATAACGACTCGGGCAAGCGCCTCGCCGGCATCATCGGCTGGCCGGAAGTGTGGAATAACATTCTGGTTTTTGACGGCCCGCACCGCAAAGTCACCGTGGCGGACACGGTGCCCCCCGAAGCCGCGCACTGGCTCAAGCTCAGAATTTTGCCCAACCGCCAATTGACGCTGGAAACCCCCGAACCCAACGGCCCGCCCGGCGTGCTGCTGGTGGATACCGGTTCCTATATCGGCGTCGGCTTGCCGCCGGCGCAGTGGAAAAGCTGGCATGCCGCCCATCCGGATGCACCGACGGCCGCGCTGGCGTATTACACGCCGGGCATCGGCATGGTCGTGAACACCGAGGCGTGGGCGGACAGCATCGAACTGGGTTCGTTTGCCCTGACGGATTTGCCCGTGCACGAAGCCAATGCCGCCGAAATGACGGTGGATCCGACCCGGTATGCCGGCACGCTCGGGCTGTATGCGCTGGCGCGAATGAATCTGGTTTTGGACGGGGCGCACGGCATCGCCTACCTCAAACCGCTGCCGCCGCCCGGGCCGTATTTTTCCGCGTTCAACCGGGCGGGCATCGTGGACGACACCAAGGACCGCCCGACCGGCGGAGACTGGACGCTCGTGGGCGATATAAAACTGGACGGAAGCAATCTCGCCCAGGATTCGAGCGACCTCATTGTGGATGCGGCAACCGACAAGATCCACCAAGGCGACTTTGACGACGGCTATGCGCTGTATGCCAAGGCGCTGGAAGTATATCCGGCCAGCGTGCACGCACTCATGCGGCGCGGGCAGGCTCACGAGCTGGAAAACCATTTCGAGGCGGCGATCGCGGACTACCACCAGGTGATGAATTTACTCAAAACCGACCTGGACGCCTACGAGCGCGAGCTGGTGCTGGGGCGGATCGAGGACCTCAGGAACAACCCGGCCGGCGCCGTCGAACATTTCACCAAGGCCATCCATTTACAGCCGCAGTTGGCCGACGGCTATGAATTGCGCGGGGTGGATCGCCAAATCATGGGCGGCCTGGCGGATGCGCTGAGCGACTTCAACCAAGTCGTGGAATTGCAGCCAGGCAGATTCAGCATGGCGGAGTTTTATGGCGAAGTGGTGGGACGGTGGCTGGGCAGCCCGCGCGGCAACCTGTCGGCGGCGTCCGGCGACGAATGGGCCAAGAGCACCGCCGGCTACCTGGACGGCAAGGTGAGCGAGCCGGCCTACCTCGCCGTGGGCAACCAAGGCAAAATGGCCCGCATGGTTCAGTGCCAGACCTATTATTTCATCGGCATGAGCCATTTTCTCAAGGGCGACCTGCAGGGTGCGCGCGTGAACCTGCAAAATTGCATTGCCACCAACGCCCAAAGCCTGCCGGAATACCGCCTGGCCAATGCGACGCTGACGCAATTGGCGGCGCTGGGCGTGAAGTAACCCGGGCCATTCGATTTAGCGTTGATTAATCGGCGGGCCGGGCGCAAATAAGGCCGCGGCGGCGGTAATTTTTCCCTCGCGCGATTGAATTACGAGCCTCCCATCAACCTGGCCGAACTGGACAAGCCGGATGCGGAAACGCACCCGTTGTTCGCCTTCGGCAACTGGCGGACGAATTTCTTCCTGCCGCCGTTGCTGATGGTGGCGGCGTGGCTCGCGCAAACCAGTTCGCTGGGGTTTTTGCTGCAAGGCTTCCACGTGTGGATGCACGAGTTCGGCCACGCGACCGCGGCGTGGCTGTGCGGCCGGCGCGCGACGCCGCTGCCGATGGGCTGGACGCCCGTCGAGCCGGAGTATTCGCCGTTCGTGTACTGGGGCCTGCTGTTGCTGTTCGTCATCCTGTTCGCCGCCGGGTGGAAGGAGCGCAAGGTCTGGCCGATGCTGGCGGCGGTGGCGCTGGCAGGCCTGCAATTTTACATGACCTGGGTGATGCCGGAAGACCGGCAGGAGTTCTGGTATGGCGCGTTTGGCGGCGTGGGCGGCGAATTTTACCTGAGCACGCTGTTGATGGTGAGTTTCTACGTGCAACTGCCGGACAAATTTCGCTGGGGCCTGTGCCGGTATGTTTTCTTTTTCATCGGAGCGAGCGCGTTCCTGCACATCGTGAATTATTGGGACCAGATTTATCACGGCCAGCAGGACATCCCGATGGGCTCGATGATCAACGGCGAGGACGACTCGAACGGCGACATGAACAAGCTGATGAACGACTATCTCTGGAGCGCGGACAAGATCCGCTATACTTACCAATACCTCGGCTACTGGTGCTGGGGCGTGCTCGGGGTGGTGTATCTGGCGTTCGTGCTGCGGGCGAATTTGCTGGCGGACTGGGTGTCGGCAAGGATGGGGAGCAGCCGCAAGGACGACGATTAAAGCGACCCTCCTTAGTCCCGCAATTTGCGAGTCAACTCCGCCTCGAAGACCTCGTAAACCAGCGCGCGTTCCTCAACGAAGATGATGTCAATGACATTGCCGGGCTGGTACTTGAAAATGACCCGGAACCGGCCGACCCGAAGACGGTGATAGCCGGTGAGATTGGCCTCCAGCGGCTGGATGTCGCCCCCGTCGTTCCGCAGATCCGCCAAGGCGCGCTTGAGCATCCGCCGCGGGACCGGGGCCAGCCGGCAGGCAAAATCAATCACCTGCCGGGAAGGGCGAAGCGTCCGTTTCATTCGGGGATGTCATCGAGCGTGCCGAATTTGGTCTTGCCCGCCTGGTGTTCGTGGAGGGCCCGCAGGGTGGCCGGATTGGCGAGGATTTCGAGGGTCTCGACAATCGCACTCATCCGGTCGTGGCTGATGACGCAAGCAACCGGGTCGTCATGCCGGGTAACGGTCACGACCTGGCCCCGCTCGGCGGCTTTGATGAGCGCCGGGAAATTGTTCTGGCCCTCCGACACGCTAACGGTAGATTTCATGCTTTTAACGGTAGATTTTTTCGAGGAGGGGTCAAGCAAAAAAGAGCGCGGATGGCTCCGCGCTCTTTTTTTGAGAAGACCAACTCGGCGGGCCCAAAGGCCCTGCCCCCGCGCTTACTTCTTGGCCTTCGCTTCCGCGATGGCGGCCTGGGCGGCGGCGAGGCGGGCGGTGGGCACGCGAAAGGGCGAGCAGGAAACGTAGGTGAGGCCGATCTTGTGGCAGAACTTCACGGAGTCGGGATCGCCGCCGTGTTCGCCGCAGATGCCGAGCTTGATGTCGGGCCGGGTGGCCTGGCCGCCTTTGACGGCGATTTTCATCAGCTCGCCCACGCCGGTCTGGTCGATGCTGGCGAAGGGGTTCTTCTTGATGATTTCCTGCTCCTGATACTTCGGCAGGAAGGTGCCGGAGTCGTCGCGGCTCATGCCGAGGGTGGTCTGCGTGAGGTCGTTAGTGCCGAAGGAGAAGAACTGCGCGGTGTGCGCGATTTCGGCGGCGGTGAGGGCGCCGCGGGGCACTTCGATCATCGTGCCGACGAGGTAATTGAATTTCGTCTTCTTTTCCTTGGCCACTTCGGCGGCGACGCGGTGGACGATTTCCACCTGCAAATCGAGTTCCTTCTTGAAGCCCACGAGCGGAATCATGATTTCCGGGCGGACCTTGACGCCTTTCTTCTGCACGTCGGCGGCGGCCTCGAAGATGGCGCGGCACTGCATCTCGGAAATTTCCGGGTAGGAAACCCCGAGGCGGCAGCCACGGAAGCCGAGCATGGGGTTGAACTCGTGCAGTTCGGCGACGCGGCGCGAAACCATCTCGGGCTTGACGCCGATTTTCTCCGCGGTCTCGCGGATGGTGACATCGTCGTGCGGGAGGAATTCGTGCAGGGGCGGGTCGAGCAGGCGGATGGTCGCAGGCAGGCCCTTGAGGGCTTTGAAGATGCCGGCGAAGTCCTCTCGCTGGTAGGGCAGCAGCTTGTTGAGGGCGGCTTTGCGCTCCTGGTACGACTCGGCGACAATCATCTCGCGCACGGCGTAGATGCGGTTGCCCTCGAAGAACATGTGTTCGGTGCGGCAGAGGCCGATGCCCGTGGCGCCGAAGGCGACGGCGTTGGCCGTCTGGTCGGGGCTGTCGGCATTGGTGCGCACCTGGAGGCGGGCGGCCTGGCCGCACCACTTCATGAGCTGCGCGAAGTTCTTATACGTCGAGCCGGTGCGGGCCTTGGCGTCGTTGTGCAGGAGGCCCTGGATGATTTCCGACGGGGCGGTCTTGACCTGGCCGGCATAAACGGCGCCGGAGGTGCCGTCGATGGAGAGGTATTCGCCTTCCTTGTATTTTTTCTGGCCGACGCTGAGGGTGAGCGAGGTGTAGTCGATGTGCAGCGCGCTGGCGCCGCAGACGCAGACCTTGCCCATCTGGCGGGCGACGAGGGCGGCATGCGAGCTGACGCCGCCGCGCGCGGTGAGGATGCCTTCGGCGGCGATCATGCCGCGGAGGTCTTCGGGCGAAGTCTCGGTGCGCACGAGGAGCACCTTCTCGCCCTTGGCGGCGGCTTCGACGGCGCGCTCGGCGTTGAAGTAAATTTTGCCGGAAGCGGCGCCGGGGCCGGCGGGCAGGCCGGTGGCGATGACGGGCGCGGTGGTGATGGCGTCGCGGTCAAAAATCGGCGCGAGCACCTGGTCGAGCTGGTCAGCGGGGACGCGGGTGACGGCGGTCTGCCAGTTAATGAGTTTTTCCTTCACCATTTCGCAGGCGATGCGGACGGCGGCGACACCGGTGCGCTTGCCATTGCGGGTCTGGAGCATGAAGACTTTGCGGTCCTGGATGGTGAACTCGAAGTCCTGCATGTCGGTGAAGTGCTTCTCGAGCACGCCGCGGATGCGGTCGAGCTCGGCATAGGCGCTGGGCATGACTTGCTTGAGTTCCACGACCGGCTGGGGTGTGCGCACGCCGGCGACAACGTCCTCGCCCTGGGCGTTCATCAAGAATTCGCCGTAGAAAACTTTTTCGCCGGAAGCGGGGTCGCGGGTGAAAGCGACGCCGGAGCCGGAGGTGTTGCCGGTGTTGCCAAACACCATGGCCTGCACGTTGACGGCGGTGCCCCACTCGCTCGGGATGTTATATTTCTGGCGGTAAACAATCGCGCGGTCGTTCATCCACGAACCGAACACGGCGCCGATGGCGCCCTCGAGCTGCACCCACGGGTCGCTCGGGAAATCCTTGCCGGTGCGCTCCTTGACGAGGCGCTTGAAGCGGACGACGAGTTCCTTGAGGTCCATCGTGGACAGGCGGGTGTCCTCGACTTCGGCGTCCTTGTAGCGCTCCTGCTTGAGTTCGGCGATGACGGTTTCGAAAGGCTCGTGGTCTTCATCCGGGCGCTTCTGCACGCCGAGGACGACGTCGCCATACATCTGGACGAAGCGGCGGTAGCAGTCCCACGCGAGGCGGGGGTTGTTGGTGGCGCGCTCGACGGCGAGGACGGTTTGATCGTTGAGGCCGAGGTTGAGAATGGTGTCCATCATGCCCGGCATGGAGTCGCGGGCGCCGGAGCGCACGGCGACGAGCAAGGGCATCTTGGAGGCGTCGCCGAACTTGGTCTCCATGATGCTCTCGACGTTGGCCATGGCCGCGGCGATCTGGGCCTTGAGGGCGGCGGGATAAGTGCGCTTGTTGGCGTAGAAATAATTGCAGACCTCGGTGGTGATGGTGAACCCGGGGGGCACGGGGAGACCGATGCGGGCCATCTCGCCGAGGTTGGCGCCCTTGCCGCCGAGCAGGGCGCGCATCGAGCCGTTGCCATCGGCGCGGCCGTTGCCCCAGCCGTAGACGTATTTGGTGCCCTTGGACTTGGAGCCGGAGGCGGGTTTCTTGGAG
>DASZWY010000222.1:0-4833 GCA_035546135.1 Opitutales bacterium
ACTTGGGACAGCGAGAACTTTGCCAACTTGGCCGGAGACCAGCCGAAAGCCGCGCCCGGGGCGACGACCGTCTCCATCTGCGGGTATTTGCGCATCAGGCGCGAGTCCACCTCCTTGCGGCTGATGAGCAGGCGGATGCGGTGGCCCTTGGCCGCAAGCCGCTCGGCCAAAGCAATGCCCGGCGACAAGTGGCCGCCGGTGCCTCCGCAGGAGATGGCAAATTTGCTCATAGTTCGCTCGCTTGCGGCATGACAGGACGCTCCCATCGTCGGAAGCAATTCACCAGCAGGCCGACGATGGCGAACATCAGCATGAGGTTGGTGCCGCCGTAGCTGATAAAGGGGAGGGACATGCCCTTGGTCGGGAGCAGGCCGGTGACCACGCCCATGTTGATCATCGCCTGGCCGGTGAGCATCAGTAGCGCGCCACAGGCGAGGGTGAATTCAAAGAGATTCGGCGCCTTGCGCAAGGCGCGCAGGCTCGCGATGAAAATAATCAGGAAAATGAGCACGACCGCCGCGGTGGCGACGAGGCCGAGTTCCTCGCCCATGACAGGGAGAACGAAGTCGGTGTGCGCCTCGGGCAGGTAGGCGAGCTGCTGGCGGCCCTCCCCCAGCCCGACGCCCGTCAGCCCGCCGGAGCCGAATCCGACGATGCCTTGATAGAGCTGGTAGGCGCTGCCGGCCTTGTTTTCCTCGACATTGAGGAAGGAGATGACGCGCTGAATGCGCACGGGGTCGAAATAGACGAGCACCGAGAATGCGCCCGCCCCGGCGAGCACGGAGGGCACGAGGTAAAGCAGGCGCGTGCCGGCGAGGAACATCAGCGTGAAGCCGACGATGCCGCACAGGGCGGCGGTGCCGAAATCGGGCTCCTTGAGGATGAGGCCGCTAAATAGCCCGATGATGAGCAGCGGGATGACGAAGCCGCGCCAAAAGGAGGTGATGTAGCGCTGGTTCGCGGAAAGGTAGCTCGCGAGGCAAATCACGAGGGCGAGCTTGCCGACGTCCGAGGGCTGAAAGCTCTGGCCGTGGATTTCGATCCAGCGGCGCGCACCGTTGTGCAGCGCCCCGACGTGGCGGCTGAGCACGGCGGCGAGGACGAGGACGGTGCCAACGCCGATGGGCCAGCTGAAGTGGCGGAGTTTTTCAATCGGCACCAGCGACATGATGGCGAAAGGCACGAGGGCCACTCCGCAAAAAATCAATTGCTTGCGGAAGAAAACCAGCGGGTCGCCGGCGGCGGCTTTTGCGCCCTGCCCCGCGCTACTCAACACGACAAGGCCCAGCAGCGTCAGCGCGATGGCGCAGCCGAGGACGATGGTGCCGGGGCTGATTCCGCGCAGACGCGGGCGCGGCAGGGTTTGGGCGGTGGCGTTCATGCGGGAGATCAAGCTTCGCGATTACTGCTGCACCGGGGTCATCGGCGGCGCGCCGGTGCCGGTGACCGGCATCGCGGAGGCCGGCATGGTGACCGGCGGCAGCGAGGCGCCGGCGGGCATGGCCGTCGAGGGCATGGTGACAGGCGGCAAGGTGGTGGAGGTCGGCATCGCCGCGGTGGTGGCCGCGGGCGCATGGACGCCCGAGGGCAATTTCAGCACGCGGCCGGGGCGCAGCAAGCGCGCGGTTTCGGCGGTAAGGCCGTTGAGCGCCATCAGCTCGCCGGAGCTGACATGGACGGCGCGGGCAATCTTGTCGAGTGAGTCGCCGCTTTTCACCGTGTAGGAATTTTCGTCGGCGGCGGGCATGGAAGGCGTCGCGGAGGCGGGCGCGGCGCCGGCAGCGGGCAATTTCAACATCTGGCCGGCGCGGATGCTGTCGGAAGTGAGGCCATTGACTTCCCGGAGCGCCTTGACCGTGGTGTGGTTTTTCGCGGCGATTTTGCCAAGGCTGTCGCCAGCGGCCACCTTATAAGTGTTGCCACTGTCAGCGGCGGCGGGAGCGGCCGTGGCCGCCGTGGTTGCGGCGGAAGGTGTCTTGGAACTGGGAATAATCAGCGACATGCCGGGCTGGAGGACGGTGGCGCGGGTGATTTTGGGAGCATTGGCCGCAATCAGTTCGTCCACGGTGATGCCGTTTTTGCGCGCGATGGTGTAGAGGCTGTCCTTGTTCGAAACAATCCAGGTGACGGTCGGGCCGGCGGCGGGAGCGGACGCCGGCGCGGCGGCGGGTGCAGCCGGCGCGGGAGTGCCGACCGTGGCGGTGCCGGGCCCGGGCGTGTAGAGTGGTTCGGAAAATTGCGCGACGGGAATGGGCGTCACCGGGGTTTCAGGCGGCGGGCGCGTGGGGGCGACGAAGCCGTCGCTCGTGGCTGCCGGCATGGGCGCGGGCGTGGCCGCGGCGGCCACCACGGGCTCCGGCACGGGGGCGGGCGCGTCGGCGGCGCCGGGAGCGGAGGCGCCGTCGGACTTGCAGCCATGCTGGGCGAGCATGACGGTGATGACGACGCCGTGGAAGAGAATGACCGCGGCGATGGCCAGGAGCTTGCGATGCTGGGTGTTCATGAGGATTTCGTAATATTTAAAGCGATTGGTGGGATGGTAAAACGAATCCGGTGGCGTCAAGCCGGCGACGCCTCCGTCATAACGCCCGGGCGCGCGGCTTTCAAACCCAAAACCGCCTGTTCGAAGGCGAGGCCGCGCTCGGCGTAGTCGTGGAACATATCGAAGCTGGAAAATCCGGGGCTGAACAGCACATGGGCCGGAACGCTGTGGCGGCCAGCCTCGTGGGCCTTGTGGACGGCCTCGCGCAGGCTCTCGCAGATGGTGGCGGCAACGCCGCGCTGGTGCAGGCCCGCGGCGAGGACGCCGGCGGTCTCGCCGATGAGAAAGGCTTCGCGGACGCGGGCGGCGGCGCGGGCGGCAAAGCCCTCGATATCGCCGCCCTTGGACTTGCCGCCGCCGATCCAGACAACGGGTTGGGCGAAAGTTTCGAGGGCGGCGAGCGTGGCGTGGAAATTGGTGCCTTTCGAATCGTTCCAATACGACACCCCCTCCCAGTCCGCAACGCGCGCGAGGCGGTGGCGGCGGGTGGAGAAGGACTGCGCGGTTTCCTCGAGAATATTCAGGGGGTAGCCCTCGAGCTGCCAATAGGCGCGCGCGATCAGGTAGTTCTCGCTTTGGGGGTAGGAATCGAAAATCGAACCCGTGGGCACGAGCTGGCGCGAACCTTCACGGCGGACAACCTGGGCGAAGTCGGGCAGTTTTTTCCCAAACTGGGTGGCCATTTGCGCGACACTTTCGCCGACGATGAGCTTCGGCTCGGTGAGGCGCTCAACGAGGTTCCACTTGGCATCGAAGTAATCGCGCAGTTCGGCGTAGCGGTCGAGGTGGTCTTCGTCAAAATTCGTCCAAAGGAGGGCCTGGGGGCGCAGGTATTGGAGATTTTCCGCCTGGAAGGAGCTGATTTCGCAGACGGCAACACGGCCGGCGGTATCGGCGAGGTCGTCGAGGCGTGAAAGTGCGTGGCCGATATTGCCCGCGGGCACCGCGGAGAGGCCCTGGCGGCGCAGCGCGGTGGCGAGAAATTCGGTGAGGGTGGTCTTGCCGTTGGTGCCGGTGATGGCGAGGAGGCGGCCCTGCCAGAAGAGGGAGGCGAAATCGAGTTCGCCAAGGCATTGGGCGCCGGCGGCGCGCGCGGCTTGCAACCAGGGATGGTCCTGGCGAAAACCGGGGCTATAAACGACGAGGTCGTGGCGCTTGGCCTCGGCGGGGCCGAATTCGCCGCGAACGCCCGGGGCGGGTTTTTCGTCGTAGGCTTCGACCGCGCAGCCGCATTGCTTGAGCAGCGCCGCCGCGGCTTGGCCGCTCACGCCGTAGCCCAGCACGGCCACGGGGCGGCGCGCGGCATTGGCGATGGCGGAGGGAAGTTGCATGGCGAAAAGTATTTAGCGGAAGTTTAGCGCAGTTTCAAAGTGGCGAGGCCGGCGAGCGCGAAGAGCACAGAGAGAATCCAAAAGCGAATGACGAGCTGGGACTCCGGCCAGCCGAGCATTTCGAAATGATGGTGGATGGGCGACTTGAGGAAAATGCGCTTGCCACCGCGCAGCTTGAAGGAGGCGACTTGCAGCAGGACCGAGCCGGCTTCCATCACGAAAATACCGCCAACAATGATGAGCGTGAACGGCTGCTGCGTGATGAAGGCGACCGAGCCGACGATGCCACCGAGGGCGAGCGAGCCGGTGTCGCCCATGAAGACGGAAGCGGGATGCGCATTGTACCAGAGGAACGCGAGTCCGCCGCCGACGAGCGCGGTGCAGACGACCGCCAGCTCCCCCACCCCGGGCACGTAGGCGATGTTGAGGTAATCGGCGATGCGCACGTTGCCCGCGCAGTAGGCGAAAATCGCATAGACCAGCGCGACGCTGATGGTGCAGCCAATGGCGAGGCCGTCCACGCCGTCGGTCAAATTGATGGCGTTGCTGGAGCCGGCCATGACGAGGAAAAAGAACGGCGCGGCGAACCACAGCGGCATTTCGGCGATGAGCGGCGCCTTCATGAACGGCGCCCAGAGCGCGCCCATCGGCTGGCTGGTGTCGATATTGCCAAAGAGCAGGCCAATCGCAACGGCGGTGAGCAGCGCCTGCCCGGCGAGCTTCCATTGGCTCGAGAGGCCCTTGCTGTTTTTCTTGGTGACTTTCAGGTAGTCGTCCAAAAAGCCGATGACCCCGAGGCCGGTGAACACGAGCAGGCAAACGGCGACATAAATATTGGGCCGCGCCCAGAGCAGCACACTCACGGCGACGACGGCGTAAATCAGCAGCCCGCCCATCGTGGGCGTGCCGGCCTTGGCGAGGTTGCGCTGGGCAATGGGGCCGAGGTCGAGCTCGTCGCGA
>DASZWY010000223.1:0-2733 GCA_035546135.1 Opitutales bacterium
GGCCTGATTGCCGTGCGCGAGGCCTTCCCGATTCTCGCCGCCTTCAACGTTGGCGACACCGTGCTGATTTTCATCGCGACCTTCGACGTTCGGGGCGCGGCGCTCGTGATGACCGGCGTGACCGCGATTTTGCTTTATTTCGTGAAGCGCGAGGACTGGCGCCGGCTGCTGGGCGTGCTCATGGGCATGGGGTTGGTTTTTTACAGCATCTCCGAAATGAAGGAAGGCGTTGGCCCGCTCCAGCAAATGCCGCTGGTGACCCAACTTGTCGCCGCCGGGGCCAATGAACCGCTGCTCTCCATCACGGTCGGCGTGGTGTTGGGTTTCGTGCTGCAATCCTCCACCGTCGTGGCCGCCATCGGCGTCGGCCTCGTCAAGGCCGGTCTGCTCGACATGCCGCAGACGCTCGTGATGGCCTACGCCTCCGCCGTCGGCTCCAGCCTGTTCAAGGTCGTGCTGGGCCGCGCCTTCACCGGCTCCGCGCGCCAGATTGTGCAGTATCAGAACATTTTCAATTTCCTCGGCGCCACCATCTTTGTCGGGCTGTTTTACCTAGAAAAATTTTTCCAGGTGCCGCTGGTGATGGCGCTGGTGCGGCATGCCTCCGACCAGCCCGAGACGCAGGTCGCCGTCGCCTTTCTCTTGTTCAAGTTCACTTCCGCCGCGATTTTAACCGTCGCCGACTCGCCCATTGCCCACTGGCTGGAGAAAAACCTGCCCAAAAGCGCCGAGGAAGACCTGTCCGCCCCGCAATATATTTCACGCCTGCTGCCGGAGGAGGCCAGCGCGGAACTCGAGCTCATCCGCCGCGAGCAATTGCGCGAAGTCAGCCAAATCGCCGAATTTTTCTCCACCTTGCGCGAACCCGCCCAAGGACTCCCGCTCGACCGCCGCCTCGCCGCGCTGGGCCAGCTTGGCGGCGAAGTCGAGAACGCCTTGCGCGCGACGATGGCGCTTTCCCTCGATGAACAGGACGGCCTTGAGCTGACTTATCTCCAGCGCCGCCAGACCGTCATCATGGAGCTCGCGGAGGTCGTCGGCGACCTGGTTCTCTCCATCGGGCAGGCCCGGGCCCGCCCGGCGCTCAGCGCCATTGCCGGGCAGACGCTCGAAGGCATGGAATTTCTGCTTCTTACCGTCGCCGCCGATTTGGAGTCTTCCGACCCCGAAGCGCGGCAGACGCTGCTCGGCCTCTGCTCCGACCGCGGCCCGATGATGGAAAACTGGCGCAAAAGTTACCTGCAGCAGGACGGCACGCAGTCGCTCGAAGACCGTAGCGCCGTGCTTTCCCTCACCGGCGGCGTGGAAAAATGCGTCTGGCTCCTGCGCCAGCTCACGGTGATGGACCATCGCGGCGAACGCTGACTCAGCCCGCGTTGAGCAGGCGCAGGTGCTCGCCCAGGTGCTTGGTCAGCAATTCCGCGTGCAGGTCGGCGTTCTTCTGGAGGATTTCCAGAATCGCCTCCTTGAACAGGCGGCCCGCGGCGGTCTGGCCGATGGTCAGCGTCGAGCCAAAGGTCACGTGCAGCAGTTGCCGCCCCGTCGTCTCGTTGAGATACACGCGCTCGAAGTCCGCCGGCGCGGTCTTGGCCAGCGCGGCCACGCCCGCGTCCGTCGCGGAGATGTGGTAGCTCTGCTTGTCCTGCGCGAACCGGCCCGCGGAAAACGTGGCAATTTCGCCAAAGAGTTTCTTGTCCACGCGCACCACCGCGCGCAACGCTTCGAGGTAACTGGTGCCGGCCGTCTTCAGGTGCAGGCGGTCGCCGCACACGCGGCCCACCGCCGGGTAGATGGAAAACTTGTCCGACCCCGAGTGCACCGAGATTTTATACGGCCCGTATTTTTCCGCGATGGCGGCGTGCACGCGCAACTGTTTCTCGAATTCCTTGAGGTCGCCTTTGTAGTCGATGCCTTTCTCAAAATCGCCGATGAAACGTGGCGCCAGCGAAACGACGTGCTTCACCCCGCGGCGCTTCAATTCCAGCGCCCAGAACAAATGCTCAAGCGGCTTGGTCGGCGTGTCGGTCTCATCCACTGACACTTCGATTTCATAGGGCCGCTTCATGGTCTTCTGCAAATGGTCCGACAGCGCCGCCACCTGCGCGATGGCGCGGCCGTATTTCACCGCCGCGCGGTGCAGGCCCGTCTTCTCAAATTTCAGTGTGCTGCCCGCGACTTCATAGGGGCTCTTCAGGTAGTCGAGTTCCCAGTCGGCGGGGAAAATCTTGTCCTTGAACAACGCCGCCACCTGCCCCGCGAGCGCCGCCTCGTCCAGCTTGTCCGCCTCGTTGTTGACGAACGGCGAAGGGTCGAGGGTGAAAAAGGTGAAACCCGCCTTCGCGGTCTTGTCGATGTCCTCGGCCGTCTTCAAATGATCGGCGTCCGCGCCCCACGGCTCGGCAAACTTCGCCGCGGCCAGGCTGCGCTGGGCCGCGCCCATCACTTCCTCCGGGCTGCGCTGGGTGCGCGTCATCTCGCGGATGGATTGCTGGGCAAAGATGCCCGAGAAGCCCTTGCCGAAGGTGCGCAAGGCCGCGATGTGGCCCGGCCCGGCGAGACCGAGGCGGTCGCCAAAGCCGAAGGATTTTTTCAAACCGAGGGTGCTGGGAGTGGGGGAGGACATGGTGGAAAACGGCCATCATGCCCAAATCCGCCCGCCCGACGCAAAATAAAAAACACCGTTCCTCGGCGCTTGCCTCCGCGCGGTGAAGTATTAGGTTGAAATTTCCCCAC
>DASZWY010000224.1:0-3152 GCA_035546135.1 Opitutales bacterium
CTGCAACTTGGCCCGGCCCCACGTCGTCGCCACGTCCTCCAGCGCCAGCGGGTGGATGTTCATGCGCTGGCCCAGCTCCTTGAGAAAGCCGACCTCGCTGATGCCGATGACCTGGATCCAGGTGACGCTTTTTTCGCCGATACGGGCCAATGCCTCGTCCAGTTGGTTCGTCTCCAGCTCAAAGCAGCCGTCGGCGCTGTAGCCCAGCACACGCAGGCGCGGCGGCATGCTGGGAGCGGTTTCGCTGTCCAGACCGATCTCGCCGGGCGAGAGACCGACACCACGCAGGCGGGATTTGCGAACATGAACTTCCATCGGGCCTATTGCGTCGGGCGGGCGCGACAGTGTCAAGCACGGGCCGGTTGCCGCAAGGTCACATTTTTACCGCGCCGGGCAAAAGCTGTTCCGTGACGACCTTGAGCGGCTGACCCGGCGCGCAATCGGCCCGCAGCGCGACAAAGCCGGTGCGATGCTTGTCATACCACGGCCAGACGAGTTGCAGATCGGTCGGCGGCACGGCGAGTCGGTCAATTTCCGCACGGGCAAAAAGGCCGAACTCGCCCTCGTCGCCCGTCGGCGGCAGGCCCGGCAGCGTCTTGCGGCAATCGAACAGAAACATCAGCCAGTGGCCGCCGCCTTCATAATTTTTCTCGGAAACATAGCCGAACAAATGCAGGTCTTTTTCCACAACGGCCAGGCCCGCCTCCTCCTGCGTTTCGCGCGCCGCGCATTCAAACGGCGATTCGCCGCGGCCCATCTCCAGCTTGCCGCCAATGGGGCTCCAGCAGCCGAGATTGGGCGCCTTGCGCCGCTTGATGAGCAGCAGCTTCCCTTGCGCGTCGCGCAGAAACACCAGCACGCTGATTTTGAAGGGCGTCATAACCCGGCCATGTTATCCATGAAGCAGCGGGCCTTGGCACGAATATTTTTGATTTTATTCGTGTCAATTCGGGGACAATCTTAAATAAAGCTTTATGCCCGAACCCGCCCCTTTGCGCGCCGGCGTGGCCGGCGTTGGCTACCTTGGCCAGCACCACGCCCGCGTCTACACCGAGCTGCCCGGCGTCACCCTCGCCGGCGTTTACGACACCGACGCGAAGCGCGCCGCCGAAATCGCCGCCCGGCATCAGTGCCAGGCCTTCGCTTCGCTTGAGGCGCTGGGCAAAGCCTGCGACGTCGTCAGCGTCGTTGTGCCGACGAACCTGCATAGCGCCGTCGCGGTGACGCTGCTCCAGGCCGGGTGCCACCTGCTCGTCGAAAAGCCGCTCGCGCCTTCGCTGGCGGAGGCCGACCAAATCATTGCCGCGGCGAAGTCTGCCAATCGCCTCGTGCAGGTCGGCCACATCGAGCATTTCAACCCGGTGATGGAATTTTTGGAGAAAAACGTCAAAAGCCCGCGCTTCATCCGCACCGAGCGCCTCGCGCCGCTCCTCCCCGACCCCAACGACCCGGACAACGCCACCGAGGGCCACGTCAACCCGCGCGTCAAGGAAGTGGATGTCGTGCTCGACCTGATGATTCACGACATCGGCCTCGTGCTCGCGCTGGTGAATGCGCCGCTCCAGCGCTTCGACGCCGCCGGCTCCTCCGTGTTGACCAAGCACATGGACATCGCCAACGCGCGCCTCGTCTTTGCGGACGGCTGCGTGGCGGACCTGAATGTCTCGCGCCTGAGCAAAAAGCGCGCGCGCGAATGGCGGCTCTTCCAGCGCGCGGGCTATATGTCCGTCGATTTCGACCAGTGCACCGGCCACTACATCCACATGGGCATGCTCGGCCTCAAGCGCGAGGAAATCGCCGTGCCCAAGGTCGAGCCGCTTAAGGCCGAGCTGGCGTCGTTGGTCGACAGCGTGCGCCGCGGCCAGACGCCGAAGATCGACGTCGCTTTCGGCCGTGCCGCGCTCGCCATTGCGCTGTCCGTCACCGAGCAAATCCGCGCCGGGGGCTTGTGAAAAAATTTACCGCCCAGGCGCAACGCTGTTTAGAAGAATTTTATCCACGAATGGCCACGAATAAAAAATGCCTGCTTCCGGTCAAAAAATTCGCGCCCATTCGTGGATGAAATCTTTGCTTTCTTAGTGTCTTCGCGGTGAACCTTCCACCCCCCACCCTCGCCCCCTGGCTCGACGGCACCGCCCCGCCGGATGTTCTGGTCGTCGCCGGCGAACGCTCGGGCGATGAACATGCGGCGCGGCTCATCCGCGAATTGCGCGCACGGCGGCCCGAGTTGCGGGTCGCGGCGCTCGGGGGCCCGGCGTTGCAAGGAGCCGGCGCGCACTTGCTCTATGACCTGACCGCGCACGCCGTGGTCGGCCTCGTCGAGGTGCTGAAAAATTATGGGTTCTTCAAGGAATTGTTCGCGCAGACGCTCGCATGGATTGATAAATACCAGCCGCGCGCGGTGCTGCTGGTGGATTACCCGGGCTTCAATCTGCGGCTGGCCAAGGCGCTTTTTCAGCGAGGCCGCAGCCGCCGCGCGGGCGGGCCGCTGCGCGTGCTCTATTATATCTCGCCGCAAATCTGGGCGTGGAAATCCGGCCGGCGCTTCACCATGGCCAGGCACCTCGACGCGCTCGCGGTGATTTTTCCGTTCGAGCCGGCGTGCTTTGCCGACACGAAATTGCCGGTCGAGTTTGTCGGCCATCCCTTCGCCGCGGCAGACCACCGCCTGACGGTGCGTTACGATGTGAACGGCCCCGTATTGATGCTGCCCGGCAGCCGCGTCGCGGCGGTGTCGCGGATTTTCCCCCTGATGCTCGCGGCGTTTTCGCGCTACCGTCAGTCGCGCCCGCAAGCCAGGGCCGTGACGCTGGTGTCCGGGCCCGGCGTGCGCGCGGAATTGGAGCAGGAACTGGCGAAGCGGCCCGACTTGGCCCCGCACATCACCCTCCGCACCGCCGAGGAAGGCGCGGCGGGCCGTGTGGTGCTGACGAGTTCGGGCACGATGTCGCTCTCCTGCGCGCTGGCAGGCATTCCCGGCGCGATTGTTTACCGCGCCAACCCGATCACCTACCTGGTGGGCCGCGCCGTGGTGAGCGTGCCGTATCTCGGCATTGCGAATTTGCTGCTCGGCCGCGACGCGTGGCCGGAATTTATCCAGGGCGACGCCAAGCCGGTGGCCCTCGCCCGGCGGCTGATGGAATGCGAAGCCC
>DASZWY010000225.1:0-8282 GCA_035546135.1 Opitutales bacterium
GGCTACGACCCGGTGTTCGGCGCGCGGCCCTTGCGGCGCTTTTTGCAGAAGCAGGTGGAGACGCGCCTCGCCCGCGCCCTCATCGCCGGGGAAGTGCGCGAAGGCCAGGACGTGCGCTTCTCGGTGGACGCGAAAAAGGACGCGCTGGAGATGGCGGTCGGCGAGCCGGCATCGGCAAAGCCGGCCGGCAAAAGCGGGAAAAAATAAAATCTCCCGGCGTGCCGAATCAATACTTCACCCGGTGCCCGACCTTGAGCCACGGCTTTTCGTAGAAATAATAGGAGGCGGTGGCGAGGAGGAGGCTGGCGGCGAGGGTCAGCGCGCATAGGCCCAGGTCGCTGACGTTGTTGATGACGGGAACGGTTTGATGAAAATACCAGAAGACAAGGGACAGCAGCGGGAAGTGGACAAGGTAAACGGCGTAGGAAATCAGGCCGAGAAACGCCAGCCAGCGTTGCTGCAGAAATTTCGTGGCGACATGAGCGGGCTGGGTGACACCAATGAGCACGAGGGTGCCAAAGATGAGCGTCATCCAGGTATCGTTGAGCCAGACATAATATTCCGGCATTTGGTTGAGGACAAGATACCCGGCAAAAAAGGCGGCCAGCAGCAAATTGAGTCCGGCGCGTTGTTGACGCAGCCAGGCGAGCGCGGCCGGTTGCAGACACACCCAGGCCAGCAGGCACCCGGTGAGCAGGGAGTCGGCGTGGCCGGGCAGCCAGAGCGAGCCGCGCATATCCTTCCAGTGGAAGCGGACAAGCATGGCCCAAGGAATTCCGGCCGCAAAAAGCCAGGGCAGGATGCGCGTGGGCAAAAAACGCACGACCCACGGCAGCCCGAGGTAAAATTGCTCCTCCACGGCCAGCGACCACGTCACCGCCAGCGCCAAACCGCCGGTGGTGCCGGCCAGGCCCATGTAAATGTTTTGGGTCAGGGTCAAATAGCTGAGCCAGGGGTGTTGATCCAGAAACAGCCGGGTTCTCAGCGTCTCGGCGTGCACGAGATGGCCGAGCAAAAAGACGCAGGCCAGCAAGGCGTAGTAAAGCGGCAGGATGCGGCAGCACCGCCGCGCATAGAACGCGCGAAACAACCGCGGCGATTCCCGGTTTTCCAGCAGGATGCGGGTGATGAGGAACCCGCTGAGCACGAAGAACAAATCCACCCCGAAATTGCCCATCCGGGTCCATCGCCATAAATAAAACCGCCAGCCCGACAAGTCGCCCGCGAACGTCAACGGCATGGTGAAGAGGTGGGACGCCAGCACCATCGCAATGGCCAAGCCACGGACACCATCGAGCGCCGGGATGCGCGCGGGGAGCGAGGTCTCGCCAGGGGGGGAATCGGCCACAGGCTCCAAGGCTCCCTGCCCGATGCCAGGATGGCAAGCGCATTTGCCGGTGGATTTTAAAGTCAAAATGCGGTAGCCTGCCGGGGTCGAAATGGGGTGATTTTTCTTTTCGAGACGGCCTTGAGACGATATTTTGACCTTTGCATGGTTGCCCGGGATTTACTGCGAATCAAACAAGCGCTCCGCCGGACCGGGATGGTCCTGGCGGTCGCGGCGCTTGCGAGCCCGCTGGCGGCGCAGCCCGCGGCGCCCGCCCAGGCGACCGCGGCCAAAGGGGGGCATTCGACGGTATCCGTACGGCCACGGCCTTTTGTCGCCATGCCGGAAGCGTCCGACGACCAGCCCTCGGCCATTGATTACATTGACCTCTCGCAAGGGGATGACAACCCGGTGGGGCGCACGCAGGCTTTTTACCACGGCGTCTGGCTGGCGTTCATGTTTTCGGTGCTGGTGGGCATGTTGTGGAACGCGCGCCAGCAGAACAAATACGTCAAGAAACTGCAGTTGCAGGCCAAGAACCTGCGCTTCGACGCCGAAAAGGCGCAACGCGAATTCGACCGGCAGCAGCAACTGCATTTTGAAAACACCCCGCTGGTGGTGGCCGAGCTCGACGCCGAGCGGCGCATCAAGTCCTGGACGGGGCGCGCCGAGATGGTGTTTGGCTGGCGCCCGATGGAAGCGCTGGGCAAGACGATTGAGGAACTCGGCTGGGTGGAATCGGCGAGCGTGCCGACGTTGCGGGCGGCGTTTGCCCCGGCCACGGGCGAGGAGCAGGCCGGCCGCATCGTCACCATGCGCCATGTGACGCGCGACGGCGCCCACCGGCTCGTCGAGTGGCACGTCTCGGTGCTGCCCGGCGAAAATGGCGCCGCCGAACGCGTGCTGGCGCTGGGCCTCGACGTGACCGAGAGCGAAGCGACGGCGGCGGAACTGCGCCGCGAGCATCGGCGCTACCAACTGGTCACGCACGCCGGCTCGACCGGGGTCTGGTCGCTGGATCCGGCCCACGGCACCCTGGCTTGGGACGCGGCGCTGGCCGAGTCGCTGGGGTATCTGCCGAAGGATTTTCCCTGCCGGCTGCCGCACTGGCTGGAGCTGTTGCACCCCGAGGACAAACCGCGCTTCGAGGAGGCGCTGGCCACCTGCCTGCGCGAACCGGGCACGGAACAAGTCGTCGAGGTGCGCCTGCGCGCGCGCGGCGGCTCCCACCGCTGGCTGCGGCTGGGCATGTTCACCGAAACCGGCAACGGCCGCCTCCTGCTGGGCACGGCGACGGACCTGACGCGGGTGAAGCTGGCCGAGGAAAAATTCCGCCGGCTCGTCGAGCAATCGCTGGCGGGCATTTTCATTTTGCAGGAAAACCGCGTGGTTTACGCGAATCCGAAGTTCTGGGCCATCGTGCGCTCGGGCGGCGCCCGGCCGCCCTTGCGGCCGGAGTTTTTGGAGCTGGTGCATCCGGAAGACCGCGCCATGACCGCCGAGCGCCTGCGCCCAGTTTACGCCGGCCAGGCGCAGGAGGCCGCGCTGCTGTTCCGCCTTTCCGGTCCGCAGGGCGAGTCCGTCGCCGTGCAGGGCCACGGCATCATTTCGGAGCACGAGGGCGAGCCGGCGATTTTGGGGCTGGTGATGGACGTGTCGCACCGCTTTGCGCAGGAGCAGACCTCGCGGCGCATGTCGCAGGTGGTCGAGCAAAGCCCGGTGGCCATCCTCATCACCGACCCGCAGGGCATCATCGAATACGCCAACCGGAAGTTTTGCGAAGTGTCGGGCTACGCGCAGGAGGAATTGCTCGGGCAGCTGCCGGGCATCATGCGGCCCGCCGCCACTCCGGAGGAATTTTACACGGAATTGTGGGAGCGCCTGCGGCAGGGCAAGAAATGGGAGGGCGAGCATTACGTGCGCGCCAAGGACGGGCGGCAATTCATCGGCCGTTCCGTGCTGTTCCCGATTTTTGACGAGTCGGGCAAGGTGACGCACTGCGTGAAAATCATGGAGGACATCACCAGCCAGCGCACGCTCGAGGAGCGCCTGGCCCGCGCGCAGCGCCTCGAAAGCATCGGCAACCTCGCCGGCGGCATCGCCCACGACTTGAACAACATTCTGGCCCCGGTGCGTCTCGGCGCGGAATTCATGAAGACGCTGCCCTTTGCCGGCAAGGAGCGCGAGATCATCGAGGTGATGGACATTTCCATCCACCGCGCGACGGAGCTGGTGCAGCAGGTGCTGGCCTTCTCGCGTGGCCGGCGCGGCAAGCGCGAAGTGCTGTGGCTGGCGCCCATCGTCCACGAGCTGGAGCGCCTCGTGCGCGAAAGCTTCCCGCGCGACGTGCGGCTCGAAACGCACCTGGCGCCGGACCTGGCGCCGGTCAAGGCCGACTCGACGCAAATGATGCAGGTGCTGATGAACTTGTGCGTCAACAGCCGCGACGCGCTGCCCGCCGGGGGCGTCATCACGCTCGCGGCGAACAATGTGACGCTCGGCAGCGCGCAAACGGCGAGTTTTCCCGGCGCGCAGCCCGGCCCGCACGTGCGCATCCGCGTGTCCGACACCGGCCTCGGCATTCCGCCGCAAGTGCGCGAAAAGATTTTCGAGCCCTTCTTCACCACCAAGGACGTGGGCAAGGGCACGGGCCTGGGCCTGTCCACCGCGCTCGGCATCGTGCAGGAGCACCACGGCATCATCGAGCTGGAGTCCACCGGCCCGCAAGGCACGACGTTTGTGATTTATCTGCCGGCTTCGGCGGAAAAGCCCGCGCCTCCCGGCGCGGAAAAGCCGGCGGAACCCGCCAAAAAACCGGGAAGCAGCGACGCGGCCGCCAAGCCCGGCACCGGCCATACGGTGCTGGTGGTGGACGATGAGGTGCCGCTGCGCCAGGCGGTGTCGTTTATTTTGGGCCAGCGCGGCTACACGGTGGTGGAGGCCTCCGACGGCAACCAGGCGGTGGACGCCTTGAAGAAGCACCACGAAGTCGAAGTGGTGCTGCTCGACGTGATGATGCCGCGCATGGACGGCGTGGCCACGATGAAGGCCCTGCGCGAACTGCGGCCGGACTTGCAGGTCATCGCCACTTCCGGCGTGAACCACGACACGCGGGTCGAGGCCATGCGCCGCCTGGGCGTGCAGCATTTCCTCCTCAAGCCCTACCGCAACCAGGAACTCCTCGAAGCGCTGGGCTCGTGCATCAGCAATGGCAACGGCTCGTAGCGCCGCGCGAGAAAATGAAGTGAACATTGAGTGTCGGACGGTGTCTCATGATTGCCCCATGACTTCACGCCCCCGCGGGTTGAATTCAAAATGGCCGTTGTGGTTAAAAGCATCGGCCGTGATTTTGTTGACGGCATCGGCGGCTTTGGGGGATGCGGGGTCATCGCCGGCGGCCCTAATCGGCACGGGCATCATGGATTGGGGTGATTGGCAAACCTGGGGCACAGCGGCGCAAGCCAAGGCCTATGGAGGGGTGACGGTGCTGGATAATTACAAGCCGCGCATTCAGCGCAAGGGGTGGAATTCCGTCGTGCTGAATCCCCAGGGTGGCCCAGGCACCTCGTACGTCCCCATGATGGTGGACACCTCCGGTGCGCTGAAGGGCAAGACCATTGTCGCGATTGCGGACGATGGTAACGCCCCCACCGAATATCGCTTCAAACTGGCGCTCTGTTCGGACGGCACCCTGGTTGGCTGGGGCGTGCTGGACACGCTGCATCCCCCGGTTACACCGATTTCCCTGCCGAATGGCCCTCGTCCGATTTCAGATGGCCACCACGTGAATCCGCCCGTTTGCCTGCTGCCGGTCCAGGTAAACACGGTGGCGCTCGCGGGGCATAAAATCATCGCCATCGCGGCGGGCGACGGTTCGGTCATGGCGCTCACCCAGGATGGGTTGGTCTACGAATGGGGGCTGCATTCCGGCTGGCCGGTCATCTCCGTCGCGCCGGATGAAGCCACCACCCAAAAACTTTCCGCGATGTTTCTTTCCCGGGGCCGGTTGCTGGACCATTTCAACCCCAAGCATCCGGAGGGCATTTCCACGTTGCTGGCGGATGATGATATTGATACGACAGCCGCCAGAAACACGCCGAACCGCCTGCCGCTGGAAAGGGGCTTGATTGAGGACGACCCGGTATGGGTCAATTTTGGCGCGATGAAAAATCGCAAGGCCAAGGCGATTTCTTATGACAACCTGACGGGCGATGCCGTGGTGTTGTGCACGGATGGCACGGTGGTGAGCTGGGGCTCGGTCTGGCAATTCTTCGATGGCAGCGTGGTCACCGGGACCCTGGGCCTCGGGATGCCCACCGCCCTCAATGAGCGCGGACTGCTCAGCCAAAAAATCGTCGTCGCCGTCGCCGGGCACACCGCATTGTGCTCGGATGGCTCGTTGGTCCGTTGGCCGAGCGCGATAAATGGTGAAATTACCGCCAAAGCCTTGCGGGATCCCGACGGTTTGCTCAAAGATCGGAAAGTCGTCAAAATCACCCCGGGGTTTGCATTGTGCAGCGATGGCACGTTGCTCTCGTGGAATCTGAGGCGTGGAAACAGTCTGACCACAGGTACGTCGGAGCCGCATGATTTGACCGGCCTCTGGGGAATAGACGACGTCCTCATCCGGTATGACGATCCCTTGCTCAAGGGCAAAGCGGTGGCCGATGTCGCCGGCGACCCGGACAACTTTGTCATACGCTGTGCCGACGGGACATTGCTGCGAAACCCGGCCTACGAGAAGTGGGTATGGACGGAGACCGCGAGCAGGCGTGTGCTTCGGGTGCTTTTTGCCATCCCCGACCATTTTCCCGCGGAACCGGTTGACGCCGCCGGCATTCCCAAAGACAAGGCCGTTATCGCCATTTCTCCGCAAATGATTTTGTTCGGCGACAAAACGGCGAAGTAGATGACCAGGTTATTCTTCCAGCGAAAACTCGCCTTGGTTGATGGCCTCGGCGGCGTCGGGCGGGACGGATTGGGCGAGCAGCCACGCCAGCGGGGCGGCGGCGACTTTCGGTTCGCGGACGAGGCGCGCCAGCAACAGCGCGGCGGCGAGCGCGTCGTAGAGCGCGCAGTGCGGGCGGCGGCGGCTGTTGGGGCAATGCTGGAGCGCGAGCGCGGTCAATTCGCCGGTGAGCGCGAAGGTCTGGACGAGGTCCATCAACTGATAACCCGGCAGCGAGGGGTAAAGGCTTTCGTAAATGCGGCGCGTGTCGAGCCACGGCCCCCAATCGGAAAGGCGCGGCGCCGAGGCGTGGTCGCGCGCGCCGAAGTCCGGCGCGGCGGGCGGCACCGGCCACGCGCGGCGCAGCAGGGCGCGTTCGACCGGGGCGTGGTGTGCGGCGAACAGTCCGGTTTGCCGCAGGTTCGCGAAGAGCGCCTGCTCGGCGGCAAACGGCTCCGCGCGCGCCGCTTCCTCCGCGCCGATGCCATGCAAGGCGCTCTCGGCGGGCGCGACCGGGCCGGTCGGCGCGCACAGCCGCGTGCGGGTGACGGTGACTTTGCCTTCGCGCAAGGTGGCGACGCCGTATTCTACGACTCCGCTGGGACGACCGCCCTCGAAATCGAGCACATGAATGGCGGTGGCGGTCCAGGGCATGGCGCAAGGATGAAGGATGAAACGAGCCGGATGAAGGAAAATTTCGGGCAGGGCAAAACCGACGGCAATCTTTTCGTGGCAAAGCGTTGGGCGTTCTGGCCACAATTTTAGTCTTTCATCCTTCATCCTTCATCCCTCATCCTTGCAGTTGCTCCAATGAGTTCAGCTTCCAGTCTCGACCCTTACCGCACGTTTATCCCCGAGCTCGCGGCAGCCAGCGGGCCCATTGTCCGGAAGTACTTCGGCAATCCGGCGCTGGCCGTCGAACAGAAGGGCGACCTTTCCCCCGTCACGGCGGCCGACCGCGAAGCCGAGGGGGCCATGCGCCGGCTGATCAACGCCCGCTTCCCCGCGCATGGCATTCTCGCCGAGGAATATGGCTCCGAGCGTGCCGACGCGGAATGGACGTGGGTGCTCGACCCGATTGACGGCACCAAGTCGTTCATTCACGGGGTTCCTTTGTTTGGCACGCTCATCGGGCTGCTGCACGAAGGCCGCCCGGTGCTCGGCGCCATCCATCAGCCGATTTTGGAATGGCTGTGTGTCGGCGACAATGAGCAGACGACATGCAACGGCGCATCCGTCCGGGTGCGCGAGACCCGCACCTTGGCCGAGGCCACGCTCCTGACCACCTCGCTCGGCAGCGACATTCCGCAAATTCACAGCGCGGAGGCGCGGCAGCGGCTGCTCGGCGCCGCCGGCATCGTCCGCACTTGGGGCGATTGCTTCGGCTACCTGCTCGTCGCCACGGGCCGCGCCAATGTGATGGGCGACGGCGTCGCGCACAACGCGTGGGACGTGCTTCCGCTGGTACCCATCATCCGCGGCGCCGGCGGGGTGATTACCGATTGGGGTGGTGGCGAAGTCGGCTCGGGAAAATCCTGCCTTGCCGCCAGCCCGCGCCTCCACCGCCTCGCGCTGGACTTGCTGCTGACGTAAACGCCGGTTTAACCCGGCCTTGGCAAATGGCGGATTTCGCTGCGGATGCTGGCAAGGGTGTTGGGCGGCAGGTAACCGCCAAAGGCAATGGCCGGCAGCACGGCGGCACGCTTGCCCAGGATTGTGCCGGGTTGCAGCACCGCATTGCAGCCGGCTTCAGCGTCGTCGCCCATCAGCGCGCCAAGTTTGCGCAAGTCGGTCGCCACACGCCCCGCCGGGGTCTGCACGGGCACGGGTTTTTTGTCGAGGCGCAGGTTCGCGCAGATCGCGCCTGCGCCGAGATGCGCGCGGTTGCCGAGCACCGAATCGCCGACGTAATTGTAATGCGGCGTCTGCACGCCGTCGAGCAACAGGCAGTTTTTGTATTCGCAACTGTTGCCGAGCACGCCGCCTTCACCGGCGATGACGTTGCCG
>DASZWY010000226.1:0-34176 GCA_035546135.1 Opitutales bacterium
GCATGATGTGCTTTTTCACCAGTACGTCGAAGTTTACCCCATGCGCCATTTCGCCAAGCCCGGCATCACCGGCCTGGCCCAGTCGCTCGGCTACCGCGGCGAGATCACCGATGTCGAAGTCCTGCGCAAACGCGTGCGCTATGACCTCGACTACATCAACAACTGGACCATCGGCCTCGACCTCCAAATCGTCTTTCGCACCATCGGCCAGGTGCTCCGCCCGCCCAAAACGGCCTATTGAACCGCCAACAAAACGGCCCGCCGGAAAATTATTCCGGCGGGCCGCGCAAATTGGGTGCAGGGGCTGGATTTGAACCAGCGACCTTCAGGTTATGAGCCTGACGAGCTACCAGACTGCTCCACCCTGCAATCGTGAAGAGGGTTAAGCTGCCGCCGCGCCGCGTCCTTGTCAAGGCGCCATTTCCCACGGCTTACGAACCGCCGCCCAGATTGGACTCGATTTTTGACAGAATGGAACGCGACGTCTGCTCGTCGCCAAACGTGCCGATGCGAATCGAGATTTTGGTGCTCGATTCGGTCTGCTTGGTCAGGACGATGTGCACCGAGTCACCCTTAGCGGTATGCGTGTCAATGGTGTCGGTGAGGGCGTCCTTGCGCTCCTCCGGCTTGGCAAACCCGAGTTGGTCCACCGCCTTGATCGTGGCGGCGGCGACATCTTCGTAGTTCTTGCCAAACGAGGCCGTCAGCTCGCCCTCGGCGTAGGCCACGCCGGTGGCCGCTGCGGCGCCCGCCACGACGGCGGCTGCCACCACCCAGCAGCCCGGGGTCGTCAACAGCACACTGCCCGCCAGCATCAGGACGCTTGTTGTCCGAAGAATGGAGTTTTTAGTTTTCATCTCATTACTAAACCCCCAATTCATCATTTCTGCAACGCCCGGCCGGAGCTTTTTTGTAAACGGCCCGTAAATCCATTTCCGGGTGTTTCCCCTCAGGATCAGAGGCGACGCGCAGGGGCCGGGTTGACATCGCCACGGCTTGGCGCGATGCTCTTTTCTCCCTTCTTACCCCGATGACCCATCGTCCAACTAATTTGTTTTGCGCCAAGCTGGCCATGGCGGCCCTCGCATTTCTCCTGCTCCCGGCGTCGCTGCGCGCTGAAGTCATCACGATTGATGCCAGCAAGCCGCCGCCGGCCGAGCCCGAGGCCTTATGGTTCCCGGTGGGCGGGAAATCGCCCGCCGGCCACGAATTGTCCATCAACACGCGCTATTTCACGCGCGATGGCCAGCCGTTTTTCCCGGTCATGGGCGAGTTTCACTACGCGCGCTACCCGCAGTCGGAATGGGAAAACGAAATTCTGAAAATGAAGGCCGGCGGCATCAATGTCGTGGCCACCTACATTTTCTGGATTTTCCACGAGGACGAAAAAGGCAAGTTCGACTGGTCGGGCCGGCGCGATTTGCGCCAATTCGTCGAGCTCTGCGCGAAGCACGGGATGTATGTCTGGGCGCGCGTCGGCCCCTGGGATCACGGCGAAGCCCGCAACGGCGGCTTTCCGGACTGGCTCGTCTCCGAGGTGCGCGCGCGGCGCTCCAACGACCCGGCCTACCTTGGCTATGTGAAGGAATTTTACGGCCAGATTGGCCAGCAACTCAAGGGACTTTTCTGGAAAGACGGCGGCCCCATCATCGGCGTGCAGCTCGAAAATGAATACCACCCGGGTCGCGGCGGGCTCGAGCATCTCCAGCAGCTTTTCCAAATCGCGCAGGACGCCGGCATCGTCGCGCCGTTCTACACCATCACCGGCTGGGACAACGCCGTCGTGCCGGCGGCGGGCTTTTTGCCGGTGTTTGGCGGCTACACCGAGCAATTCTGGAGCAACAGCCTCAAGGAGCTGCCACCCAACGGCAACTTTTTCTTCACCAACATTCGCGCCGAGGACAATGTCATGGGCGACCTCACGCCGAAAAACGCCACCTATAATTCGAAATACGACAACTATCCCTTCCTGACGGCGGAAATGGGCGGCGGCATGGCCATCGCCTACCACCGCCGGCCCCTCATGCAGGCCGATGACTCGACCGCCGCCGCGCTCGTCAAGCTCGGCTCCGGCATTACCGCCCTCGGTTATTATATGTATCATGGCGGCACGAATCCCGATGGCGAGACCCCCGCCACCCTCACCTCCATTCAGGAAAACCAATCGCAACCCGACGGCGCGGGCTACAACGACATGGAGGCCAAGTCCTACGATTTCCAGGCGCCGCTCGGCGAGTTCGGCGAGTTCCACCCCACCTTCCTTACCATGAAGGCGATCCATCTCTTTCTCGATGATTTCGGGGCGCAACTGGCCCCGATGGCGCCGTATTTTGCCGACCAGCAACCCACCGGCAAAGACGACACCACCACCGCCCGCGTCGCCGCGCGCTCCGATGGCAAATCCGCCTTCCTCTTCCTCAACAACTACGAGCGGAATTACACTCTCGCTGGACACGCGGATTTCCAGGTCTTGCTCAAACTCCCCGGTGGCACAATTACTGTGCCCAAGACGCCGGCCACGATTCAAAGTGGCGAATACGCCATCTGGCCGGTGAATCTCGATGTCGGCGGGGTGAATCTTCGCTATGCCACGGCGGAGCTGGTCTGCAAAATCTCCGACCCCGATACTTACGTCTTTTTCGCCTGGCCGGGCACCAAGCCGGAATTCGCATTTGACATCGCCGAGGGCGTCAAGGCTTTCGGAGTCGCCAATCAGGGTGACGCGGTGGATGTTACCGTGGAAAATGGCGTAACCAATGTCACCGGCATTACTCCTGGCGCGACGAAGGCTATTGAACTGACTCACGCGGGCAAAACCACCACCATCATCCTGCTCACCCGTGAGCAGGCGCTGAATCTCTATCAAGCCAAGGTCGCTGGACGTGACCGGCTCTTTCTCTCGCCCGCGGGTCTCTTTTTCAATGGCGACCAGGTCCATCTTTCCTCGCGCAATCCCGCCGATTTGAAAGTCGGCATTTTCCCGGCGCTCGCGGCAGCCCCGGCGGGCTTCGCCGAATCCGGGCGCGACGGTGTTTTCACGAATTATTCCACCAAAGTTGCGCCGCTTTCCGCGGCGGTGGATTTCAAGCCAACGCAATCCGCCGGGCCGGCGCAGCCCGCGAAAATGAGCCGCCGCCGCGTCGCCATGGAACCGACCGATGACGATTTCAGCCAGGCCGCCATCTGGTCGCTGCACTTTCCCGCGGATTTGCTTTCGCATCCCAACGCGCGCCCGTTTTTAAAAATTACTTACGCAGGCGACGTCGCCCGCCTCTACGCCAGCGCGCGTTTTGCCGACGACAATTTCTACAAAGGCCCGGCTTGGGAGGTCGGCCTCTGGCGCTTCACCCCCGAGGAACTGGCCAAGGGCCTCGACCTGAAAATCCTGCCCCTGCGTTCGGATACGCCGCTGTTTCTGGAAAAATCCGCCCAGCCGGCTTTCGACGACCATGGCGAGGCCCTCAAAGTCAAAGACATCAGCATTGTCTGGGACTACGACGCCGTTTTGAATGCCGGCTCGTAAGCGCCCGGGCCGGATTATTGGGCCGGGGGCGAAGTTGCCGCGGGTGCTGAACGGCTGGCGGTCGCGCTGGGCGGAGCCGCCGTGGCCGCGGGTTTCACGTAAATCGCCTCAAGCCGGCGCAAAATCTTTTCCACGGCCGCATAGTAATCGTCCTCGGCCATTTCGTCCTTTTGCGCCCGCAGCGTTTCCAGTTCCTGCTCGCATTGCGCGCGCAGCTTCAATTCTGCGGGCGTCAGGGCCGCCTCTTCGGGAGAAATGATGAGCGCCAGGTTGCGCGCGAAATCACCGTCGGGCGTCGCATTGCTTTGCGCCCGGCGCACCAGCCGGGTGCCCTGGAAAAATCCCGGGGGAGTGCCGCGCTTGTCGCCGTTGTCATCAAGCAGGGCGTGTTCCGTCGCCATGCGGTTGGCATCGGCGTAAAAATCCTGCACGCGCTGCTCGGCCATGATAAACGCCTCCAGCACCGAGACCTCGCCGTCCTGGTCAATGTCCGCCGCCGGGTCGGCGATCGCCTCGGCAAATTTCTCGCCGAAGCGCGCGTAGTCCACTTCGCGGCCGCTTTGCGTGGCGGTTACGATGACGCGGTTTTTTCCGGAGAGCGCGTTGATGAACGGCGAGCTGGCCGAGCTGCCGTCAATGAACACCAAGGGCCGCGTCACCGGCTTGAGCCACGCCGCCAGTTCTGCTGCCGACACGTCTTCGCCGCGCAGGTTGAACCGCGAATCCTTGCCGTCAAAGGTCCCATGCCCGAGGTAGATAATCCACACCGGTGCCTTGGCGTCGGGCGCGAGTTTGCCGATCCAATCGTGCAGTTTGTCGCGATCCAGCGAGTTTTTTTCCGGGTCGGCGCCCTTTTGGTCGTCGAGGCCGATGACGGTGCACGTCGCGCCGGCCTTTTTGCAATTGTCCTGCCAGGTTTGCGCGGCCTTTTGGAAGCCCGGCGCAAATTCATTGTCACCCGCGGCGCCCACGATGACGCAGACTTCGTGCGTCGGGGCCTCGGCGGCCCGGAGCGGAGCCGTCCCGAGCAAAGCCAGGGCGAGGGCAAAAATATGTTTCATGGCAGGCCTTTCCAGCGGCGCCAGCCCCATTCGGCGAGGAAGCACAGCAGCACCGCCAGGAACACGCTGCTTTGGTGCCATAGCGGCGTGGCGTCCTCCTCGGTGATGGGCGCGTAGCGGTTCGGCAGCATTTTCGCGAGGTCGCCGAGCTGGTTCGAGCTGATGACCTGGCCGCCGGTGCGCCGCGCGAGTTCCTCCATTTGCGCGCGATTGGGCGCCAGCGATTGAAATTCCTCGATGGCCGGGTCGTTGACCCAGCCCGTTTGCGCGTGGCCGATGTCCTTGCCGGTGCGGTCGGTCACCTTGGCGTCGGCCAGATACGCGCCGGCATCGCGCGGCGTGAACGTCGCCTCATACACGCCCGGAGCATCGGCGACCGGCAGGGCGGGCAGCGTCATTTCCGCAAAATCCGTGCCCTTCGCGCCGGACGACACCGCCACGCGGGTGATTTTCACCGCGGCCTTGCCGAGGTCGAGCGGCTGGTAATTCTCGTCGTGCGCCGTCACGCGCAAAGTCACGCTGTGGCCGTCCGTGGCCGGCCTGACCTTGATTTCCACCGGCGGCGGCACGTTTGTCACCAGCCAGCGCGCCAGTTGCCGTTCGAAGCGGTACAAATCGAGCCGGGTGGACTCATCGCGCAGCACGCCGGTTTCCCATAAATCCCCCACCGGCAGCGCCGCGACGCGGCCCGCGCCATAATTCTGCACCACCAGGCCCGGGTAAACATGGCCGCTTTCGTCCGTCACCGTGGCGAGGACCGTTGCGCCCGGTTTCACCCCGTTGAGCGCATTGGCCACGTCGAGCTTCGGCAATTTCATCAACCGTTCCCGCTCGTCGGTTTCGACGGCGCGCACGCGCGTCCAGGGCTCGAGCCAGCCTTCGCGCGTGAGGTTCCACGCCATTTCGCCCTGCGGGATGGCCGCGGCCTTGCGATCGAGGTAAACCGGCAGCGCGGGCGCCAGCGGCGTGTTCAGGTAGCCGCCGGCCTCAAACGTGTCCGCGCCGCCGAACAGCAGCAGCCCGCCGCCGCGTTCCGCCACGTAACGGCGCAGCAATGCCAGCTGGTCGGTCGTGAGAAACGCCGCCTCCACGTCGTCGAGGATAACGGCGTCGTACGCAAAGAGCGTGGCCGGGCTGGTCGGAAAACCGGACTTCAATTCGTTTTCATCCTTGGCATTGACCACGCGCAGCACCGGCTGGTCGTAGGAATGCGTGTCGTCCGTCGAGTCAAAGCCGGTGAAGAGCGGGTTGCCGTTGTCGCCGCGGCCAATGAATTGGAACTTCGGCTCGCGCGGCGCGATGCGGAACAGCCCGACCATCTGCAATTGCGGATCGTCCTCCAGCGCGCGGTTCAGGAACTTGAATTCCCAATTGGGCCGGCCTGCGACGTAGAGAATGCGGTAGGCGGGACGCCCGCGGTCCACCATCACCACGCGGTGGTTGTTTGCCGTCGTGGCTTCATTCATGCTTTGGCCATTCGCCGCGCCGACGGAAACGTCGAAGAACTGCGGGCCGGAGCCGCGCGGGTGCCAGTCGAAATTCACCTCGGCCGGCTGCGCGTCGTAGAGGTGCGTGGTTTGCGCGGCGGGGGTCGTGTCGCTCTCGCCTTTTTTCAAGGCGGGGGCGTTCAACGGCTTTACCTGCACCGCGACATCCTGCGAACTCATGCCCTGCGCCGCCACGTCCGCCTCGACGGACACCGGCGCGTCGTCAAACACCGTCTGCCGCACGGTCACGCTGCTGAGGCGCACATCGCGCAGCCCGTCCGCCGTGCCGACCAACACCGGATAAATCGGCGGCAGGCCGCTCAAGTCCGGCAGCCCGCCGGCGAAGTCCGTGGCGTCGCCGTCGGTGAACAGCAGCACGCCCGCCAGCGGCTGCCCGGCGAAGCGCCCGCGCAAATCCCGCAGCGACGCGCCGAGGGAGCTGCGCTCGCCTGAAAAATCGAGCTCGTTGAAATCACGCACGCGCCGCAGGCTCGTGTCAAAAACGTAGGGCCGCAATTGGTAGACCGCCGAGAGCGAGGCCAGCCAGCCGCTGTTCGCGCCCGTGAGCGTGTCCTTGACCTGCTCGCCGCGCGCCTGCCTGGCGCCGGCGTCGGTGATGTTCAGGCTCGCGCTGTTGTCGGCGACCACGGCGAAATAATTGGCGCCCGGTTTCGCGCGCGGGAACGTCCACTGCGGGTCGAGCAGGCACCCCAGCAGCAGGCCAATGCCCAGCGTGCGCAAGGCGAGCGCGACGGCGGTGGTGCCGGGGCGGCTCAGGCGCGGGCGCAGCGCCACCATCGCCAGCGGCACGAGCACGACGGCCCCGGCCAGCGCAATCCACCGCCAGCTTCCGGCGGCAAAGACAATCGAGGCAAGCTCCCGCGGCATCGTGACAAAATTCTTGGGGTAGGGGACGTTCTTCGCCGGGCTAGTTGCCAAGCGCCTCGTAATAACTCTTCACCGAGTTGGCGAATTTCTCCGGCACCGGGTCCTGGTCCACCGGCTGGAGCGAATCGGGCTGCTCCGCGCGCAGCAATTGCTGGTGCAGCGCCGTCGTCACCTGGGTCAGCGGTGTGACGACATTCGACATTTCCACGTTCCACTGCGGAAGCATGCTGTGCCGGAGGTAATTGCGGCGCAGGTCTTCGGCCTGTGAGAGCGCGTTGGCGACCTGCTGGCGCTGCTGCGGGTCGTCGAGCAGGTTTTGCACGATGCGCAGGCGGTTCGCCCAGTCGGCGAAATTCGCGCCGGTGATGGGGCCGGCGGCGTTGCCGGTCAAATTGCCCGCGAGGTAATTGCCGGCGGTCATATCCGCGCCGCCGAAATTGGCGCCCGCCACCTCGCCGCCGGCGTAAAAGTTGCCGCCGTTCGCGCCGCCGCCACTCTGGCGATTGCCGCCGGGATTTTGCGCGAGGCCACCGGCGCGGCCCTGGCCGCCACGTTGTCCGCCGCCGCGCGCGCCGCGGCCGCCTTGCTGACCGCCATTGCCCGGTTGGGCGTCAAAAGGTTGATCCACCGCATTATCGTTTTGCGCGAGCTGGCCGCCGTTTCCAGCATCGACCGGCGAATTGCCATCCTGGCCATTCGCTTGCCCGCCTTGTCCCTGGCCGCGTTGTCCGCCCCCTTGGCGGCCCGGAGAGCCGCCCGGTTGATTGCCGCCCTGGCGGCCATCTTGAGCCAATTGCCCGCCTTGTCCGCGTGCTCCTCCCTGACCTTGGCCACGTTGTCCTTGGCCCTGACCACGCGCACCGGTCTGGCCTTGCCCCTGCCCTTGACCTGGTTGCCCTTGCTGGCCTTGGCCGCGTCCTTGACCCTGACCTTGCTGGCCCTGCTCACCCTGTCCTTGGCCTGGTTGTCCCTGCTGGCCTTGACCTTGGGCACCTTGGCCGGGCTGCCCGAGTTGGCCGCCCAGGCCATTCTGGGCGAATTGATCGGAAGTTTGATCGCCGTTTTGACCCTGGCCATTTGCGCCACGCTGGCCGTTTTGTCCGCCAGGTTGATTTTGGCCGGCGGCGGTTTGATTATCATTGCCACCGTTTTGCTGACCGTTCTGCTGGCCGGGGGTGGGCGGTTGCTGGCCCGCGTCGCGGAATTGTTCGCTATTCGCGGCGGCCTGCTGGTCGCGCATGAGTTGCTGGGTCAGGTCGTTCAATTCATTTTGGGCGAAGCGCATCGCCGCGGTGTCGTCGCCCAGCACCGATTGCGCGGCGCGCTCGACGCCCTGGCGCAGCCGGTCGAGATTTTGCGCGGTGCTGTTCTGCAAGGGCTGGGCCTGGCTGGTGAGCCCGTTGCGCAGCAATTGCGCGCTGTTGTTCAGGTTGTCCGTGGTCGTGGTCTGGCTCTGCTGGCGGAGCAAATCGTAAAGCTGCTGGTGCAGGCCCGGTTCGGCGTCCTCGCTGTCCACGGTGATCTGGCGCAACTGGTCCATGAGCTGGTTCAGGCTCTGGGCCTCCTGCGCATACGACTGCGCGAGCGCCTGCCGCTGGGCCGAGTCATCGAGCGTCTGCGCGGAATTTTGCGCGAGCTGGTTCAACTGCTGCGCGTTGTTCTGCTGCGCGGTGGACAAATCGCGGGCCTGCTGCCGCGCGCTTTCCATCTGCTGGGAAAAACGGTTCGCCGTGTCGCGTTTCAGGTTTTGCTCGGTCTGCTGCAGGCTTTGATCCGCGCGCGTGCCCGAGGCCAGCGCCTGCGACACCTGATTTTGCGCCAGCTGGTCGGTTGCCTGGCGCATGTTTTCACGGGCCTGGTCCAGCTGGGAGCGGGCCTGGTCGGTCTGCTGGCCGGCCTGCATTTGGTCAAGGTTCTGGCGGGCCTGGTCCAGTTCATCGAGCATCGAGCGCTGCTCATCCTGCAAGCGCTGGAGTTCGCGCTGGATTTCGTCGCGCTGTTGCTGGTCTTGCGCGGCGGCAAGGGCGGTCTGCAATTCCTGCAAACGCTGGTTGAGGTCCTGCTGGCGGCGGGCCAGGTCGCTCAGGCGGCTTTGCGCCTCCATCTGATTGCGCTGCTGGTCGGTGGCCGGGTCCTGCGCCTGATTTTCCGATTGGTAGCGGTTTTGCTGCTGGCGGAATTGCAACTGGTCAAGCTGGTCCTGCATCGGGTTTTGACTGCGCTGCCCGCTTTGGCCGCGGGTTTGCGTGACGCGGAAATTGCGGTCCTGCATCCGCAGGAGCGACTGGTAGGCGCCCTGTGCGCCGCTCCAGGCCTCGGTCAGCGGTCCGAGGGCGGTTTCCTCCTTCGCCGTGGTGAGGTTGTCCTCCGCCTGCTTCATGAATTTGGCGGCGTCCGCGGCGGCGGCCTGCTGCATGGTCGAAGTCGCGCCCTGCGCGGCGTCCGCCAGTTGTGAAATTGCGTCATTCTGGCTGTCCATGAGGGTCTTGATGTCTTCCTTGAACGTATCGTTGGGCTTGTCTTCCTGCTTCATGTTCCAGATGGCGACGGAAATCTGCCGCTGGAGCTGCAACAGGTCCTGCACCGGGTTCCCGCTTTGTTGCTGTCCGCCTTGCTGTTGTGGTTGCTGGCGCTGCTGGGCCTGGTTGCCCGCGGTGTCATCCTCCTGAAAAACCGTCTCGAACGGCCGCACTTCGGCAAACGCCAGGTCGCTCGTCGTGCGACGCACCTTGCCGTCGGGGCCGTAGTCGTCGGCCCATGCGTACCACGTCACCAGCGAGCCGGGCTCGACGTTCTTTGGCTCGAGTTTCAACACGTCGGAGAAGGAAGCCTGCGGCGACTTCGGCGCGCCAACTTGGTGCAGCGAAACATACTGGGGATCACCGGTGCCGACGCTGTAGGCCAGCCCGTAATCAAGCAGCCCAAACTGGTCCTGCGCAGTCGCGGTGATGTGCACCTCTTCGATGGGCGACACCCGCTGGTCCCGCACCGGGAACGTCACGCGCACCGTCGGGCGGCGGTTTTCGGTTGCGGTGATGCTCAAGGTTGTCGGCGCGGGATTCGGGCGGCCGTCATTGTCGGTCAAATGCATCGTCAGGCGCTGGGTTTTCTCGATAGTAGTATTGAGCGCGAACTTGGTGCGCGAGGCGTCCACGGCGGTGACCGGCACGGCGTTGCCTTGCTCGTCGGTCAGCGTGACCTCCTTCATCGGTTTGTTCATCGTCAACGTGTAATCCAGCTTTGTGCCGGTGACGGCGCTGACGCGGCGCGTGTTCTCGATGGTTTTCGTGGCCAGCCCCGTGTAATCCGGGTAATTCAACGTGGCGTCGGCCTTGGCCAGCGCCGGCTGGTCAAAGACCTTGAGCGTAAACTGGTCGGTGGTGCGGCCGAGGTAATTGATGGAATAGGTCGTGTCGTTGTTCACCACCGGCAGCGTGTAGGCAAAGACGGGGTCGGACAGGCTCTTGGCCATCGCCGCCGTGCCGGTCTTGCCATCCGGGGCGCGCCAAATCACTTGCGCATCGTGGGGGATGCGCCCGTCAAACCGCGCCGCCACCACCACGATCGCGCCGCGCTCGACTTCCTTGTTGCCGGGCGTGACTGTCACCCCGTAATGCGGCAGGGTGATTTTCGGCATGGGAAAATCCTGGTTGGCCAGCCGCAGCAAGGCCGGCCCGAGCGTCAAAGCCAGCGCGGCCGCCAGAACCAAGGCGTGCGCGGCGAACACCCAGCGGGCGCGGTTGCGCGGCTGCCGGCGCCAGTTGTTGACATTCGCATGCTTGAGCGCGCTGGTGATGACGCGCATCTGCAAAAAGTTGAACTTGCCGGTCTCCGCGGGCCGCTGCTCCGCGGCCGTGCGCAGGGCCTGTTTTAAATCCGGAAAGGCTTCTTCCACCACGCGCGCGGCCTCGGCGTAATCCAGTTGGTCCGCCCGCGCCGCCAGATAGCTCAGCCCCATGCCCAAGGCCAGCAGCACCCCGAGCAGCGGCAGGTAATATGGCTCAAAACCCGGCGCCTGCGCCTTGACTTGCAGCACCACCAACGCCGCCAGCGCGATCAGCAGCCATCGGCGCAACCCGCGCTTATGCAGGCGCGCCGCACGCAGCTCCCGCGCCACCCCGCGCAACAGGCGGCCCAGGTCAGATTGCATGTAATACTCCGGTGTCGTGGGCTTCATGGGTGTGGTCAGGTGGCAGCCTCGTTGGGATTATGGTCGTTGCGCCGGGAAAGCACCAGCGAATAGATGCTCTCCAGCGCCAGCAAAATTACCGCGCCCAGCAGCAGCCAGCGCCACAATTTCTGGCGGGCTTCGATGACCGACGCAGTCTGATCCTGCCCCAGCGGCGCGGCCAATGGTGCGGCGGCGGTCAGGGGTTGGGCATGGAGGGGCACCCCCAGCTTTTCCCAGTCGGTGGGCATGGGTGAAATATCGGTGGCCGCAGCCGGCACTTCCAAGGCGACAGTCCGGATGGCGTCGCCTTGTTGCAATTGGTAAACCCCGGGGAGGGTGGGGGCGGTTTCCACAAAAGCAGCCGTGGGATTGGCCAGCGGACGCCATTGCCCCGGCTGGCCGCCGAGAAGCTTGTCCGTGTCGCCGATTTCCGCAATGGCCAGACGCGCCGCGCCGCCGGCAGCGCGTTCAAAGAGCGTCTCCAGCCACGGCACAAATTTCGTTGAAAGCACCCACTGGCTCGCCACCGGCGCCCAGTCTCCGCCCCAGATGACGACGCGGCCCTTGCCCAGCGGCGCTTCCATCACCGCCGGCGAGCCGTCATCGAATTTGGCCGCCACCATGGCGGCGGTTTTTTCCGGCAATTTCACCGACTGGGGCTGCCAGAATTCGATGTGGGTGAAGTCGCTATAGTGCGGGTCGGCAAACAGCGAAAAGAGCGGGTGCTGAAAATCAATCTGCCCGAACAGCGCGTTCTTTTCCGTGGGTTTGACCGCCGTCCAGCCGGTCTCGCCCAGCAACGCCGCGGCGGTGTCCACCATCGCGGGGTCGTTCAACAACACGATGGCAAACGAGCCATTCTGAATTTGCCGGCGCACTTTTTCCAGCTCGGCTTGGTCGAGTCTTCCCGCGATGACGAAAAACTGTGCGGCGGCCTTGGCGGGCTCCGGCGCTTGGGCGGCATCCTCGGCGGCGACGAGCTTCACGGCGGGGTCCTTCCAGCCGAGCACGGCGCGTTCGAGGTAATAGCGCGCGTGCTTGATGTCATTGGCCGCCTGGCCGCCGTAATAGACCAGCTCCATGTCGCGCGGCGCCGGCCGCACCACCCAGACGGTGTTGTCGTAAGGCTCCTGGTCACCGGAAAGTTCGGCGCGCATGGGTTTGCCCACCGCTTCCTTGGGCACCGGCAGGAGGACGATTTGCGCGTCCTTCGGCTCGACGGTCAATTTTTGCGGAGCGCCGATGGCCGTGTTGGTCGCGGCGTCGCGCAACTGCACGCTCATCGCCGTCGCCGTGCTTTTCGCGTTTTGCACGACGCGCACCCGCACCGCCGGGCCATTGTCGGTGTCCGTCCAGCCCAGCCATTGCAGGCCCGCGTCACCCGCATTCGTTGGATTGACCGGCTGCAAATCCACCTCGCTGCCCTTGGGCCACGGCAGGCCCGCCAGCCCGGTCACGCGCGCGCCATTGGTAAAATCGGAGATGACGACGATTTTCTTTTTTGACACCGCGTTGGTCGCCTCGGCCATTTGCTCCCATTCGCCCGCCGCCGCCTCGATGGCGGTATCGAGATTTTTCGGCCCCCAGCCGGGTTGGCGGTCCGCGAGCGCCGCGCGCACCAGGGTGCCGCGCTCCGCCGCCGGCGTGCTCATCCATTTTTCCCGGCTCACCAATTCCGTCGCGCCGCCCGAGGACGCGATTAGGGCAAACTGGTCGTGGGGACCCAGGTTGTCCGCAAGATCGTAAACTTTTTTGCGCGCCGCGTCCCACAGCCCGGTGCGCTGCATGGTCGCGCTTTCGTCGAGGACGGCGACGACGCTTTGCGGAATGGCCGGGGTGTTCGCGGACGGCAACTCCTGTTTCAGAAATGGCCGCGCAAACGCCAGCGCGAGAAACCCGACGATGAGGCAGCGCAACAGCAGCAGCCACGGGTGCTGGACGCGGTTGCGCCGGTCGAGCTTCGGTGGCGAGGGATTGAGGAACCGCATCGCGCTGAACGACACGCGCGTTTTCGTCGCCCGCCGGATGAGGTGCGCGAGGATGGGGCCGGCGATGAGCGCCGCGCCCAGCAAAAACCAGGGCGAGAGGAAATTCACAATTGCGTCCTCCGGCGGGCGGCGGCGCGGCGCGGCGCGTTGGCCTGCAAAAGCTCCAGCAGCACAAAGTCCAGCGGCTGGTTCGTGATGGCGAGCTGGTGCGCTACCCCGCGGCGCTCGAGCGCCGCGCGCACCTCGGCCTGGTGCGCTTCAAAGCGTTCCTTGTATCCTGCGCGGGCCTGCGCCGGGTCCACGTAAATTTTGCGGCTGCTCTCCAAGTCCTCCCACAACGCCGCTTCGCCGAAATCCAGATTGGTTTCCGCCGGATCGAGGATTTGCACCGCGCGCACGTCATGCCGCGCCGCCGCGAGCCGCGCCAGCGGCTGCTCCCATTCGCTGACCGGCGAGAGAAAATCCGACAGCACCAAGATGAGGCTGCGTTTGCGGCTGAGGTTGGCGGCCTCCTCCAGCGCATGGCCGAGGTTCGTGTCGCGGCCCTCCGGCGGGCGCTCCAGCAGCGCCAGCATGTGCCGGAAATGCCCCGTCTTCCATCGCGGTGGCAGGTAGTCGCGCACCTTGCCGTCGAACAACGCCAGGCCGACCACGTCGCGCTGCTGGCCGAGAAAATACGCGAACGTCGCCGCGAGCGTGCGCGCGTAGTCCGCCTTCGTCCAACCCTTCGACCCCAGGAGCATCGAGCGGCTCGTGTCCACGAGAAGGAGGCAACGCAGGTTCGTCTCGTCCTCAAATTTCTTGATGTAGTGCCGGTCGCTGCGCGCGAGCAGCTTCCAATCGAGGTAGCGCAGGTCGTCACCCTGGCTGTATTGGCGGTATTCCGTGAACTCGACCGAGAACCCCGCGTACGGGCTGCGGTGCAGGCCCGACCACAGCCCCTCGACCACGACGCGCGCGCGCAACTCCAGGTCCTTGATGGCGAACAAGGCCTGTGGGTCGATGCCCTGCGCGGGCAAATTAGCGGTGGCGGGCATAATCGGGCAATTAGACCGACTTCGGCAGCGCCTCCACGAGCTTCTGAATCACCTGCTCGACGGACACGCCGTCGGCCTCGGCGCGGTAGTTCAGCAGGATGCGGTGGCGGAACACCGGGCCGGCCAGGGCGCGGATGTCCTCGCCGGTGACATGGGTGGCGCCGCGCCAGAGCACGCGCGCCTTCGCCCCGATGACCAGCGCCTGCGCCGCGCGCGTTCCCGCGCCCCAGTTGATCCAGTTCTTCACGAAGTCCGGCGCGCCCGCCGCCTTGGGTCGCGAGCTCGTGGCCAATTTCACCGCGTAGCGAATCACGTCGTCGGCCACCGGCACCTTGCGCACGAGTTGCTGGAACCGCAGCACGTCCTCGCCGCTGAAAATGCCCTGAATGGCCAAAGGCGCCTGCGCCGTGGTCTGTTTGACGACGGCGACTTCGTCGTTTTCCGGCAGGTAATCTATTAATACATTGAACAAAAAGCGGTCGAGCTGCGCCTCGGGCAGCGGGTAGGTGCCTTCCATCTCGACGGGATTCTGGGTCGCGAGCACGTAGAACGGCTCGCTCAGCGCATGGCGCACGCCTGCGGCGGTCACCTGGTGCTCCTGCATCGCCTCCAGTAGCGCGGCCTGCGTCTTGGGCGGTGTGCGGTTGATTTCGTCCGCGAGGATGAGGTTGCCGAAAATCGGCCCGCGCATGAAGGTCAGTTTCCGCCCTTCCGGACCCTCGGTGAGGATTTCCGTCCCGGTGATGTCGGCGGGCATCAAGTCCGGGGTGAACTGGATGCGCTGGAACTGAAGTTGGAACGCCCCGGCGATGGACTTGACGAGCAGCGTTTTGGCCAGCCCGGGCGCGCCGGTGATGAGGCAGTGCCCGCCGGCCAGGAGCGCGAGCAGGATTTGCTCGACCACGTCGCGCTGGCCGACGATGACCTTGGCGAGTTCGGATTCGAGGCGCTTGCGGCCCGTCTGCAGGCTTTCAAACGCGGCTTGTTCGGAGACGATTTTGGGTGTTTCCACGGTGTTGGTGTTTTAGGGGATGGCAGGGCGGGGGGGTCTTCGACCCGCCGTTATTTTTGAAAATTCAGTGCGTCATCGTGTAGAACAGCACGTTGATGATCATCGGGTAGGCCTGCGGCTCGGAAAAGCGGTGGAAATATTCCTCGCTGACGCCCTCGCGCTCCCAGCCGTCGCCAAAGTCGTTGTTGTGGCTGATGAAGACCATCATGTGGTCCTTATGGTCGAAAATGCCGAAAAAGTGCGAATCATGGCTTTCGTAATTATAGTCCCAGTTTTGCTCCCATGTCAGGCCCGTGCGCATGAAGACCTCGATGCCCGGCATCTGCGGCTTGGCCTTCAGGTCGAACACGGTGTGGAAAATCGGATGGTCGAGGCCCAGCTCCACCGGCTCGTATTCCGGCAGCACGCGCTTGATTTGCTCGTAGAGATTGCGCCACTGCCCGCTGCCCCAAAAATCATCCACCATCAAAAACCCGCCATTGAGCAAATACTGGCGCAGCGCCGTCACCTGCGCATCAGTGAATTGCAGCCGCCCCGGCTCGACGATGTAAACAAAGGGATATTTGGCCAGGTTGTCCGGCGTGATCCGGATGTAATTGAGCCCGGGGCGCACTTTGAGGCTCGTCAACTGGTGCAATCGGAAAGTCAGGTTCAAGTCTGCATCCGGCGTGTCCGTCCACCATTCGCCCCCGCCGTTGTAGCCGTATCCGGGAGAAGGGTAGATGAGGCGTGCGAAAGTAAACACGTCATCCTTGAAGGCCGGGTCGTTCGTCCACTGCGGACCATTCGTTTCATAGATGAAGCTCGGCCCCGGGTCTTCGCCGTTGGCGCCATAACTCCGGCCACCGCGGCCACCGCCGAATCCCCCACGCCCGCCGCCGCGCCGCCCGCCGCCACCCGGCCCGCCAAAGGGCTGGGCCTGCGCCGGACTGGCCAGGAGCAGCAGGCCGAACAGCCCGGCGAGCACTGCGCCCATCCACGGGCTCTGGAAAGTTTTTCTCATTGCGGCGTGGAAGCGGAAGTTTCCGGTGTGGAGGCAGAGGTTGCCGTGGCATCTCCCGGCGGCAATTGGCTGAGCAATTCGTACGCCGCGCGGAACCGCGGGGCATCTTCCAGCGCCTCGAGCACGTGCCGGCGCGCGGCTGCCGGGTTGCTCGGTTGCAGCAGGCGCGCCACGCGGTAATTAATCGCCGCCTCGTCCGGCTGCTGTAGTTCTAGCAGGGCCAATCCGGCCTCGATGCCCGCGGGGTTGTCGTGCAATTGTTCGCCGGCGTCGAACTGGCCGCGCCAGCCCGCGACACTCGTCGGGTGGATGGCGATGACGGCGTTGCTCCATTTGGCGATGGCGGGCCAGTCCTGCTCCTTCCGCGCGATGTCCAGCAACCGGCTCGCCGCTGGAAGCGAATCGCCTTCGTGAGCGGCGACGACGGTCAGCGCCGCTTTTTCCCCGGCGGCATCGTCGAGCTTGGCGCAGGCATTGGCCAGCATCAGGTAAAGATTCTCGTCGCCGGGCAGATAGAGGCCGGTGTTGTTAACCGCCTGGATTTGGTCGCGCGCCTTCCCCCACTCCTCCGAGGCCATCAGCACGTTGATTTGCTTCAACTGCGCGTCCAAATCGTGCGGGTCCACCGCCGCGACCAGCGCGGGCGTGGACAGCATCGCTCCGCTCAGATTGGCGGAGTCGCCGGCGGGTTTGGCCAGCGTCCAGCCATGGGCAAATTTTTCCACCTGCGCCTTGGCGTAGTTGGCAAAGTCCTCGTCGAGTTGCGCCACCGGCGCGAAATTTTTCGCCAGCGCTTCGTTCATTTCCATGCCGCTGCCCAGCGATTGCAGCAGCGCCTTCAGGTGGTCCATCCCGTATTTTTCGAGAAGGTATTGCACGACCAGCTCGGATTCAAAATAGGCGAACTGGGTGTCGCTCATTTTCTGCGCCTGCAGAAACGCCGCGCTCATGCTGCTGATGGGCTGCATCTGCCCGGCAAGAATCCGTTGCGCGTCCTCCAGCGACATCAACTGGCCCCATTCCGGCCGGCCCTGGTGCTCCTCGTAAACGGAAATCCCCTCGCTCAGCCAGCGCGGCATCTGGTTGTGCGTGCGCGTCAGCGTCACCACGTGCGTGAATTCGTGCCACAGCACGTCCTCCCAGTTCGAGTCATGGGTGGTGGGGCTGTTGATGGTCACCACCGGCCCGAAGGTCACGCCGAGAAATTCGCCGATGTCCGGCATGCCGAACGTGCGCACGGAAAAGTCCGCGGCGTTGGGAAAGAATTCGACCAGCACATTCGGCGGCAGCGTCACCCCGTATTTCGTGGCCACTGCCGCCCGCGCTTGTTTCAGCAGGTCGAGCACCCGCGCGCCATACACCCGCGCCTCGGTCGGCTCCATCCGCAACTCGAAGCCGTCCTGCTTGAGGGTCGTGTATTGGGCGATTTCATCGTGGAGCGTCACCAGGTTGAAGGCCTCGACATCGTAGCCGTCGTCCGTGTGCACCTTTTCCGCCTGGGCCCAGCCGTCGTCTTCCTGGCCGAGGCGCAGCAAATCCTGCGCGAGTTGCACGCGGGCCGGGGTGAATTTGTCATCGAGCGCCAGTGCCTGCCGCTGGAATTTCGCGCCGAGCTCGAAGCGGTAATTTTGCGAAAGCTTCTCGCCGATGAGATAATCCACGCGCGGGTTGGCGCTCCAGGTCGAGAGGGCCTGCGCGCGGTAGGCGTCGCCCTGGCCGGGTTGGTTGCGCAGGTATGCGATGGACGCAAGCAGCGCCAGCGCGCTTTGTTCGTGCGGGTTGATGGCGAGGATTTTTTGCAGCAGCTCGCGCGCCTGGTCGTACGACTCCGCGTCAATCAGGTTGTCGGCCAGCATCACGAGGGTTGGCAGGTGCCGCGGGTTGGCCGCCAGGGCCTGCTTGGCGTAGTCGGCGAATTTTTCCCGGTCGGTGGGGCGGAACGCCGCCGCCAGACCCGACAGGAAATCCGCGTCATCGGGAAACGCCCGCAGCCCGTCGCCAAAACTTTTCGAGGCCAGGTTGTAGTCGTGCTTGTCCAGCCCCAGTTGCCCGGCGTCGAGAAACGCCTCGCGCACGGGTGGCTGGCCTTGCTCGCCCGGCTGGAAAAATTGCTGGAGCAACTGCTTCGGGTCCATGCCTTGCCGCAGCGCCGCTTCGCCCGCCGCCACGCGCAGGCTCGCCGGAATCGGCATTTGGGTGTATTGCTGCTGGGCCGCCAGGTTGGTCAGGAATCCATTGATGTCGGCGAGCACCTGCTGGGCCTCCTGGCTTTTGCCAAGATAAAGGCACGCCTGGTACAGCAGCAGCGACAACCGGATGCTGGACGAATTGTAATTCAGGCCCGACTTCAACACCGCATACGCTTCGTTGTATTTGCCTTGGGCCAGATTGGCTTCCGCGGCCACGCGCACCAATGCTTCGCTCGGGTAACTGTTCCGCATCGCCCCTTGCGTGATGGTCACGGCGTCTGCGTAATCTCCCTGGAGCAATTTTTGGGCGGCAGTCTCCGCCGGGGTCGCCGGAGTTGCCACAGGGGTGGCGGCGGTCGCGGGCGGCGTCTGCCCCGCGCACCAGGCAACGGATGCCAGCATACCCACCAACCAACGGCCACACCGCAGCTTCGTTGAGGTAGGGCGGCCCATGCGGGGAAAAGGCATCGAGTGGGACATTAACGGCAAACGGTTGGCTGGCAAGCGGCTAACAAAAACGGCATCAGGCAAAGCAAGGCAGTGCTTAATTCTAACCAAGCCAAGGGCTTAAAGTTCCAATTCACTGCCGGCTTTTTGTCCTGCCGCCAACCTAACGGAGGGGTGTAACCTGAATGTTGCTGGAGTTTTGGAACAATTTTTGCTAAAGCACCTTGCGGCGATTCGAAAATCCCTTGGAAAATATTGCTTCTCGCACATCAGGAAATCGTTTATATGCGCATAGTTAATTCAACTCCCTCGAGCTGCCAGACGGGGGAGTGCCTTTCATGATTTCGCTTTTTACCGCCAAAACCGGCAATTCGATCGCCAGCCGCTGTCGCGAGGACGAGACCACCCGTCTGCGTCTGCGTTACAAGCCTTACTACCATACGTTTGAGCGCCAGGTCGGCACCCATGTCTGGCTCAACGGCGCCGAGATGGTCATGCTCAGCAGCAATGACTACCTGGGCCTCACGCACCATCCCAAGGTCATGGAGGCCGCCCAGCGCGGCCTGATGGAGTGGGGCACCAGCACCACCGGCGCGCGGCTCTCCAACGGCAGCCGGGCCTATCACCAACGGCTGGAGGAAAAACTGGCCGCCTTCCTCGGCAAGGAGGCCTGCCATGTCTCGGTCGCCGGCTACATCTCCTGCATGTCCGCCCTTCAGGCTTTTGCCCAGAAGGGTGATGTTGTCTTGGCCGACAAAAACCTGCATTCCTCCATCTGGGCCGGCATTGGCCTGACCCAGGCCAAGGCCGAGCGCTTTGCCCACAACAGCGCGGAAAACCTCCGCGAACTCCTTGCCTACGAGGCGCCCGAGACCCCGAAAATTGTCGCCTTCGAGGGCGTCTACTCTATGGAGGGCCACATCGCCCCGATTCCGGAAATTCTCGCGGTCACCGCGGACCAGAATTGCTTCCACGTGATGGACGACGCGCACGGCTTCGGCGTCCTTGGCCAGGATGGCCGCGGCACCGCGAACCATTTCGGCGTTACCGACAAAGTGGACCTCATCGCCGGCAGTTTTTCCAAGGCGCTCGCCAGTACGGGCGGTTTCGCCGCGGGTTCGCGCGAGGTCATCGAATACCTTCGTTCCCATTCGAAACAGACCATTTTCAGCGCCGCGCTTGCTCCCGCCCAGGCTTATGCCGCCGAGGCTGCGCTCGAATTGCTGACCCAGGAGCCCGAGCATCTTCGCCGCCTCTGGGACAACACCAAGCGCTACAAGCAGATCCTTCACGACCTCAAGCTCGACACCTGGGGCAGCGAGACGCCCGCCGTGCCCATCGTCCTTGGCACCAAGGAGCGCGCCTACCGCTTCTGGCAGCACCTGATTGACCACGGCGTCTTCACTGTCATGTCCATCGCGCCCGCCGTGCCTCCTGGCAAAGACCTCGTCCGCACCGCCATTTCTGCGTGCCACACCGACGAGGACCTTTCCAAAATCGCCGACGCCATGGCCTTTGCCGCCCGGCGGTTGTAATCCCGCGCCGGTGGATTTTCTCAGGCGGCCGGGGGAGCCGGCTTCGGGGTGTATCGTTTCACGGTCGAGTCAATTTGCGCGATGAACGACTTGGGCCCGGACGCATCGTCATAGCCTTCGGTGCGCAGCAGTTCCTTGCCGTCGCTGTTGATCAAGATGGTGGTCGGGAAGCCGTGCACGTCGTATTTCATCACCAATTTTTCATTCTGAGCCTGCAATGCCGCGGGCTGGCTGTGGTGCTGCGGCACATCCACCTCGACCAACACGAGGTTCTTCGCCGCGTAATCGCGAAACACCGGCGTATCCAGCACGTATTTGTCGAACTGCTGGCAATAGTAGCACCAGTCCGAGCCGGTGAAACTGAGGAAGATGAGCTTGTGCTCCGCCTTCGCCTGCGCCTGGGCCTTGGCGTAGTCATTCGGCCACGCCGGCGGCTTTTCCGTGTAGCGCTTGATGGCGGTCACCAACCAGGCGGGCGGATTTTGCGATATCCCCCACGCCGCGACCGCCACCATCAAGACCAGTACCAATCGCATCAAATAGGCGCGCAGGGTGGACATAAAATCACGGGAAGCTTGAGCCATGGTGTTTCCCTCCTGGCATTAGGTTGACGCATCCGTCGCCTTGGGCAAGATTTTCCGTGAGGCCTGCATGCGCACCATTCCCGTCAAGGCCAGTTGGCAGGCCCGCGCCATTTCCGCATTTTTGCGCACGTTCAAGCGCCGGCACACGCTGATTGAGCGCGCTGGCGCCGCGGGCCTCTATGTCAGGGCCACCCGGAATTTCGTCGGCCATCTCGCGCGTTTCTTTCCCTATCGTCGCGCCGGCCTGCGCTTCCATCCGGCTCCCGGCGCCCCGGTTCCTGCCGAATGGATCATCCCGCTCGACGCGGTTCCCAAGCGCACGCTGCTTTTTCTCCACGGCGGCGGCTACCTGATGTGCTCGCCGCGGACGCATCGCACGCTCACCACCTTTTTCGCGCGCCAGTTCCCCGCGCGCGTGCTTGCGCCCGCCTACCGCCTCGCGCCGGAAAATCAATTTCCCGCCGCGCTGGATGACGTCACGGCTTGTTATCGCTGGCTGCGCGCCCAGGGCATTCCCGCCAAGGAAATTGTTCTCGCGGGCGATTCCGCCGGCGGTGGGCTCCTGCTCGGCTTGCTACTGCGTCTGCGCGATGCCGGAGAAGCATTGCCCGCCGCCGCCGCCTGCCTGTCGCCGTGGACGGACTTGGCCGCGACCGGCGACTCGCTGGTTACCAACACTTTTTCCGAGGTCTTTTATTACGGCGAAAGCGTGGCCATTGCCGCAAAACTCTACCTTGGTCCGACGCCGTCGACCCATCCGCTCGCTTCGCCGCTTTATGCGGATTTACACGGCCTGCCTCCACTCATCATCCACGCGAGCGACAGCGAGGGCACGCGCGATGACAGCGTGCGCTTTGCCGCCAAAGCCCGGGCCGCCGGCGTGCCGGTGCAATTCAAGCTCTGGCCGGGGCTTCCCCACGTCTGGCAGGCTTTCCTTCCCTTTATCCCCGAAGCCCGCGCGTCGCTCGACGAAATCGTGGAGTTTTTGAAAAACCCGCCGGTGTCCTGAACGTTCCCGGCGATGGCGTCATTCCGCGTCTTTTTTCCCCATGGTCAGCCAGAGAATTCCGCCCAGCAAAAGCAACCCGCTGGGCGCCGCCAACGCGATAATCAGACCCCAGCCCGGTTTCGGCGGCGGCGGCGGCTCCGGCGGCGCGATGGGCGCATGTTTGTTGAGCGGGTGGTCGAAAGTCATGCCGTACGGCCGCGCCAAGCCTTGCGCAAAAAGTTTGGTGGCGCCGGTTTGGTTGTCCACCGTCAGCACCGTGCCGTTGGTGGAGTCGAGCACGTAAAGCACGCCGTGCGAATCGAACGCCACTTGCGCGGGGGTGCCGACGTCCTTGGCAAACGGCGACAGCTTGCCATCCGGCGCGATTTTGACAATCGAGCGGTCGCCGGTGTTGGCCACATACAGGTCGCCGTCCGGCCCAAACGCCAGGGTGGCCGGGTAATTCAAGCCGGTGGCGAACGTGGTGATTTTGCCACCGTCGGGAGTGACCTTGGCAATCGTGCCGTTGCCATAATTGCTGACGTACATGAAATCGTTTTTGTCCACGGCGATGCCGTGCGGCGCATCCAGCCCGGTGGCGATGACGCTGGCGTAGTTGTCGTTGGCCTGCAGGCGCCGGATGCTGCCGTCGCTGTTGACCACCAGCAAATCTCCGTGCGAATTGAACGCCAGGTCCTCCGGCCGCGCGAGATTTTGCGCGGACACCGTGGTGTTGCCGGTCTTGCTCACGCGGTAAAGCCGTCCGCGGTCGAGGTCGAGGATGTTGATGTTGCCGTTGTAATCGAACGCTGCCCCGCATGCGCCATTGAGATTGTCGGCGACCACGCTCACTACCCCCTTGTCATCCACCTTGCTCATGGTGCCGTCGCCGTTGTTGGCGACGTAGAGCGTGTCCGCCCGGGCCGGGGTTATCGTCAAGGCAATGATCAAGCAGGCCAGCCACGCCAGGCCGGAAAGGAGTTGCCCTCGACGGCGCCAATTCGGGTTCTTTTGCATCCGGGGCATGGGTACAACCTGGCGGTCTCAATTAATTCTCCTTTTCGTCCAGGGGTAAAGCGGAAATACGTGAAAGATTTGTCATGGGGGTCGCGCCAAAACTTTATGGATATTCATGGCCCGGCAAACCCGATTTTGGATTCGACAATCCGGCCCGGCCCGATTGCCATGGCGCGATGCTGTCTGCTGCGCCGCCTGCGAACCAACCTGGTTTCAAAGCCACTTGGGCCCGCCCGCTGGCCATTCTTGCCGCGATTTTTGCCGTCACCGGCTCCCTCGAATTTTGCATGGGCCGCCTGCCTCTCGGGCCGGATGGCCAGTTCGGCTGGTGGGAAGGCAATATCTGGAGCGGCGAAAATTCCCAGCGCTTCGCCGACCCGTATTCCTTTTCCCATCTCACGCACGGCATTTTGTTTTTTTGGTTCCTGCGCTGGCTGCGGCCGCAAATGCCCGTGGCGCAGCGGCTCGTTGTCGCCGCGCTCATCGAGGCCACTTGGGAGCTCCTCGAAAATTCCCCCATCATCATCAACCGCTACCGCGCCGCCACCATCGCGCTCGGCTACGACGGCGACAGCATTCTCAACTCGATGAGCGACATCCTCATGATGGGCCTTGGCTACTGTTTTGCCTGGCGCGTCCGCTGGCCGGTCGCCTTGGCGGCGGTGCTCGTCATGGAAATCGGCTGCGCCCTGTGGGTGCGGGATAATCTTACGCTCAATGTCATCATGCTTATTCATCCTATCGAGGCAATCAAGCATTGGCAGATGGCGGGGGCTCCGCCCGGTTTGTTAAAATAATCCCTCGGTGTAAAATGGAGTTGAAAATGGCGCGGAATGGCTGTAGGGTGAATCCCCCATGGGAGAATATGGAAGCTAACGGCAATATTCGCATTGTGTTGGCGCGTCCGGACCGCATCGGCGATGTCGTCATCAGCAGTTCCTGCCTGGAACCGTTGCGTGCGGCGTTTCCGAAGGCCGAAATTCATTTGGTTGCGCAGGCGCGCATGGAGCCGCTCTTTGCCGGCCACCCCGCGCTGAAGAGTTTTATTCCGCTGCCGCCCGGTGGCGATGGCGATTGGCGCATCACCGCGCTCGCCGCCAGTTTCCGCAAAATCCAGCCCTCCTGCATTGTCCACCTGAACTCCGACCCCGCCATTGAGCAGGCGGCCGCCCAGGCGGAAATTCCGCGCCGCCTGGGCTTCACGCAAAACGGCGGCGAATGGCTCACCGACCCGCTGCCTGAACCCAAAAAACGCGGCGACAAACACGAGGCCTTTTATAATTTTGACCTGCTCGAGAAACTGGGCGTGCCCGCGCCGGAACGGCTGGAGCCGAGCCTCCGCCCCAACGAAGCGGCGCTCGAACGCCTCACCGAAAAACTTCCGGCCAGCATCACTGCCGGCAGCTACGCGGTGCTGCACATCGGCGCCCACGGCGAAAAGCCGCGCATTGCGCCCGAGTTTTTCATCGCCGCCGCCCGCTGGCTGGTCAAGGAACGCCGGCTCTACGTCGTTTTGATTGGCGCGGACGCCGAAGACGAAGCCATCGGCCAGATCATGGATGGCGCCGGGAGCGCCGCCGCCTGGATCAAGGATTTTTGCGGTGAAACCGACCTCGCCGAGGCCGCTTTCCTCTTGCGCGGCGCGGCGGTGGTTTTCGGGCGCGACAGCGGTCCCGCCCACCTTGCCGCCGCCATGGGCACGCGCACGGTGACTTTGATGCTCGAGCCGGAATTTGAAAATTCCGCCCGCCGCTGGCGTCCGCTGGGTGAGCGCTCCTGGGTGCTCGAAAAGCCGCTCAAGCGCGGCTGGCTCGAGTCACGCCCGGGTTTTGCCCGCCGCAATCTCAGCCAATACACGCCCGAGGAAATCATTGCCGCGTTGCAAGTGGCGCTGGATGCCTGAGGGCTAGGCGGTCTTGCCGGAGACGGATTTGCGCCACTCGATTATAAAATAGACCGCGCCCGCGAGCGCAATCACCCCCACGACGCAGACGCCGAACAATGCGACATAGGGCAGGGTGTTGGGCAACGGGTCGCGGTCGTATTCCACCACAAAACCGGGCAGCCGGGTGTCGCCCGGCAACGCCCCCCAGATGGGGCGGCGTTCACCAGGATGTTCCGCGCTAAAATGCAAGTGGTCGTCCCCGCGGCCAATCGAACGCGCCGGCGGATTGATCCAGCCCCAGCCTTCATTCGGCGGCGTGGACGCCGTCGCCCGCGTCCCGCCCAACCAGGGTCCCCAGTCCGTGCCATCCGTTCCCGCCATCCAAAAGTCGGCGGTGTCCACCAGATTGAACACAAACGCGTTTTCCTGCTTGGACTGCGGCGCCGCCAGTTGGCCGCCGTGCGCCTTGGCGTAGACCGCTGCGTCATCCCAGGTGATGCCCGCGGGTGAAGTCACCGCCTCGTAAAAATGCCCGTTGCCCCCGGAGTCCGCGCGCCATTCCGTGAGCTCGACACTGTGCACTTCCGCCGGCGGCTGAAAGATCGCGGGGGTGGGCGTGGTTGCCGCCAAAGCCAGCAAGAGGATGGGAAACGGGGGCATGGATGCCATGGTTAGAGCAGAAGCGCGCGGGTTTTGCGGCTAAAAATCTTCCGACCACAAAACGATGGGCTGCGGCCCGGCGAAGGTGTGATTGGGCCCGTGCAGCGCGCGCATGTAAATGATTTCGACCCGCGCGAGTTGCTGGCCCAGCGGGTGGGTATTGTCCCAGTTGCGCTCCAAATATTCGGCATAATACGGGCGGTATCCCGCCGAGTCCTCGTAGATGATGTCGAGGAAGTAGCTGCACCAGCGCTGGTCGCCCATCGAATCCGCAATGGAAGCGGGTTCGTCGAAACTCGCCGGCTGGCCCGTGCGCAAATCCACCATGTCGCCGTTTCTCAACGTCCCGCGCAGGAGAAACCAGCCATCCTCCGTCTGCGGATCGGGCGCGAACATGTTAAAATACTGCTCGAGGCCGGTGTCTGTCGCCGGCCGGCGCCATTCATTCGAAATCACCGCGGCGTGCCCGGGTATCGTGTCGTAGTTGATCAACAACATATAGACGATGATGCCCGCCATTGCCAGGTTCCCCAAAATCTTTCCCGCAACGTTCGGGTATTTGCGCCAGCGCGGCAGTTCTGGTCTCGGCGTTGGCGGCCCGGCGTTTGGCGGCGGCCCGGAGGTTTCCCACCCCGTTTTTTTTGCCAGCCAGCGTCCCGCCGGCTCGGCCAGCCACGTCCAAAACTCCGCCGGCAGCAACATCAGCAAAAACGAATCCATCGCCACCCAGAACAGCCCCATCTGCATGGTCGCGCCAAACGCGATTTGCAATCCGCCAAAGATCGCGCACCCCAGCAGCCGCCCCCACCCGCGCACAAAGGGGAGAATGAACAGCACCGTCCCGTAAAGCTCGAGATACAGCGTCGCCACCGTCAGCCAGGCCGTCAGGGTGTCGTGCTGGTTTAGCCACTGGCCGAGCGGCCGCGCATACATCTGGATCGACAGCGCGTAATAAACCGCCGAGTGCTCGACATGCCACGTCGGCCCGCTCTTGAGGATTCCGCTCACAATATAAATCACCATGTACTGCAGCACCGCGCCGAAGCTCGTCATGCTCAGGTAGCAAGTGCCTTCCGGCGGCCGCACGCGTCCGAGATAGGCGTCCAGCGAATAACGCCGGTTCAGCGGCAGCAGCACCGCCCAGAACATCGCGATATGCTCCGTCATGTCCGCGCCGAACAAAATCATCGGGTTGCGCGCCTGGCGGCACAGCAGCATCACCCACCCGCCGATGGTCGCCAGCTTCGTTCGGTAGCCCGCCAGCATCATCACCGCCAATACCGCCTCGATGCAGAACAGCACCGCCGCCCACGCCGCGCTGCCATGCCAGAGATACAGCGACAGGTCCGGCGCGAAATTCTCCCGCACCAGCTTCACCGGCAGCACCCCTTCGTCGCTGTAAAACGCCCGCAAGCTCCGCGAACTGACGGCGAGGTCCGCGAGAATCGTCACCGCCAGCCCCATGCGCATCAGCGCCAGCGACCGCCAGTCCAGCCCAAACATGTTCCGCAAGGTGTCCCGTCCGCGCATGGAGTATAAAAATCCCGCGCCGGACGAATGGTTGCAGGAATCACCAGCCGGCCCGAAAACCCGTCATTGTGGGCCTTTTCCCCCGCGTGGCAAGTGCCGCCGTGGCACTGGTAGTGGGTCAGTTTGATCAAAATTTCAAAAGACGGCCCGGACGGAGCCGGGCCCTCCAGCGGAGGGACGACCTCCGTGTCGTCCGCTGGATGTCAAACCGACCCGCCATCGCGGCACTCTTGTTGGTGGAGCGGGCGCTCCGCGCACGCTAAAACGCGCACGGAGCGCGCGTTCCACCTTGAAATGCGCCGCATCTTGCGATTCAATCACCCGTTTGGCCTCACGATGCTCACGCTTGCCGATGTCTCCAAGTCCTACGCCACCCGCTCGCTCTTCAGCGAGGTGTCGCTCTTTATCGCGCGTTCCGACCGCTACGGCCTCGTCGGCCCCAACGGCGCGGGCAAGTCCACGCTCTTCAACCTGATTCTGGGCCGCGATGCCCCAGACGAGGGCACCATCGAGTGGGAACGCGGCGCGGACTTCGGCTTTCTTCCCCAGGAAAGCGCCCCCGCAGGCGACGAGTCCATCCTCACCATCGCCACCAGCGGCAAAAAACTCCTGCCCGATTCCGACGAGGACTACGACATCGATTACACCCTCGAGCCGCGCGCCAAGAAAATCCTCGCCGGCCTGGGCTTTCGCGAAACCGACCACGAACGCCCGGCCAAGTCCTTTTCCGGCGGCTGGGTCATGCGCGCCCACATCGCCCGCCTCCTCGTCAGCGAGCCGGCCCTGCTCCTTCTCGACGAGCCGACCAACCACCTCGACCTCGAGGCCCTCCTTTGGTTTCAGGATTACTTGACGCGCTATCCCGGCGGCCTCGTCGTCATCTCGCACGACCGCGCCTTCCTCAACACTCTCTGCACCGGCATTCTCGAACTGCGCGGCGGCACGCTCAACCGCTATACCGGCAATTACGACGACTACCTCGAGCAAAAGGAGCACCGCAAGGAGCAGCAGCTTTCCGCCTACAAAAACCAGCAGCGCCAGATCGCCCACCTGCAAAAATTCGTGGACCGCTTCGGCGCCAAGGCCTCGATGGCCTCCCGCGCCAAGTCCAAGGAAAAACAAATCGAGCGCCTTCAGGAAGTCGCCGTGGACGAGCCGGTGGAAGACCTCAAGCGCGTCAACTTCAAGTTTCCGCCCACGCCACGCTCCGGCCTCAAGGTCGTCAATCTCGAACACGTCCAGCAGGCCTATGGCGACCACGTCGTTTACCGCGATCTGAATTTCCAGGCCGAGCGCGGCCAGCGCATCGTTCTCGTCGGCCCCAACGGCGCGGGCAAGTCCACGCTCCTCAAAATCCTCGCCGGCGTCATCCCCATTCAGGGCGGCGCCATTGAACTCGGCAGCAACGTCGTCTCCGGCTACTTCGCGCAAAACCGCGCCGACAACCTCAATCTCAACGCCTCCGTGCTCGACAACGTCATGGAGCTGCACAGCGCGGAAAACCCGCTCTCCGAGCAGGCCGTGCGCACCATCCTCGGCGCCTTTCTCTTCCGCAAGGACGACGTGTTCAAAAAGGTCTCCGTCCTCTCCGGCGGCGAAAAATCGCGCCTCGCCCTCGCGCGCCTCCTCGTCAAGCCGCCCAACTTCCTGCTCATGGACGAGCCGACGACCCACCTCGACATCGCCTCGATTGACGCGCTCATCCATGCCCTCAAGCAATACGAAGGCACCCTCATCTTCATCAGCCACGACGTCTATTTCATCCGCGCCCTCGCCAAGACCGTCCTCCACGTCCACTCCGGCCGCCTCACGCCCTACGCCGGCGATTACGATTATTACCTGGAAAAATCCCGCGCCCTCAACGAGCGCGCCGCGCTGACCGCCGGCTTCACCGACGCCCGTCCTATGCAAAACGTTGCCGCGGCCAAGGCCCCGACCCGCGCCGCGGTCAGCCGCGACGAGGAGCGCAACCGCAAGAACAAACTCCGCCAGCTTCGCGCCGATGTCGGCAAGCTCGAGGAAAAAGTCGCCCAGCTCGAGGCCCAGCAAAACGAACTCACCACCGCCCTCGAAGCCCCCGAGACCTACACCCAGCCTGGCAAGCCCCAGCACCTCAACCGCGAGCTCACCCACGTCGTCGACCAGCTCCAGGCCGCCACCCACGCCTGGGAAAAAGCCGCCGCCGAACTCGCGGAGCTGGAAAAGGCGGGGTAGCTACCCAGGTAGGGCGCACTGCCCCCAGCGCGCCGTGGGGGTTTCAGCTCGCCGCTGAACAGGCGGAGTTGGATAAGGTACGGCAAGGTTTTGGCGTTCTTTAAAACACTTAAAATTGACTGGGAAGTTGTTGCGTCCTATGTATGGCCACGTAATGAAAGACACCTATTGGCTGGTGATTGCATGGTTTGTTGTCCTCTTTTTTGTCGTTTGGATAAGTGTATTATTTCAGAAGCGAAAAATTCGAAAATTGTTGGCGCAAGGAAAATTGCTCGATGGTGGAGAGTGTAGACCAAACATTTGGAACAAGGATTTATTGGATATGGCTTGGGGAAAATTTTTCCTAAATTATTTATTATCTGTGGCAATAATTGTCTATGGTGTTACCGCTGTCGTTAATCGACAGGCCAGCTACAAGCATTTCACCTATTACGGCTTTGATGCAATCTGCATCGGAATGGGTTGCATTTGTCTTGGCCTGTTAGTGCTTTCCGCAACCGATTTCGGTGGTGAAAGACTGGCCAAGACCAAAGCAGTTGTGCAGTGGATTGGACTGCTTGGGTTCACCGCAACTTTTTTAACTGCGTTGCTTCGTAATCTTTAAGAGAACTTAAACACCCCGTTCTGCGTATGCTGCCGCAGCCAGTGGTCCACGAGGACGAGGGCAGTCATGGCCTCGACGATCGGGACGGCGCGGGGGAGCACGCAGGGGTCGTGGCGCCCGCGGCCCATCAGTTCCGTGGCTTTCCCTTTTGTGTCCACCGTTTTCTGTTTCTGCAAAATCGTGGCCGTGGGCTTGAAGGCGACGCGGAAGAACAGTTCCTCGCCGTTGCTGATGCCGCCCTGCACGCCGCCCGAGCGGTTCGTGAGCGTGCGCACCTTGCCGCCGCGCATCGCAAACGCGTCGTTGTGCTGCGAGCCGGTCAGCTTCGTGCCCGCAAACCCGCTGCCGATTTCAAAACCCTTCGTCGCGGGGAGCGACAGCATCGCCTTTGCCAAATCCGCCTCCAGCCGGTCGAACACCGGCTCGCCGAGCCCCGCCGGCAGCCCGCGCACGCGGCACACCAGCGCCCCGCCGACGGAATCGCCCGCCGAGCGCATCTTTTTGATGAGCGCCGCCATTTTCTCCGCCGTCTTCGCGTCCGGGCAGCGCACCGCGTTGGCCTCGACTTGCGCCAGGGTGGGGAAGGGTGTCTTTTCGCCCGCGGTCAATTCCTCCACGCCGGGCATGGCAATATTTTGCACGCGCTCGACGTAGGCGCGGATTTCCACGCCGCCGCCGAGGGCCAGAATCTTTTTCGCAATCGCGCCCGCCGCCACGCGCCCAATCGTTTCGCGCGCGGACGACCGCCCGCCGCCTTCGTGGTTGCGCAGGCCGTATTTTGCCAAATAGGTGTAGTCCGCGTGCGAGGGGCGGAATTTCTCGCGCATCTCGGCGTACGCCTCGGGCCGCGCGTCGGTGTTGGCGACCAGCATTGCAATCGGCGTGCCGAGCGTGCGGCCTTCATAGACGCCCGAAATGATGCTCACCGCGTCGGCCTCCTTGCGCTGCGTGGTCAATTCACTCTGGCCCGGCCGCCGCCGGTCGAGGTCGCCCTGGATGTCCGCGGGTGCCAGCGGCAAATTAGGCGGGCAGCCGTCGACGACGACGCCGACCCCGCCCCCGTGGCTCTCGCCCCAGGTCGCAATCGTGAAAAGCTTGCCGAAAACGTTGCCCATAAAGGGGCTATTATTACTAATTCTCCGCGCAGGACAAGGTAGATAAAAGCGCCTTCATGCTTGGTTGAGGTAAGCAGGGCCTCGCAAGAACCAAGAACCAAGAACCAAGAACCAAGAACCAAGAACCAAGAACCAAGACACTACCCCAGCAGCTTCTTCAGCACTTCATCCACCGCCGCCGGATTCGCCTGCCCCTTGGTCTGCTTCATCACCTGGCCCTTGAGCGCGTTGATGGCGGTCAGTTTCCCGCCCTTGTATTCGGCGACGGGTTTCGGATTCGCCGCGATGACGTCCGCGCAAATCTTTTCCAGCGCGCCGGTGTCGCTTTGCATGCGCAGGCCCTTGCGGTCCACGATGGCTTCCGCCGCCTCGCCGGTCTGGAACATTTCCAGGAAAACGTCCTTCGCGATTTGCTTCGAAATCACGCCGCCTTCGACGAGCTTCACCAGTCCGGCCAGCCCCGTGGGGGTGATTTTGCACTTCGTCACCGACTGCGGCGGCTCGCCTGCGGGCGCCGCGGCGGCGAGTTCGCGCAGCAAATCGTTCGCGATATAATTGGCCACCGCCTTCGGCTGGTTGCACGCCGCGACCGCCGCCTCAAAATACGCCGCCAGCTCGTGGTCGTAGCAGATGACCGACGTGATGGTGTACGGCAGTTCCCAGTCCTTCTGGTAGCGCCGTTGTTTGTCGAAGGGCAGTTCTGGCAACTCTTTCCTCAATTTCTCAATCACCTCCGGGGTCGTGCGCACGGGCATCAGGTCCGGGTCGGGGAAATAGCGGTAGTCGTGCGCCTGCTCCTTCGAGCGCATGGATTGCGTCACGCCGAGTTGTGCATCCCACCGGCGCGTCTCCTGCACGATGCGCTCGCCTTTGCTCAGGCACTGCGTCTGACGTTTGATTTCGTGTTCGACGCCGTTGCGCACGCCGGAAATGGAATTCAGGTTCTTCAGCTCGACCTTGGTGCCGAGTTTGGTCTCGCCGACGGGCCGGATGGACACGTTGGCGTCGCAGCGCATCTGGCCCTTTTCCATGTCGCAGTCGGAAATGTCCGCGGCGACGAGGCACATGCGCAACGCGGTCAGGTAGGCGAACACCTCGTCCGGCGAATGCATGTCCGGCTCGGACACGATTTCAATCAGCGGCGCGCCGGCGCGGTTGTAGTCCACCAGGCTGTCGCGTGAAAAGTGCGTCAGCTTGCCCACGTCCTCCTCGAGATGGATGCGGGTGAGTTTCACCGTGCGGTGCGCGCCCATCACGTTGCGCGAAGCCCCGGGCAGTTCGATTTCCACGCCGCCGCCGAGGCACAGCGGCTGGTCGTATTGCGAGATCTGGTAGTTCTTCGGGCTGTCGGGATAAAAATAATTTTTGCGGTCCCACTTGCAGGTCTCGGCGATTTGGCAATGGAACATCAGGCCCACCTTGATGCTCTTGCGCACGGCCTCGGCGTTCATCACCGGCAGCGTGCCGGGCAGCGCGAGCACCACCGGGTTGGTCAGCGTGTTCGGCGGCTCGCCGTAGCGGTAGGCCGCGCGCGTAAACATTTTCGAGCGCGTCTTGAGCTGGACGTGCACTTCGAGGCCGATGACTGCTTCAAATTCCATGCAAAAATGGGGGAATGGTTCTAGGGTTGAATTGTTTTGAGGCGGATGGCTTGAATGGTTTGTGATTTATAACAATGGAACAATTCAACAATACAATAATCAGGTTCAGAGTTGGGCGCGGCGGGAATGCCAGTCGTGCGCGGCTTCATACATATGGCCGAGGGCGAGAAGGTCCGCTTCCGCAAACGGCCGCCCGATGAGTTGCAGCCCGATCGGCAGATTATTTTTTGTAAACCCGCACGGCAGCGACAGGCCCGGCAGCCCGGCGAGGTTCACCGAGATGGTGTAAATGTCGCTCAGATACATCGCCAGCGGGTCGTCCGTCTTTTCGCCGCGCTTGAACGCCGCCGTCGGCGCCGTGGGCGTCAGGACGGCGTCGACCTCTTGGAACGCATTTTCAAAATCGCGGCGGATGAGCGTGCGCACCTTCTGCGCGCGCAGGTAATAGGCGTCGTAGTAGCCGCTGCTCAGCACGTAGGTGCCGAGGATGATGCGGCGCTTCACCTCGGGGCCAAAACCCTCGGCGCGGCTCTTGAAATAAATGTCCACCGCGTCCTCGGCCTGCGCGCTGCGGTGGGTGTAGCGGATGCCGTCGTAGCGCGCCAGGTTGGACGACGCCTCGGCCGTCGCAATGATATAATACACCGGCAGCCCCAGGTCCGCATGCGGGAGCTTGATGTCCACGATCTTGCAGCCCTTGCTCTCGTAAAATTTAATCGCCGCCTCGATGCTTGCGCGCACTTCGGGGTCGATGCCCTCTCCGAAAAAGTCGCGCGGCACGCCGAGCGTCCACGGTTTCGCGGGCGCGTTGACCGCCGCCACGTAATCCGGCACCGGCTGCTTGAGCGACGTCGAATCGCGCCGGTCGTGCCCCGCCAGCACTTGGAGCAACATCGCGGCGTCTTCGGTGGTGTGCGTCATCGGCCCGATTTGGTCGAGCGACGACGCAAACGCCATCAGCCCGTAGCGCGAAACGAGCCCGTAGGTCGGCTTGAGCCCGACAATGCCGCACAGCGCCGCCGGCTGGCGGATGGAGCCGCCCGTGTCGCTGCCCAGCGCCGCCGGGGCCTCGCCCGCCGCCACCGCCGCCGCGCTGCCGCCGGAACTGCCGCCGGGAATCCGCTCCAGGTCCCAGGGATTTCCCGTTGTCTGGTACGCGCTGTTCTCGGTCGAGGAGCCCATCGCAAATTCATCCAAATTCAGCCGCCCCCACAACACCACACCCGCCGCGTGCAATTTTTCCGTCACCGTCGCGTCGTAGGGCGACACGAACTTTTCCAAAATCTTGCTCGCGCCCGTCAGCGGCTGGCCTTTGACCGCGATTACGTCCTTGATGCCGATGGGCACGCCGTCGAGCGGCCCCAAGGTTTTTCCCGCGGCGCGGCGCGCGTCGGACGCCTTCGCCTGCGCCAGCGCATCCGCTTCGTCGCGGTGCAGGAACGCGCGGACTTTCGGTTCCACGGCTTGCGCGCGCTCAATAAAGGCGCGGGTGACCGCTTCCGAGGTGACTTGCCGCGCCGCCAGCCGGCGGCTCAATTCGGCGAGGGTGAGAGTATGCAAAGCTTCGGACATGGGGCGGGTTTAGGCGTCGTCCACGACCTTGGGCACCAGGAATTGGTTGTCGCGCTGCGCGGGCG
>DASZWY010000227.1:0-3688 GCA_035546135.1 Opitutales bacterium
TGTGCGCGGCGTCCCAGCCGTCGACATCGAGTGACTCATCGGCCTCGGCGTAACCCAGGCGCTTGGCATCGGCCAGCACCTCGGCAAACGGGCGGCCCTCGCACGCCATGCGCGTGAGGATGTAATTGCAGGTGCCGTTCAAGATCCCGTAGATGAGGCGAAAGCGGTTCGCAATCAGCCCTTCGCGCAGCACTTTGATGATCGGGATGCCGCCGGCCACGCTGGCCTCGAAAAAGTAATGCCCGCGCCCGCGCTGCACCAGGCGGAACATTTCCGCGCCGTGTTCGCAGAGCAGCGCCTTGTTGCCGGTGACGACGACTTTGTTGAGCTTGAGTGCGCGGGCGGTCAATTCGCGCGCGGTGGTGGTGCCGCCGATGAGCTCGCAGACGATGTCAATGGACGGATCGTCCACGATGGAGGCTAGGTCGGTGGTCAGCCGCGAACGCGGCACGGCGATGGCGCGTTTCTTCTTCAAATCGCGCACGCCCACGCGCGCGATCTCCAGCCCGACGCCCAACCGGCGCTCGAGCGCGGCGCGGTTATTGTGCAGGTGCTTCCAAACCCCCTGGCCGACAGTGCCAAAGCCGAGGAGGCCGATGCAGATGGTGCGTGGTTCGGGCATGTTCAAACGGAACCACTATAAATCACGAAAAATCCCGAAAGGGAAGGCGCAAAGGGCGGTGGCCAAAGGCGACTAAGGCCACTGAAGCGACCGAGGCGACCGATGTTTTATTTCACTCCGCCCGCTGATTTGTCGGTGCCTTTAGTCGCCTCGGTGGCCTTCTTCTTCTCGAACTTGCTCTCCGTGCCGTTCATCAGGCGCTGCAAATTGGCGCGGTGGCGCACGATGATGTAGATCGCGAGCACGAAACTCAGGCCGGTGAGTTCTGGCGGCTCGCCCAGCAGCGCCGCCAGCGGCATCAATGACAGGCCGAATGCGATCGAGGCGACCGAGACGTAGCGGGTCAGGGCAAAAACGCCATACCAAATCACCAAGCCAATGGCGGTGACGACCGGCATGAGCGCAACCAGCCCGCCGATGCTCGTCGCCACGCCCTTGCCGCCGCGAAAACGCAGGAACATCGAAAAGCTGTGCCCGAGCACTGCGCCGACCAGGCCCGCAATGCCCAGCCAGGTCACGGAAACCTCCGGTGGCAACAGGTCAAAATTATGCGCCGCCATCGGCCAGTGCGCGGCGATAAAGCCCTTCAGGAAATCCAGAAAGAACACCAGATTACCCGGGCCTTTGCCGATGACGCGCTTGACGTTGGTCGCGCCGGGGTTGCCGCTGCCGGCCTTGAGGATATCCACCCCGTGGCGCTTCGCGATGATGACCGCAAACGACACCGAGCCGAGCACATACGCGATGGCGAAGGAAAGCAGGGGCCAGAGGTATAACACAGGAGCCAAGGGTAGAAGGGCGAAGGGCGAAGGGAAAGGCAGAAAAGTGCGAAGTGGGGAACGGGGCCAAATCCTGGTTGATGTCCAAAACTTCTGCCCCGCCAACACCCGCCCAACGGCTGCGTTTTGCACTTCACACTTTCCGTTCTCCGTTTCACACTTCTCCCATGAACGCCCCTACCCCGCGTCGCTGGCCACAACTCTGTTTTTATTCTTTCGCGGCGTTGACCGGCCTGGCCGCGTCTTCGCTGCTGCTGCTGCCGCTCTCGGCGCAAACCGCCGCGCCGGCGGAGAGCTCGGCCACCGTGGCCACGCCGCCTACAGCTTCGGCGCCCGCCGCGCCAGCCCCCGCGCCCGGCGGATTTGGCCGGGGCGGCGCGCGCGGCCCGCGCTCCGGCTTGCACCTGGCGGATTTTCAACTGCACGATCCGTTCATCCTCCCCGACCAGGCGTCCAAGACTTATTACCTCTATACCGCCGGCGGCGGCGGCGTGGTCTATTACAAGAGCAAGGATTTGCTGTCGTGGGATGGTCCGTATAATTGCTTCCGCGAACCGGCCGACGGCTGGGCCAACCCGGCCAACGGCATCTGGGCGCCCGAGGTGCATTTCTACAAGGGCAAATATTATCTCTTCGCCACGCTGCACAACAACGACGTCGAGGTCCCGCCCGGCGGGAGTGTCGGCGGGTATACCCGGCACATGCGCAGCACGACCATCTCGATCAGCGATTCGCCCGAGGGTCCGTTCACGCTGCTCAAGAAGGACGACACCACCACCCCGCACGATTTCATGACGATTGACGGCACGTTCTATGTGGACCCGGACGGCAAGCCATGGATGGTCTACGCGCATGAATGGGTGCAAAAGCTGGATGGCACCATCGAAGCCCTGCCGCTGAAAGATGATTTGTCCAACGCCGCCGGCCGGCCCATTTATTTGTTCAAGGCCTCGGACGCGCCGTGGATTGACGAGGAGGCCACCCCCAATGCGGAGGAAAGCCATCGGGTGACGGATGGGCCGGAACTCTACCGCACCAAGGACGGCCATCTGCTCATGCTGTGGTCGAGTTACAAAAATTCCGGCTACGTTGAAACGCTGGCGCGCTCCAAAACCGGCACGCTCAAGGGCCCCTGGGAACAATTGCCGACGCTCGTGGAAAACGACAGCGGCCACGGGATGCTGTTCAAGACTTTCGACGGCCAGTTGGAACTCTGCATCGGCCAGCCGTTCAACAACCAGCGCGCGAAAATTTACGACATGGAAGATATGGGTGACACCGTGCGCGTGGTGAAATTCCGCGAGGACTTGAGCGGGCCGCCGCTGCCTCCGGGAGCGCGCCAGCTTTCGCAACGCGGTGGTGCGCGCGGCGGGCGCGGGGGCCGAGGCGGCACTGGGGGACGGCGCGGCGGCGCGGCTCCCGAGGCAACCGCCGCTCCGGCGGCCAGCGCGGCGGCCCCGGCGGCAACGCAGTAACGTTTTTACGCCTCCCCACCATGCTGTGTGCAAGCAAAGCCGGGAGGATTGCGGGCGCAGTGGTGGCTGGCATCGTGCTTAACTTGGCGATTGGCCATGCGGTCATTTTGCTCGGGCTGCCGATATACCTCGATGCGCTGGGCACGATAATTTTCACCCTGTTATGCGGCTGGCGCGTCGGCGCGGCCATCGGCGTGCTGTCGTTTCTCATCGGCGGCTTGCTCAATGCGCACATGCCGTATTTTATTTTCTCGCAGCTCATGATCGCCGCCGTCACCGGCCTATCGGCCAAACACAGGGGCTTTAAAACCCTTCCGCGCGTCGTGCTCACCGGTGTCATCATGGGCGTGGTCGCGGCAATAGTCAGCGCCCCGGCAGTCGCGCTCGCCTTTCATGACGGCCCTTCGTTTTGGTCCGCGACGCTGGAGCACCTGCGCGTGTCGTTCGCCTCGGCCAACATCTGGGTCGAGCCGACGGACAAGATCATCCAGTGCCTCATCGCCTGGTTGGTGGTGCGCGCACTGCCGCATCCATTGAAGGCGCAACCGAGTTTTGCCAAACACGAAGACGGCCGGTAGCAATCCATGACTGCCTAGCAAACCATGCAAACGCTATTCGTCATCCTGCAATCGGGGTTGCTCGGATTGTTTCTGGTGCAAGACACGGTGAACCTGAAGCCGTTCAATAATCTGGCAGCGCAAATTGAGCACATCGGCTGGAACAAACTGATCATCGGTACGCTCTTCACCTCCGGGCTGCTTGGCTGCAGCCTTTACTTGACCATCAAATATGCCGGCACGCCCCTGCCCCTC
>DASZWY010000228.1:0-7572 GCA_035546135.1 Opitutales bacterium
TCGGCGCGAGCGCCGTGGGCGGGCACCCAAGCTCGAGCACGCCGGGCAGGTTGGCCAGGCCAGGATGGGCGGCGCTCATCAATTTTGCTGTTTCAAAATCCGCTCGAGAATTTCCGTCATGTCCTCCACGGAATCGAGCACTTTGCGCGCGACGAGGATCGGCTTCTTCGCCTGGAGCGCGAGCACGATGGAGTCGCTGGGCCGCGCGTCCACCTCGATTACCTTTTTGCCCAGTTCGTTTTGCTGCTGGAGGATGATGCGCGCGAAAAACGTGCCCGAGTCCACGTCGTTGACGATGACGCGCTCGACCGTCACGCCGAGGCCGGAGAAAATATGGCCGATGAGGTCGTGGGTGAGCGGACGGTCTTTTTTGACGTCGTTGATGGTCATCTGGATGGCGTTGCCGATGGACTGGTCCACGTAGATGACAAATGTCTTGGCCTTGCCGCCGAGGAAGATGGCGCAGCCGTTGGAGGTGGGCATCACCCCCCGCACGGTCACTTCCTCGACATCGTTTTTCATCTGCGGACAGTATCGTCCAAAACCACCGGCTTCGCAAGCGCGCATCTGCCCCGGGCGGGGCTGGTCTTGCGGCGCGGGCGGCCTTTGTGGTATCTCAAGCACTTCGCCATGAAAACTCCTCGCCGGGCCGTCCCCGCCGTTATCGCCACCTGGAAGCATGGCCTCGCCGCCAATGAGGCCGCATGGAAAGTCCTCGCCGCCGGGGGCCGCGCGCTTGACGCTGTCGAGGCCGGCGCCCGCGTCTCCGAGCTCGATCCGGAGGTAAACAACGTCGGCTACGGCGGCTTGCCCGACCGCGACGGGGAGGTTACTCTCGATGCCTGTATCATGGACGAGGCGGGCCGCGCCGGCTCCGTGGTCTTTCTGCGCCACATCCGCACTCCCATTTCCGTCGCCCGGCTCGTGATGGAAAAAACGCCCCACGTCATGCTCGCGGGTGAGGGCGCGGAACGTTTCGCCTATGCCCATGGCTTCAAAAAGCAAAATCTCCTCACTCCGGCGGCGAAAGCGGCGTGGCTAAAATGGCGCAAGGAACAATCAGAGCGCTCCATCAAGGTTGGCCCAAAAAATCATGACACGCTTGGCATCCTCGCGATTGACCGTGCGGGCAATCTTTCCGGCGCGTGCACCACCAGCGGCCTGGCCTGGAAAATGCCGGGCCGCGTGGGCGATTCGCCCATCATCGGCGCGGGTCTGTTTGTAGACAACGCGGTCGGCGCGGCCGCCGCCACCGGCCATGGCGAAGCCGCGCTGAGAATCGCCGGCGCGATGGTCGTCGTCGAGTCCATGCGCCTCGGCTTGAGTCCGCACGACGCCTGCCGCGAGGCGGTGCGCCGCATCGCCGCCCAGTGGCGCCAGTCCGACGATATTCAAGTCGGGTTTATCGCGCTGAACAAAAAAGGCGAATCCGGCGCATACAGTGTCAAAAAAGGCTTCGAGTATGCCTGGTGCGTGCGTGGGAAAAATCAGTTGCTCTGCTCGGGGTATTTGCGCCGGGGCTGATTTCTCCTTGGCGCGCCGCGCCGCCGCGCGGTAGGCTGCGCGTGTGCCTGCCGAAAGCGCCAAGGCCCCGCCGCCCAATCTCTACCTCGCCGGTTTCATGGGAACCGGGAAGTCCGCGCTTGGCCGCAAACTGGCCGAGCTGCAAGGGCTGCGATTTTTCGACGCCGACGACGTGATTGCCCGCGGCGTGGGCAAGCCTATCGCGCAAATTTTCTCCGAAAGCGGCGAGGAGGAATTTCGCCGGCTGGAGCGCGAATTTATCGAGCGCGGCCATCCCTCGCGCGGTTGCGTGGTGGCGCTGGGCGGCGGTGCCGTGGCCCAGCCGGGCATGATCGAAACCCTGCGCGCCAAGGGCGTGCTGGTGTGCCTCTGCGCGTCGCCGGAGACCATTCTTCAGCGCACCCGCGGCAATTCCGCGCGCCCGTTGCTCAACGTCGCCGACCCCGCCGCGCGCATCCGCGAGCTGCTGGCCGAGCGCGAGCCGTTCTACCAGCGCGCCGGCACTTGCATCATGACGGACGGCCGTTCCGTCGGCGACCTCCTCAGCCACCTCGAGCGCATCTACAAGCGCGAGGCGAAAAATTACCCGGCGAAGTGAGGCCGGCTAGGCTTTGCGGAAAAACCCCCGCATTTTCTCCAGCACATCCGCAGGCGGCTTGACCGGTTCGCCCTGGTGGTTGACGAAAGCATGGACGGTGTGGCCGGTCAGGCACTGTTCGGCGCCGCGGTATAATTCGTAGTCGATGCGCAGGCGGGCGGTGGGACGCTCGCGCACGGCGAGGCGCAGCTCCAGCCGGTCGTCAAAAAACGTCGGGCGCAAAAAATTGGCATGAGCTTCGAGCACGGGCAACCGGTAGCCGCGTTTCTCCAACTCGCGGTAGGGCAGGCCCAGCTCGTCCATCATCTGCACGCGGCCAACCTCGAACCAGGTGAAGTAGTTGCCGTGGTAGGTCAGGCCCATCATGTCCGTCTCGGCATAGCGCACGCGGATGGCGCTCGTGGAGGTGATCATGGGCGGAATGATAAAGGGAAAAGGATAAATGGAAAATGGAAAAGCACGCTGGACGGATTGTTGCCCTTGGCGGGGCCGGCCGGTTTCATTTTGCCTTTTGTGTTTTACCTTCTACCTTGCGTGGATGGCTTTGACTTCGAAGCAGCGCTACGGCGCGTTTTTCATCGGCGTGGGCCTTGGTAGCGTGCTGGCGGTGATTTATTTCACCATCCGCGGCCTGCCGCAGCCGCCGGTGCTGCCGGAGCCGGGCGTCATCCGCCGCCAGGTTCCGGGCGCGGTCTCGCAATGGATGAGCGGGGGCATGCCGATCACCGGCGCGTTCGTGCTTTCGCAGGCGGATTCGCGCGCCGGCGGCGGCAGCGGCCCGGACCAGTTTTCGCGTTTTGTGGTCGTGACGGGCCTCGACCCGGGGGCCTACATCCGCATCGAGGAAATTTCAAACGTCCGGCAACCCGATAAAGTCACCGCTTGGAAATTCATGTTTGCCGACCAGGTGCGCGCGCAGTTGTTGCCCAACGCCGACACGCATGCGATGTCGGAAGAGATGGCGAAGCTCGGCTGGCATTTTGCCGGCGGCAAGGACAAGGACGGCTGGGCGCTCATCGCGCTCAAGGAACACGACGCCATGAGCGTGGCCAAGGCCCAACTGCAATTGCAGCAATGGCCGCAATGGGTCGCGAAAACCGAGCCGGACTATCTCCCCGCGCCGGCGGCGCCCGGGGCAAACGGCCCCGGGATGTAACGCCTCACTTTTCGGCGCGGTAGCCAATCAGCTGAATGCCGGCCACCTTCGCCTCGGCGACAACCTCGGTTTTTTCCAAAATCAGCGTCGAGCCGGCTTCGAGCGCCGCCGCGGCGATTTTCGCCTCGCGCATCACGGCGAGCGTCGCGCGCCCGAACACCGGCACGTCGAAACGAAAGTCCTGCCTGGGTTTCGCGGCCTTGACGAACAACGGCTCCTTCGCGCCAAATTCACCCGCGCGGCGCAGCATCGGGTCGGTGCCCTCAAAGGCTTCGACCGCCAGCACGGTGCCGCCGCTGACCACCACGCCCTGGCCGATGTCGAGCTGCGCGACACTCCGCGCCAGCCGCACGCCAAAGGCCAGCGCCTCGTCGTCAATTTTCGCCCGCCCGCCGGTCATCACGCCTTCATCCGCCAATTCCTGGTCGAGGAACGCGCGCGCATCGAGCAGCGGAATGCCGAGCGCCTCGATTTCCTTCGCAATCGCGCCAAAGATGCTCTCGGCGTTGCGCTCCTTGAGCGTCGCGAGAATGGCGATGGCCTTGAGGTCCGGGTGCAGGCCGTCGAACAATTTCCGCGGGCGGATTTGCCCGGCCATGATGGCCGCGCCGGCCTCCAACTTGCGCAGCGCCTTCAACAGGTGCCCGAGCTGGCCGACCTTGATGATTTCGCGTTCGTGGCCGGCAAAAGTGTCCATCAGCTCCGGCGCCGTCTCGTCGTGAAAGCCGACCAGCCGCACGGGCACGCCCGCCGCGCGCAGTGCCTTCGCCGTCAATTGTGGATACAACCCGCGCCCGGCGATGATGGCCACCGGCCGGTCCGCGGCAAAATGCTTCGGCAAAAACCGCGAGCTGCCGGCAGCGCTGGGGTGGGGCGGTTTCATTGGCGAAAGCGCGGGTCGTCCACCGAGGATTGGAGCGTGAAATCCTGCGAAATCCGCACCGAGGCCTTGAGTTTGCCCGGCGTCCCGCTGAAGGTCACGCGGCTTTCCTCGAGGCGGGCGGCGGCGAGCCAGCCGTTGAATTTGTCGCTCTCGGCGGTCGTGATGCCGGCGAGTTTGAGCGGGTAGCTGGCGTGAAGGTCCTGGCGCGAAAGCGTGATGGTCTGCCCGGCTTGGACGGTGTCGTGAAAACCGGTTTCGGGAATCGTCACGTCGGCGGTGCCGTCAATCAGGGTCAGCGTCACGGTGTCGGTGTCAACGCGCGTGATAAAAGTTTGCGAGTGGCAGGTGAATTTCGCCAGCGGCGTGGTCAGCGCCAGGTCGGAAGTCGCCACCGGTTTGCGTCCGGTCAGCGCGAGCGTGCCCTGCGCAAGGGTCAAATGCACCGTGCTGCGCGACGGCTCATAGGCGCGGTCGCGGCTGGTGTCGGCGACGGGGCCTTGGGTGAATTCGTCGAGCGTGAGCCGCCCGCCATGGGGCAGATACAATGCGTCGCCGTTTGAGAAAACCAGCGCGACAACCGCATTGCCGGGCATGTTCAGCACCTGCCCCGCCGCGGAAAGTGTCTCGCCCGCTTGGAGCGGCTGCGGTGGCGTGCCGGCCGCGGTGGTGACGGTCGCGCCCGCGCGCGCCGTCTGCACGTAGATGACGCCCGGCACAGTGTCGGCGGCCGGCGCGGGCGCGGCCAGCGCCAGCGTCGTGAAAATTGCCAGTACGCGCGTCATTTCACCACGAGATTAAGGATTTTGCCCGGGACGTAAATTTGTTTCACCACCGTTTTGCCGGCGAGGTGCGGGGCCACACGTTCATTGGCTTTGGCCGCCGCCGCCACGTCCCCCGCCGTGGCGGCCGTGGGCACTTCGACGTCGCCGCGCAGTTTGCCGTTCACCTGCACGATGATTTTGACCGTGTCGCGCGCCAGCTTCGCCGGGTCGAACCGCGGCCAGGGCTGCGCGGCCACGCTGGGCTGGCCGCCGAGTTTCTCCCACAGTTCCTCGGCCAGGTGCGGCGCGATGGGCGCGAGCAACTGTGTGTAGATCTTCGCCGTTTCCAGCGAATAACCCGGCTGCGCGGAGAGGTGGTTCAGCAAAATCATCAACTGTGAGACCACGGTGTTGAAGCGCAGGTTCTCGTAATCGTGCGAAATTTTCTTGATGCATTCGTGGAGCAGCCGTGCGGTGTCGGCGTCGTCCGCGCCGCCGGGCTGCAGTTTCGCGGCGGGTTGGTCATCCGGGCCGACGAACTCGCGCCAGATACGCCGCAGGAAACGCACCGCGCCTTCGACGCCGGCGCTGTTCCACGGCTTGGAGTCCTCGACCGGTCCGAGGAACATCAGATACACGCGCAGCACGTCCGCGCCGTGCTCCTTGATGAAATCGTCGGGATTGACGACGTTGCCGCGGCTCTTGGACATCTTCTGGCCGTCCTCGCCAAGCAGCATGCCCTGGTGGAAAAGCTTCGGGAACGGCTCGGGCGCCTGCACCGCGCCGATATCATGAAGCACCTGGTGCCAGAAGCGCGCGTAGAGCAGATGCAGCACGGCGTGCTCCGCGCCGCCGATGTAAATGTCCGGCATGCCCCAGTATTGTTCGCGGGCGGGGTCGAGCATCATCTTATCGTCCTGCGGGTCGAGGTAGCGCAGATAATACCAGCACGAGCCGGCCCATTGCGGCATCGTGTTGGTCTCGCGCGTCGCGTCAACCCACGGCCCATCCGCTTTGGCCGTGGAGGAAAATTCGCCCGTTTCCAGATTCACGCGCACGTTCAGCCAGTCCGTCGCCTTGGCCAATGGGCTCTCGCCGGTGCCCGCAGGCTGATAATTTGAGATTTCCGGCAGCTTCAGCGGCAATGCGGACGACGGCAGCGGCACGGCGATGAAGCGCTCGCCGTCCTTCAAATACGTCACCATCTTGTCCGGCAAAAATTCGCGCAGGGGGCTGTTCGGGTATTTTTCCAGCTTCGCGTAGTCGGCGGCGCGCAGCCACACGATCGGAAACGGCTCGCCCCAATAGCGCTGGCGTGAAAACAGCCAGTCGCGCAATTTGTAATTCACCGTCGCCTTGGCCTGGTGCTTGGACGCCAAATCCGCCGTGATGCGGCGTTTGCCGGTCGCGGAATCAAGGCCGTCGTAAGCCCCGGAGTTGAACATCGCCCCGGGTTCGCAATAGGGCAGCTCTTTCGGCGCGCGGCCATCGGGCAGCGCCACCACGGGGATGATTTCCAGGCCGAACTGCTGCGCAAAAGCATAGTCGCGCTCATCGTGCGCGGGCACGGCCATGATGGCGCCGGTGCCGTAGGTCATTAACACATAATCCGCGGCCCAAATCGGAATCTCGCGGCCATTGACCGGGTTGATCGCGTACGCGCCGGTGAAGACGCCGGTTTTTTCCTTCGCCAGTTCGGCGCGTTCGAGGTCGCTCTTCGCGCGGGCGTTGTCCTGATACGCGGCGACGGCGGCGCGTTGTTCCGGCGTGGTGATTTTCGCCAGCAACGGATGCTCGGGCGCGACGACCATGTAAGTCGCGCCGAACAGCGTGTCGGGCCGCGTGGTGAAGACGACCAGTTCCTCTCCCGGCAAGCCGCGCAAGGCAAAGCGCACTTCGGCGCCCTCGGAGCGGCCAATCCAGTTCTGTTGGAGTTTCTTGGTGGACTCCGGCCAGTCGAGCTTATCGAGTCCCGCGAGCAATTTGTCCGCATAGGCGGTGATCCGCAGCACCCACTGGCGCAGGTTGCGGCGCTCGACCGGAAAGTTGCCGCGCTCGGAGCGAGGGCCTTCGGAAGTGTTCAACACCTCCTCGTTCGCGAGCACCGTGCCCAGGTCCTGGCAATACCACACCGGTTTTTCATCCACATAGGCCAAGCCGCGCTTGAACAGTTGCAGGAAAATCCACTGCGTCCACCGGAAATATTTCGGGTCGGTGGTGTTGACTTCGCGCGACCAGTCGTAGACGAAGCCCAGGTGGCGCAACTGCTCGCGGAAGCGCGCCACGTTTTTCGCCGTGGTCTCGCGCGGGTGCGTGCCGGTCTTCAAGGCATATTGCTCGGTCGGCAGGCCGAAGGCGTCCCACCCGGTCGGGTGAAGGACATTGCGGCCTTGGGCGTGCTTGAAGCGCGTGAGGATGTCGGTCGGGAAATAGCAGACCGGGTGACCGATGTGCAGGCCCTCCCCGGACGGGTAGGGGAACATGTCGAGCACGTAGTATTTCGGGCGGACGCGGCCCGCGGCGTCCTCGCGCGCGGCAAAGGTGCGTTGCTCGTCCCAAAACTTCTGCCAGCGCGCTTCGCTGCGCGCAAAGTCATACTCGGAAGTGCTCGTCGCCATGGGTAAAACGGGAGAGCTTGGCGGATTCCCGG
>DASZWY010000229.1:0-4074 GCA_035546135.1 Opitutales bacterium
GGCCAAAGGCGCATCCGCCGCCGCCGGGGCGAGGAATTTCTCAAAATCGTGCATCACCCAATCGAGAAAATGAAAATACACCGCGGCAAAATCCCACGCCTCCGTCTCGACCAGGCTGGCGGCGACATTGTGCACCGAATATAACTCGGCCAAGTGGTTGCCCAGTTTGCGCACCAGCGGGTCTTGCGCGGCGACTTCCGGGGTCAGGCCCAGGCAAAACATCGGCCACAAATTTGGGTCGAGCGTCTCCGCCGTGACGCGCAACGCAGCCAGATCCGCCGCGAGCGCAGCCGGGGCCACGCTGCCCGCGGGCACCGCCGCCGGGGTGTCATCCGGGGGGTGAAAAAAAGTTTCCGCGACGCACACGCCGTCAACCGCCTCCGCCGGATGCGAGGCATACCAGCCGACGACCAGGCTGCGGCGCTTTTCCGCCGTGAGCATGTTCCACAAAGCCGGGACTTTGCGACTGCGGCTGGTCACGGGCTGCACGCGGCCCTCGGCGTCAATTTCCGTGAAGCCGTGGACGCCATGCCGCCACGGGCGCTTCCCCGTGGCGATGGAATTCCACAACATCGGCGACAGATACGGCGGCAGGCTGACCAGGTCGGCCGTCACGCCCTGGCGGGTGATCAGATCCAGCGTCGGCAGCAAGCCGCGCTGCATCAAGGGGCGCAGGACGTTCCAGTCCGCGCCGTCCCAGCCGACGAGCAAGGTTTTGGTCGCGTCGGCCATAAAAAACCAACCGCGAGCAAGCCCGGTTGACTCAGGCAGCCAATTGCGCCTTGCGGCGGCGGCGGGCGGCGAACGCCGCGGCGCTGCCGGCGAGCAGCCCGCCGATCAGCGTGGCCTCGGCCGGTTCGGGAACTGAAGTGAGCTGTCCAGCATTGATGGACTGGCCAGGAGTCGTCTCGTAGGCGAAAGAATAAAGGGTCGTCGTAAAATCGCTATTCATGCTGACCTCCGCCCAGCCGTAATTGGGGGTGGACGACGAATTTATTTCCAAGCCCAGATAATGATGGGTGCCATCGGAAGTCCAACCGGCCTGCCCGGGGTCCATTAGCCCACCCGTCGCAAAAGTCAGGCTGCTGGAAATAGGCGAACCGTAGGAAAGTCCTACGATGTAATTTCCCGTTTTGACCATTTGTCCGCCATTGAACGCGCTGGGAAAACCGAGGTTTTTTTTGTTGAAGAGCTCAAATTCGACACCTGTGAAATACGACGTCGAGGCCTGCTGCGTATCGAGGCTGAAGTAAACAAGACCGAACATGCCCGTATTCAACGGCGTGCCCAGCGTCGTGACGACGATGGAGGCGTGGGCGGTGGATGCGGCGGCACCGGCGGCAACCGGAACGGCGAGCAGGAGTTTGTTATGGCGGGCCAAGGTGCGCTTTTTCATGGAATTGAGAACAGGTGAGGAATAGCGGAAAGAAATTTAAGGAATCCTCCCTAATGTCGGCAAGCAGTTTTTGCGCCAATGTTTTATCCGGGGCTTGACTGGCCAGGCCCGAGCGCGGCCTGGCTCAATTTTTGCCAGACCCCCGCCGGACCTCGTCTGCGGTTGCGGATTTTACCGGCCGACGAAAATCACATCCAACTGCTGCGGGCCGCGCGGGCCGCGCCCGCCGCGGCCACCTCGCCCGCCCCGGCCGCCGGCTGAATCCGCGGGAGGCGTGGCGGCAGCGACCTGGCCCGAGGCCGCGGCCGAAGCGGCCGGGGTCGCGGATGCGGCGGAAGCCGCCGGAGCCGAAGTCGAAGCGGCGGTGGCAGAACCGGCTGCGGGCGCCGGGGTCGGCAACGCTTCTTCGGTAATGGTGATGATGTTGCCCGTCTTGGCGTCCAACGTGCAGGTCTTCGCGCCCGGCTTGGTGACGACGGTGTCTTCCAAAACGAAATCGGTGGGGCTGTTTTCCTTGATGATGGAAAGCGCGCCGGAGCCCTTGCCATCGTTGCCCGTGGAGCTGAACGCCTCCATCGTGGCGGGATTGAAGCCGCCGCCATCGCTACCGCCGGCGAGCGGCAAGGTGGTGATGATTTTGCCGTCGGTGGCGCTGAGGATGACGCAGGTCGGCCCGTTGCCATTGCCGCCGCGGCACATGGCAAAGAGGATGTGGTTCTTGGGGTCGATGGCCAAACCGGCGTTGCCGCCGCCCTTCTCGCCCAAATCATAATGCCCGGTCACCTGAAGGGTCTTGGCGTCCACCACGGCGATGCAGCCCTGGTTTTCGACATCGAAATAAAGATGGCCCTGGCCATCGGTGGCGCCTTGCTCGATGGCGCCGGCGGTGTCGTCCTTGCCCAGATGGGGAATCGTGGTGACCAACGAGCCGTCCTTGGAGTCGATGACATAGAGGTTCGGGTCGCCGTGGGTGAGGATGAAAAAGTGGTGCGTGAGCGGATCGAAGATATAGCCGTCCGCGCGCGGCGTGGGAATGGTCTTGATCGGCTGGAGCGTCTGGGTGTTGAAAAACACCGCCGGGTTGCCGGAGACGAGGCCGGTGTGGTTTTCGGGGTCGAGCGCGACGCCGTGGCCCGACGCATTGGGCAAACTGCCCACGAGCTTGTAGGTGTCGAGGTCGAACACGCTGACGGTGTTGCCGCAGGCCACGTAAACGCGGCGGGCCGCGCTGTCCGCATTCACATAGTCAATGCCGCCCGCGGCGGGAATTTTCGTGGTGGCGAGAATTTTGTAGGGCTTGTCCGCCGGGGCCGCGGCTTTTGCCGCCGGGGCCGGCGTGGATTGCGCAAAGACGCTGGCAGAGAACATCGCCGCACCGGCGGCGACGGGGAAGAAGCGGAACGAGGGGAAATATTTCATGGGAGAGTCATGCTATCAGCCTGAGGGTTACCCAATCATTACGCCATTGCGCTACCCAAACCGGCTTAACCCTCGGCCAGATTGCGAAATAACCGCACGACTTTCGGCCCATTGGGCGAAAAACTGAGGAGCGGCTGCCCGGCGAGCAAACGAAGCTTGAGCATCGCGAGGCCGAGGCTTTTGCCGTCCTTCGTGGCGCGGCTGCGCAATTGGCCGGCTTCGGTTTCGCCCACGAACAGCGGCATGGGGCCGTCTTGATGAGGCTCAGGTAAACCGCCTTCCCACGCGACTTGCCACAATGCGCGGTTGGCATGGCCCTGGGTGTGAAGACGTTGCATCACTTCCTGGCCAAGGTAGCAACCCTTGTCATAGGAAACCGCCACCAGGTTCAGGCCGGTCTCCTGCGGCAAGTCCTCCGGCCCGGCATCGGCAGGCACCGCCGGGATGCCCAGAGCGACGCGGATCGCGGTCAACTCCGCCATCGTGGCATTCGCGACGCCCAGTTCATTGAGCTGCGCAACGATTTTCTCCATCACTGGGGGGGGCGCAAGCAGGTCCCATGCGCCAAAGCCCGTGGGGCGGCGGCCCATCCAGGATTCGGTGAGCGCCGGGTCCGCGATTTGCCCGACCAATTCCGACAAATCGTCGTCGTGCTCCGCCGGCCAGAGATGCACGAGGGAATATTTTTCCGTTTCGTCCTCGAGGGTGACATCGTCGGCCACCAGCCGGGCTTCCAAATGCGCGCGCAATCGTTCCCGAGGCCCATCGTAGCTGACGATCAAGAATTCCCCGGGAGATTTCTGGAGCACAAAGCTATCGGCCTGGATTTTGCCCTTATGGTCGAGCCAGAGTCCGTAGGTGACGGGCTGCGCAACCTCGGGATGGTGGAGGTCGTTGGCGAACTGGCTTTGGAGAAAGGTGAAGGCATCCGGCCCCTGGGCGCGCAAGACGGCCCCGGGCTTCGTAACATGATAATAGACGTAAGTTTCCGACATAAGTTGTTTGCACTCTAGCTTCTGTTCTTGCGCGGAGCACGCAAATTTGGTCTATTAAACAGCTTACCCCCAACTTGCGCAAGGCAGTGTGGAGCGATGAATGAGGCAGGCGGAATCAAGACTGCGCCTTCCATTGTGCCATTGCCGCCCTGCAGATGCGCAGGATTCTCCGGCCATTCCGCACTCAGCATTTCGCATTTTCCCTCCCGTGTCCAAAGTCATTGATGTCAACATTTCCTCCAATCGCGCGCTGCCGACGCCGCG
>DASZWY010000230.1:0-10845 GCA_035546135.1 Opitutales bacterium
GTATTTGAGCCAGTTCAGCTTGGTGTAGTTGTTGATGGCGGTGACGATGTCGCCGTCGCGCAGGCCGGCTTCGGCGGCGGGGGTGTTTGGCTCGACATGGGCGACGACGGCGTCCTGCTGCGGGCCGAGCAGGGTGAAGACGGCGCCGAGGCGGTTGTGCGGAAAAGGTTCGGCGGGCGTGGTTTTGGGGCGGAGGTAAACGAGGTGTTCGGGGCCGTCGAAAATGAAATCGAGCCGGCGCAGGGCGGCAAGGCCAAGCGTGGCGGCGTGGCGCGAGCCGGCGGCGCCGGCGGTGGCGGGGTCGGCTTCCTCGACGGGGGTGTCGGTGAGCGCGAGAGGGCCGAGGACGATTTCGCGGGCCCAGGATTGTTCGCGGGTGATGACACCGGTGCTGGGCGTGTAATAAATGTGCATCGTGGCCGGGGCGGCGGGATGGTCCGCGCGCCAGGCGCGCCAGAGCGCGGGCGTGAGGCCGACGCCGATGGTGTTGCCGGTGTCCACGCTGATGAGCGCGGGCGGGCCGGTGAAGAGCGGAACTTCGAGGATGAGCATTTGCCGGCTGGGGTACACGCGCAGGCGCGTCCAGCCGGTGAGGTCGGCGGGGAGTTGGTCAAGGGCCTGCACCTGGCGGGTGGCGGCGTCGATGTTGAGGATTTTGCCGCGGAGTTCGGACCAGCCGATGACGCCGTCGCCATCGGGGCGGACATAGGCGGGCGAATCCTGCACGGTGAAACGCACACGCGAGGTGGCGCCCCAGAGATTAAAATAAGCGGGCGCGGTGACGCCGAGATTCAGAAAACCCGGCGGGAGGTCGGCGCGCGGCGGCGGGTCGGTGACGGGCAGGCCGAGGTCGGCGACGGTGGCGCGGTTGAGCGTCGAGATGGTCGAGCCGGTGTCGAGAAAGAGATGCAGCGGCTTGCCGTTGACGGAGGAATCCACCCATAAGCGGTCCGCGGGCTTGCTTTGGCAGCCGGCGAGGAGAATGGCGGAGCCCAGCACAGCGAGCACCGCCGGGAATAAATGGGCGGGGCGGGGCATTCGCGGCTAGTGCGGCGGGGCGGGGTGTTCGAGTTGGGCGATAAACTGCTCAACGGACTGGCCGCCGTAGCCGAGCAGGAAGGCCAGCTGCTTTTCATCCGGGCTGAGCAGCACGATGGTGGGCAGGCCCTCGACGTGGTATTTTTGCATGAGCGCGGCGTTCTGCTGGGTCAGGGCGTCGGAGAGCTTGGTCTTGATGGGGAAATCAAGCGTGACGAGGACGAGGTGCGCTTGGGCGTAATCGGCGAAAGCAGGCTTGGAGAAAACGCCGTCGTCGAGGTTCCAGCAATTCACACACCAGTCGGAGCCGGTGAAATCGAGGAGGAGGTTTTTATTTTCGGCCTTGGCCTGCTTGACGGCGGCGGCGTAGTCGTCCGTCCACGTGCCGAGGCGCGCGGCGTGTTTGGCGGCGGCAGGCGCGGCAGCGTTGTCCGCAGTCGGCGTGCTTTTCGAGCAGGCGGCGAGGGCCAAAAGGCCGAGGGAAATTGCGGCGGTGGCGAGGCGGCGGGGGTGGGCGGCGAGGGGGAGGCGCATGGAGGGGAAACCTCCGCCAGCCTAGGCAGAAGCGCGCCGGGAGGCGAGCCTGAATGCAGCGGGGCGAACACCCGTTTCAATTCGATGAGGGCGCGGGTTTCGTATTGAGCAGATTCAGAATCGTGAGGCGGTTGTTTTCAAAATCCAGCGAGTTGAGCTGCTTGAGAATGGCGGTGCGGGCGTCCTCGCTGAAATCGCGCCGGTTGATGAGCGCCTCGAGCAGGGTCATTTTGCTGTTTTCGTAGTCGAGATGGCCATAGGCGTCCCGCACCAGCAAGGATTGGACGGCGGGGCTGAGGTTGGGACGGCGGGCAATGTTCAGAAACGAGGCGAGCTTGGAATTTTCGTAGTCGAATTTTTCAATCGCGGAGATTTCGACTTTCACACTGGCGTCGGGATCCGTGCGAGGCTCCGGCGCCGCCTGGGCATAGCCGCGCGGAAGCGGCGGGGTGGAGGACGCGGGAACGGAGACCGTGGCGGACAGCGAGGGCAGATTGGCGCTGACGACGGTGGCCGACATGGTTGCATTGGAAGTGTCGCTTGGCGGAGGAGGCGCGGATGGCTCCGGCGGGGTGGGTGGCGGAGAAGCGGAATTATTTTGCAGCGCGTCCAACTCGGCCTGGCGCTGGAGGAGGTCGCTTTGGGCGCGGTCGTAATCGGTTTGCGGCATCAGGCCGGCGTTATGGAGTTGTTCGTCGAGGTCGCGGCGTTTTTGGGCGGCGTTGAGCCGGGCCTGCGCGGCAGCCACGGGATCGCCGGCGAGTTGTGCCTTCAACACTTCAACTTGCTCCGCCGCGTCGATGATATCCGCTTGCGTGGCGAGACCGACGGCGAATCGTTGCTGAGCCCGGGCCAGATTTTGGCGGGCCAAGTCGAGCTGCTCCCGCACTGGCGAACGCGGCGGCAGGCTCACACGAACGGGGCCCACGCTGAAAGCCGGCGGAAAAACGCGGGAGGAATGAATCCAGGCCAAGTAGGCCGCCAGCGCGCCAGCGGCGGCAACGAAGAGGAGCACAATGCCCAGGACCAACAGGCCTTTGAAAAATCGCCACGCAAAACTGGGGGGCGGCGCGGCCGGGCCCGCCGCCCGGCGCACCGAACTGGCGGCCAGCCCAATGATCAAGGCATCGGCGAGAAGCGAAAGCAACACCACGGAAAATCCCGTGATGGCGAGATAGCGGGCAGGCGACTCAGTGTTGCTGCGCCAGACGGCGATGATGGCAAGATAGCCGAGGAAGGCGATGACGCCGTCGAGCGCGAGGAGGGGAAAAAGCAGGCCGTCAAAGACGGCCAGCCAGAGCCCATGGAGGCGGCCGCGCGAGCGCAAAATTTCGCCCGCCGCCGTCCAGCCGAGGATCGTGGTGCCGAGCGGCGCAGCCAGAAAGGGCGAAAAAAGCAATAGCGCCACTCCATCCATCCTTTGGTAGAATCTGCTATCGAGCGTGTTGATGATGAAAACCACCGCGACAATGCCCAGCACGGCCCAAAGCAGGCCGAGGATGGCCTTGAGGGAAAATTTTGATTCGCCGGGGTAGGTTTCGGCAGTGGGGGCGACCGGTGGCGGCATGGACAAGGCCTGGGCGTGCTGGGCCTGGGCGGCGAAGGCGGCCACGATTTTGCGGCGGTTCAGCACCCCTAACGCCCACGCGCCAGCCAGGGCGCCGAGCAGGGTGACGACCGAGAGGGCATCGCTGTCAGGCCGGGAACTGGCGGAGATCATTCCAAAAAAATTGAGGGCAAACGCGACGACCGCCGCCACCACCGCCGTGGTGTGATGCTCCAGCCGCTTCATATTTTTCGCGCCGCAGATGATGACGACGCCGGCCATCCCGTTCACAAACGCGGCGAAAATCCAGGCGGGCGAAATCGCGCCCGCGGCGCCGATCTGCTCAAACTGCGGGGTGAGCAAACTGACGTTTTGCGCGGAATAGGCGACGGTCAGGCCGACCACCACCCACCAAACCGCGCAGATGACATGCCAGATGCCGACGGTGCAAAGCAGCGTGCCCGGCAAGTGGACGGTGTGCAGGGCTTCGGACAAATCGGGCGGTGGTGGAGGGGGCGGCGGCGGCGGGGTGGCCATGCTCGGCGGCGGGGGCGTGCGCGGCGGCGGGGGCGCGCCGAGGTTGACCCCGGGGATGGGCGCGGGAGTGCCGGTGGTGATGCCGGAAACGTTTTCCACATCGGTGCGGACTTCGCTGGCATGCTGGTAGCGGCGTTGGGGCTCTTTTTCGAGCGTGCGCAGGACGATGTCGTCGAGGCGCACATCCACCGAGACTTTTTGCGAAGGCAGCGCGAAACGGCCGAGCGGCAGCTCGCCGGTGAGCATTTCGTAAAAGACGACGCCGAGGGAATAAATGTCGGCGCGGTGGTCGACCTCGAGGGGTTTTTCGACCTGCTCGGGCGCCATGTAATACGGCGTGCCGATGACGTAGCGGTCGCGGGTGTGGGCAGGCAGGCCTTCGACGCCGAGCATGCGCGCGATGCCGAAATCGGCGATTTTGACGCGGCCCTGTTTGTCGATGAGGACGTTCTCGGGCTTGATGTCGCGGTGGACGACACCCTGCTCGTGCGCGTATTGGAGGGCCTCGCAAATGCGCGGGACGATGGCGAGGGCCTGCACCGGTTCAAGCTTCGTGCCGTGGAGCAGGCCGCGGAGGGTCACGCCGTCAACATATTCCATCAATAAGTAATACAAGCCGTCGGATTCGCCGAAGTCGTAAACCGTGACGATATTGGGATGGCTGAGGCGGGCGAGCGCCTGGGCCTCGCGCAGGAAGCGGTCGGCAAACTGCGGGTCCTGCTGGCGGCCGGGCGCGAGGATTTTGAGGGCGACGAGGCGGTTGAGGCGGGGCTGGCGGGCCTTGTAGACGACGCCCATGCCACCGCGGCCGAGGCATTCGAGGATTTCGAGCTGCGGAAAATGCTTGGCGATGTCCTCGGGCGCGGGAGGAGGCGGCGGCGTGGACGTGGTGAAGCTGGCGGCGGCGGTGCCGGGGAATTGCGTGGGCGCGCCGAGGTTCATCTGCAAGAGGCAGCGCGGGCAGAGGCCCTCAGGGGCGTCGGGCGGCAAGGGGGCGCCGCACTTGGGGCAGACGCCGGCAGGGCGGCTGGCGGCCGGTTGCGCCGGGGAGGCCGAAGCAGGCGCGGGCTGGTTGTAGATTTTGAACGGCTCGGAGAACGTCTTGGCGACGGTGCTCTCGACCGGAGCGGGCGAAGGCGGCCGAGCTGCTGGAGGAGGCGAAGCTGGCGGAGGCGCTGAAGGCGGGGGAGTGCTTGCAGATGGGCCAAAGGGCACCGCCGGGCGCGGCCCGACATGGTTGACCAGCATATAGACGAGCGCGCCGATGAACGGGGCGAACAGGATGACCAGCAGCCAGACGATCCACGTGGTGCGGTTGCGATCGTCAGCGGAAGTCAGGCGCGAAATACAATCCAGCAAGGCCCAAAGCCAGAGCAGGAAAGAACAGACCGCGAGCAGGATCGCGAAGAAGCCTAGCGCCAGCTTCCCCATGACGCGAAAAAAAATGAGCGAAAGACTAATAATCATCACCAGTTGCCAGCCGCGCGGGCGATTCCGCCAGCGTTCAAGGCGGCGGACACGGCCAAAGCCCCCGCCGGTGAGCAGCCGCACAATCAGCACGGCCAAGATGATCATGACCAGGCTGCTGAACGTGGCATCGCCCATTGAAAAATTCAAAAAAGCCAAAAGTGGAGCGTTCATGGATGGGCCGGTATGGAGGTAACGGTGCTACTGGCCCTTAGTTAAGCAAACCCTGACCGCATGTTACGGAAAATGTCGTCCAGCGACAGGCGAAAAGAGCCGGTGCGCAACTGGCCGGGCTTAGGGCATGGGGGCAGATGGGGTAGCGGGGGCGAAGAATACCACCCCTTGCGCGGTGCCGCCGAGGGGCACAAAGTCGGCCGCGCGGGGGTAGCGCCCCCGCAGCGCCGCGACGACACCGCGCAGGTTGTCTTGCCCCGCGCCGACTTCATAATGGGTGGCGACGAGCCAAAGTCGCGCCGGGTGACCGGTGAAAACGGGCGCAACCTTCGCCTCGAGCATTGCGGAATCAGCCGGTGCGTCCTGGTCGAAAATCACGTCATACACGGGCACATCGGCGTGGGTGACGCGCGGCCAGTAATAATCAAAGGCGTAGCGGGTGAAGTCAAAGACGACGATGGCGTCGCCCGGTTGCGCGCGGCGGGCGAGCTCGGCCACGACGGGGCGCAGGTCTTCGCGGGCGATGGGAATGCGGGCCTCGACCAGACCATCGCGAGCGAGCGGGCAGATGCCGATGGCCAGGGCAACGGCCAGCACCGGGATGACCCAGGGGCGGGGAATGGCGGCGACAAAATCCACGCCGCGGCCCACGAGCCAGAAGAGCAGCGGGAACGAGAACAGGAGCAGGCGGAGAGTGCAGGGGTAAAGATGCAGCAGCGAAGCCAGGGCGGTGAGCGCGACCACCACGGCGATGAAAACCGTTTCGCCCCGGTGACGGCGCCAGCCCGCCCAAGCCCCGGCCAGCAAAAACGCGCACCAGAGCCACCCGGTGGCGGCGCTGGTGGCGAGGGCCCAGGTGTCCACCAGGCCGGACTGTGCGGACGCGACCGCCGCAGCCGGCGGCCAAATGCTTAAAAATGTTTGTTGATGATAATCAAACAGCCGGGGGTTGCCCAAGGTGGCGTGGTAACTTGCCCCGAGCTGCGCAGCCAGCCCCAGCACCCAGACGACGCCGATGATGGCCCAGCGGGTGAATTCGGCGCGCGAGTGGCGGCGGCGGGCGGAAAAAATTTCCCGCAGCCCCCAGGCGGCCAGGAGGAATACCGCGGGGAGTGAAAACCACAATGCGGCTAGGCCGGCGATGGCGACGCACCCCGCGCGGCGGCGGGTGAACTCGCGTGGCTCGATTGGCTGCGCCCAGATAAAGAACAGGAACGCGAGCAGGGCGTCCGTGCCGTAAGGCTTGAATTCGTTCGAATAATAAATCAACGGCCAGGACCAGGCCAGGAGCATCGCGGCGGCCAGCGCGCCGAGCGGCCCGAGCCGCCGCCACGCCTGCGCGCCAAAGAGAATCAAAAGGCCCAGGCCCGCGATGAACGGCAGCAGCCGGAGCACTGGCTCGCCATCGCCGAGCAGGCGCGTGGCGGCCTTCACCGTCAGCAAAAAACCCGGCGGCGCAACCTGGTCGTCGGTGAGCCGGCCCAGCGCCAAATCGGCGGCGGGCAGTTGCTGGAGGTTGCGCGCGAGCACGGCTTCGTCGAGCCAGAGGCTGCGGTCGCGGACATACTCGGCGAGGCGAAAGACCGCGCCGGAGAGCAGCGCTAAAATCAGGAACCCAGCCGCCATCCGACGCCAGGCCAGCGGGAACGGGTGCTCGACAGTGAGGGATTGAGGCATAGTGGCCGCAGCCGGGCGGGGCGGCCCCCCTGCCCTACTGCTGCTGTTGCTGCTGAGCCTGACGGGGCTGGTCGCGATGTGCGAGCTTGGCGAGGGCGATTCGAGCGGCCTGTTCCTCGGCTTCCTTTTTCGAGCGGCCGGCGCCTTCGCCCAAAATTTCGCCATGCACGTCGAGCTCGACGTGGAAGACTTTGGCGTGGTCCGGGCCGGTGGTCTCGCGGAGGCGGTAATTATGCGCCTGCGGCTGGCCGCCGCGCGCCAGCCATTCCTGGAGGCGGCCCTTGGGATTGTCGCCGCTGAGCAATTCGGCGCGGAGTTCGTCGAGGTCGCCAAACCATTGCAGGATGACGCCGCGGGCGGTGGTGTAATCACTGTCGAGATAAACGGCGCCGACGAGGGCCTCGAAGGCGTCCTCTTGCGACGACATCCATTCGCGGCCGCCGGCAGCGACATCGCCCTTGGCGAGACGCAGGCAGGCGGGCAGGCCGAGTTTGCGCGAGAGCGTGGCGAGGAGTTCGCCCTTGCCAAGGGCGGAACGGGCGCGGGCGAGGCCACCTTCGCGCTCGCCGGGCAGGTCGTGAAACAGGCGCTCGGCGAGCACAAGGTTGAGCACGGCGTCGCCCAAAAACTCGAGGCGCTGGTTGTGCTTCACGCGGTGGCGCTCCTGCTGCGCGTAGGACGGATGCGTGAGGGCCTCCTCGAGCAATTCACGATTGCGGAATTGATAACCGAGGCGTTCCTGCAAAGCTTCGAGGGACGGGTCGCGCGGCTCGGTCGCGCCAAAGCGGCGGGAGACAAACCGCGTCAGGCGCGCGAGCAGGGAATCCTCCGGGCGCGGCGCGGTCGGCTTGGGGCGCGGTTTGGCTTTTTTCGGCATGAAGGAAAATGGCGACGGAAGCCACCGAGGCGACTAAGGCGACCGAGGGTCGGGCATGAGATGGGTTATGCTTATGGCCAATGGGAGGCCAGGGCGGGATTCCGGTTGGAATTTTTCACGGCAGCAAAGTGGCCGGCAAGCCTAGTCGCATCAGTGGCCTTCGTCGCCTCAGTCGCCTTTGATAATTATTTGGCGGTGGCGGAAAGCGAAAAGCGCTGGGCGACTTCGGCGGCGAGTTTGCCGTAGGCGACCGCGCCGGCGCAGAGGGCGTCGTATTCGAAAATGGACTGGCCGAAGCTCGGCGCTTCGCTCAGGCGCACGGAGCGCGGGATGAAGGCGTCAAAAACCAGCGCGGGGAAATGCTTGCGCACCTCGTCGGCCACCTGGCGGGAAAGGTTGGTGCGCACGTCATACATCGTGAGGATGATGCCGCCGACGGCGAGGCGTTCGTTGACACCGGCCTGCTTGAGCTGCTCGACGACGTTGAGGATTTGGCTGAGGCCCTCCATCGCCAGGTATTCGCACTGGAGGGCGATGAGCAGGAAATTCGCGGCGGCAAGGCTGTTCATCGAGATGAGGCCGAGCGCGGGCGGACAATCGAGGATGACCGCGCCGAAGCGGTCGCCCTCGACGAGGGGTTTGAGCACTTCGCGCAGTTGGATCAGGTAGTCGTCCTTCTGGCCGAGTTCGATTTCGATGGCGGCAAGGTCGACCTCGGAGGGGATGAGGAAGAGATTTTCCTGACGGGTGGCGAGCACCTTGTCGGCGGCGGCGCCTTCACCGTGGAGGGGGCCATAGAGGCTGCGGCCGGCCTCTTTTTCAAAGCCCAGGCCGCTGCTGGCATTGGCCTGGGGGTCGAGGTCGACAATGAGCGTGGGGACGCCCTGGCGCGCGAGGCCGAAGCCCAGATTGATGGCGGTGGTGGTTTTGCCCACCCCGCCCTTCTGGTTGGCAATGGAAAATACAGTCGCCGGCATGATGCCACGGCATCTTGTCCGAGTGCGCGCCCGAGTCGAGACCGGAAAAAGCGGGACAAAATGCGGAGCGCGAAATGTTGAATGAGGAATGACGCGCCACTGAGCGGAAAGACCGGCGGCGAGATTTATCACTCCCCGTTCCAGATTCCGCACTTTACATCCCCGCTTTAATTTCTAGCCTCTCCCCGCATGCCGCCCCGCGCGAAGTCCGCTGCCTCCGCCCCGCCCGCCAAACCGGCGGCCGCGGCGTTCGCACAGCGGCTGGGGTGGGAGGAGTTGGACGTGGCGTATTTGCGGCAATTGATCACCTTGGCGCGCGAAGAAGACCTGGCGGGGGCGGGGCTGGCGCGGCCGGTGACCCCGGGGGACGTGACGACATCGTCGCTGGTGGGCGAAGCGCCGGCGAAGGCGGACTTTGCGGCGCGGCGGGCGTTGATGGTGTGCGGGCTGCCGCTGCTGCCCTTGATTTTTGAGGCATTTGGCCCGGGTTGCGTGGTGAAGGCCGCGCCGGGAATGCGCGACGGCCAGGCGGTGGCGAAGGGCCAGGTGCTGGCGACGGTGACCGGTCCGGCAGCGACTTTATTAAAGGCCGAACGCACGGCGCTGAATTTTTTCCAGAAGCTTTCCGGCGTGGCGACGCAGACGGCGCAATATGTCGCCGCGCTGGGCCACAGCACGACCAAGCTGCTCGACACGCGCAAGACGACGCCGGGCTTTCGAATGCTCGAGAAATACGCGGTCGGCTGCGGCGGGGGGTGGAACTACCGGCTGGGCCTCTTTGACCGCGTGCTGATCAAGGACAACCATCTGGCGGCGGCGCACGCGACCACGGGCGCGCGTTTGGCGGCGGCGGTGCGGCAGGTGCGCGCGCGCCATCCGAAGCTGCTGATTGAATGCGAAGTGGACGCGCTGGAACAGATTCCGCCGGTGCTCGAGGCGGGCGCGGAGGTCGTGCTGCTGGATAATTTTTCGCCGGCGGCGCTGACCAAGGCGGTGGCGCTGATCGGGCGCAAGGCGTGCACGGAAGCGAGCGGGGGCGTAACCCTCGAGTCGCTGCCGGAACTGGGGCGCATCGGGCTGGACTTTATTTCGAGCGGCGCGCTGGTGCATCACGCGCCATGGGCGGACATCGGGCTGGACTGGCGGTGAAAACCAAAGGATTGCGCGAGGCCGCTGAGGGAGTAGTATCGGCGGGCTACCACCCCATCTTTTGCCATGAGCCATGACACCAGCAGCCTTGAGGGGCTGCGCATTGACCGCAGCGCCGCCCCGCCGAAATCCACGGGCGGGCTGATGGTGCTGATTGTCATTGTATTACTGGCGGCGGGAGCAGGCGCGGCGTTCTGGGCCCGGCAGCCCAAGGCCATCATGGTGCAGGTGGCGACGGCGCAGGAATTTGCGCCGGGAACACAGGACAAGACGCTGCTCAACGCCTCGGGCTACGTGACGGCGCGGCGCGAGGCGACCATTTCGTCGAAAACCACGGGCAAGGTGATCGACGTGCTCGTCGAAGAGGGCATGAAGGTCGAGGAAGGCCAGGTACTGGCGCATCTCGATGCGACGAACACCCAGGCGAGCCTGGATGAAGCGCAGGCACAACTGGAATCCATGAAGCGCGCGCTGACCGAGACCCAGCCGACACTGGAGAACGCGGAGCGCGACCTCGACCGGTATACGCAACTCTCGACGCAGAACTTTGTCAGCAAGTCCGACCTTGACCGCTACACGACCCAGGTGGCGGCGCTCAAGGCGAAGGTGGACCATCAGCAGGCGGACATCGCCGTCGCGGAGCGCACGGTGGCGGTGTGGAAACAGCAACTGGACGACAATACCATCCGCGCGCCGTTCGCGGGCGTGGTGATCTCAAAGGACGCACAACCCGGCGAGATGATTTCGCCGATTTCCGCCGGCGGCGGGTTCACGCGCACGGGCATTTGCACGGTGGTGGACATGAGTTCGCTGGAAATTGACGTGGACGTGAACGAGAGCTACATCAACCGCGTGCAGCCCGGGCAGCC
>DASZWY010000231.1:0-1573 GCA_035546135.1 Opitutales bacterium
CCTGCACGACCCGCGCGGCGCCAAGGCCCAGCTCGCGTTTTTTCCCGACGAGCCGAAGCTCTTCGACTACCTCACCGTCTGGCAGCACCTCGTCTTCATTGCGCGCCTCTACCAGGTCGCCGACTATGCCGCGCGCGGCGAGCAATTGCTCGCGGAACTCGAACTTTTGGAAAAACGCGACGCCCTGCCCGCCGAACTCTCGCGCGGCATGAAGCAGAAACTCGCCATCGCCTGCGGCCTGCTCCATTCGCCCCGCGCGATGTATTTCGACGAGCCGCTCACCGGGCTCGACCCCTTGGGCATCCGCAAGATGAAGGACTCCATCGTGCGCCGCGGGCAGGAGGGCGGCGCCATCATCCTCAGCTCGCACCTGCTCCACCTGGTCGAGGAAATCTGCACGCACCTGCTCATCCTCAAAAACGGCAAGATGGTCGCCCTTGGCACGCTCGAGGAAATCTCCCGCCGCTTCGCCGCGGGGACGGATTCCAGCCTCGAGGACATTTTCTTCCGCGCCACCAACGAGCCGCCGCCGCTGCCCGGCAGCCCGCCGCCATGATTTCCGCGCTGGTTTATTTGCAGTTTTACCAGATTCGCAACCGCCTTGCGACGCGGCTGCGCCGGCTGAAGCGGCCCAAATACCTCGTCGGCGCGGTCTTCGGCGCGATCTACATGGTGGTCTACTTCGGCTGGCTCATCAGCGCGCAAAGCCACCCGCAAGGCGCTCCCACCGGCCCGCTGTCCATCACGGATCCGCAGGCCTCGGAAAACTTCGGCGCCCTGTTGTTTCTCGGCGCGGTGCTGCTGCTCGGCTGGGTGCTGCCCAATGAGCGAGCGGTGCTGGCGTTTTCCGAGGCGGAAATCAATTTCCTGTTCCCCGCGCCGGTGACCCGCCGCCAGCTCATCCAGTACAAGCTCGTGCGCGCGCAAGTTTCGATTTTCTTTTCCGTAATCTTCCTGACGCTGATCTGGGGCCGTTGGCGCTACGGCGGCCACGTGCTGGTTTCCGCCGTCGGCTGGTGGATCATTCTCTCGACCCTGAACCTGCACACCATCGCGGCGTCGTTCGCGCGCTCCATGCTGCTCGACCGCGGCATCACCAACCTGCGCCGCCGCATCATTATCCTCACCGGGCTGGCCCTCGTCATTGGCACCGCCGTCGCCTGGAGCCATAGCCAGTGGCCGCCTTTTCCGGATAATGCCGGGCCCGATGAATTCCTGGGTTGGTTCAAGCAAACCCTCTCCGTCGGCGCCACGCCCTATGTGCTCTACCCCTTCCGACTGGTGGTGCGGCCCTATTTCGCCCACGACACGCTGACCTTTCTGCACGCGCTCGCGCCGGCCTTGGGCGTTTTGGCCCTTCACTATATAGTAGTGGTCCGCGCCGATGTCGCCTTTGAGGAGGCTTCGGTGGAGTTTTCCCAAAAGCTCGCCGCCCGGGTCACCGCCATCGCCGACCGCCGGGTCCGGGGTGCGCCACCCAAAAAGGCCCGCCGCGCTCCCTTCAATCTCAATCCGGTGGGCTGGCCGCCCCTGGCCTTCCTGTGGAAAAACCTTATCCAGAGCGGCAATTTCG
>DASZWY010000232.1:0-3703 GCA_035546135.1 Opitutales bacterium
GGCGCGTCCCTTGCTCAATCTCCATCCGCTTTTCGACCTATGGCCGCATTATTCAGCAAACCCAAGTATTCGACCGTCACGGTCAAAAAGAAAGACATCCCGAAGGGGTTGTGGGAAAAGTGTCCCATCAGCGGCGAGATTGTCTACAAGAAGGAGCTGGAGGAGAACTGGAACGTAGTCCCGCAGAGCGGCTATCATTTCCCCTTGGATTGCCACCGCCGGGTGCAATTGCTGATTGATGAGGGCAGCTGGAAGGAGCACGACACCAACCTGCGCGCCGCCGACCCGCTGGATTTCACCGGCGAGGCGTCCTACAGCGACAAGCTGGCCCAGCACCGCAAGCGCACGGGTTTGACCGATGCCGTCATCACCGGCACGGGCAGCATCAACGGGCAGCCGGTGAGCATCGCCGTGATGGATTTCCGCTTTCTCGGCGCCAGCATGGGCGCGGTCGTCGGCGAGAAGATTACGCGCGCCATCGAGCGCGCGACGGAGCGCAAGACGCCGGTCATCATCGTTTCGGCCTCGGGCGGGGCGCGCATGTATGAGGGCATTCACAGCCTGATGCAGATGGCCAAGACCAGCGCGGCGCTGGCCCGCCATGCCGAGGCGCACCTGCCGTATATTTCCGTGCTGACCGACCCGACCATGGCCGGTGTGATGGCGAGCTTTGCCTCGCTGGGCGATGTCATCATGGCCGAACCCGGCGCGCGGATCGGCTTTGCCGGGCCGCGCGTCATCGAGGAAACCACGCAGCAGGAACTGCCCGAGGGTTTTCAGACGGCGGAATTTCTGCTCGAGCACGGCCTCATCGACCGCATCGTCCCGCGCAAGCAGATGAAGGATTCGCTCGCGCTGTTGATGAAATTTTTCGCCAACGGCAACGGCAAGCGCAACGGGACGAACGGGAAGAATTGAGAAGGCCGGGCACTAAGGCACTGAATAAGAAACACCCATCTTTTCCGCCATGCGTTATGGTTTGCTGGGCGCCTCAGTTCCGCTGAGGCTCAGTGCCTAGTATCTCGGCATCTTCGGGTCGAAAGCTTCAGCCCATTCGTGGATGCCGCCGCGCAGGCTGACGGCGCGGGGAAACCCCTTGGCCCGCAAAAATTTTGCCGCCTGCAAACTGCGGCCGCCATGGTGGCAATAAATGAGAATCGGCTGTTCGCGCGGCAGGGAGCCGAGCCGCTCCGGCACTTCGGCGAGCGGGATGGTCAGAGCGTCCGGCAATTGGCAGAGCGCAACCTCGAACGGCTCGCGCACGTCGAGCAGCGCCGGCGCATTCGGGGCCTTCAGCCAGGCGCGGGCCTGTTGCACGTCAATTTCCATCGGCGGGTTTTCGGAGTCGGGCGGCATCGGGGGACGGGTCAGGCTGGAGTCGCCGCGCAACGCGCGCAAATCGCGGAGGAAACGCTCGTTGGTGTTGGCGCGGCGGCGCGGCGGCGGTTCGGCGACGGCGCAGGCTTCGTGATTATACAAGGCGGGGTCGAGTGCGGCGATGCGGGGGTCGGGCTGAGGGCCGCAGCACGGGCAGGCGGGGTCGCGCTTGAGGTTAATCGTGCGGGCGCTCGCGCTCAGGGCGTCGAAGGCCAGCAGGCGTCCGCGCAGCGGCTCACCGGCGCCGATAATCAGTTTGAGCGCTTCCATCGCCATCGTGCTGCCGATGACGCCGCAAAGCGCGCCAAACACGCCGGCTTCCGCGCAATTGGGCACTTCGCCGGGCGCGGGCATGTGGGGAAAGAGGCAACGGTAGCATGGGCCGCCATGCGCGGGGTCGAAGACGGAGACCTGGCCCTCGAATTGAAAGATGCTGCCGTGGACGAGCGGCTTGCCGGCGCGCGTGGCGGCATCGCTGGCAAGATAGCGCGTGGCAAAATTGTCGGAGCCATCCACGACGAGGTCGTATTGCGCAAAGAGCGCCAGCGCGTTGGCCGGGATGAAGCCCTCGGCGTGCTCGAGCAATTTCACCGTGGGGTTGAGCGCGGAGAGGCGGGCTTGCGCGCTGGCAAGTTTGGAGATGCTCACCCAGGCGGTGTCGTGCAGGATTTGCCGGTGCAGGTTGGTCAGTTCGACTTTGTCGGTTTCCGCGAGGCCGAGGGTGCCGACGCCGGCGGCGGCGAGGTAGAGTGCCGCGGGGCTGCCGAGGCCGCCGACGCCGATGAGCAGCACGCGGGCCTGGCGCAATTTTTCCTGGCCGTGGAGGCCCATGCCCGGCAGCGCGAACTGGCGCGAATAACGCGCGAGTTCCTCAGGCGAAAAACTGGGCGGCGGCGTGGACATGGCTGGCGGCGGAAGTGCAAGCTAGCACAAACGGGCGGATGAAACAATGATGCAGGCAAAATTCCACTACACGAACCACTGGCCCGCGGCGGCGGCGAGGAGGACCACGGCCCAGGGGGGCACGCGCCATTTTTCGAGCAGCAATAATGCGGCGAGCGCCAAGCCCGCGTCGCGCCAGTCATTGATGGTCTCGAAGCTGATGGGGTAAACCAGCGCGGCGAACAAAATGCCGACGACGGCGGCGTTGGCGCCGCGCAGCGCGCCTTGCGCCCAAGTCTTGCCGCGCAGCGTGTGCCAAAACGGCAGCGCGCCGCCCACGACGAGCCACGCGGGCAAGTAAATCGCGAACAGGCAGAGCAAGCCGCCGAGCCAGGCATGCGGCCCGGCAAAAATCATCGTGCCGAGGTAAGCGGCGAAGGTAAACAGCGGACCCGGCAGCGCCTGCGCCGCGCCGTAGCCGGCGAGAAACGAGCTGTCGCCAATCCAGCCCGGCGGCACAACCTCCGCGCGCAGCAACGGCAGCACCACATGGCCGCCGCCGAACACCAGCGCGCCCGCGCGATAGAAGCTGGCGAAGACCTTGGCGCTGCGGTGGCCGGAGGCCATGGCCAGCGGGGGCAGGATGAAAAGCAGCGCGAGGTAAATAAGCAACACCGCGGCGGCGAATTTATGGGAAGTTTTCGGTTTCCAGTTTCCCGTTTGCAGTTTTGCAACCGTGGGATTTTGCTTCGGCGATCCGCCCGCGGCATTGCCGGTCGGCAAACCGCAAACCGCAAACCGAAAACGCATCATCCAACCAACCGCTCCTCCGGCTGCGAGGACGGCGATCTGCGCATACGCGCCCGGAAGCAGCAAAACGGTGGCCCCTGCGGCCAGCGCGAGCAGCGCGCGGGGGAAGTCCGGGCAGAGCCGCCGCGCCATTTGCAGCACGGCCTGCGCGACGACGGCGGCCGCGGCGAGTTTGAGCCCGTGCAGCCAGCCGGCGGTCGCGACGTCGCCGAGCTGAGCCAGGCCATAGCCAAAAAGAATCATGACGACGGCCGAGGGCAGCATGAATGCGACCGAGCCGGCGAGCGCGCCCGCGAGGCCCGCGCGCCCCATGCCGATGGCGAAGACGGTCTGGCTGCTCGCAGGCCCGGGCAGGAAATTGCAGAGCGCGATGAGGTCGGTGTAGTGGGCCTCGTCGAGCCACCGGCGCTGGCGCACAAATTCGTCGTGAAAATAGCCCAGGTGCGCGACCGGCCCGCCAAAGCAGATGCACCCGAGTTTCAGGAACACGGCAAAAATTTCCGCCACCCGGGAAAATTGGGGCATGGTGGCCATTGTCGCCAGCCGCTCCCCGGGAGGTCAATCGCCCGTGCGTGACATTTTTGGGGCGTACGCTCTAGGGTTCATGCTTCACCGTGGACAAATCGAGGCGGCT
>DASZWY010000233.1:0-11317 GCA_035546135.1 Opitutales bacterium
CTCAACACCGAAATTTCCGCCGTCACCCAAAAATTTTCCGAAAACGTGCTCGACGCTACCAACGCGTGGGAACTGGTGGTCGCCGACGAATCACGGCTGGCCGGCCTGCCGGAAAGCGCGCGCGCGGCCGCCCGCCAGAGCTTCCTGCAAAAAAATCCCGGCCCGGCCAGCCGGCCCGGCTGGCGTTTCACCTTGCACGCGCCTTCGTTCCTGCCGGTGATGAAATACGCACTTGATGAGTCGCTGCGCCGCGAGGTCTGGACGGCCACCGCGGGCATTGGCCGCGCGGCGCCGCACGACAACACCGCGCTGATTCCGCAAATCCTCGCGTTGCGCGATGCGAAGGCGCGCCTGCTGGGCCGGCCGCAATTCGCGGATTTGATTTTGCGCCGCCGCATGGCCAAAAGCGGCGCGGCGGCGCTGGCCTTTGTGGAAAATCTGCACGCGCGCCTTGCTCCGGCCTTTGCGCGCGAACAACATGAACTTGAATCCTACAAGGCGACGCAGGCCAATGCCGCACCCGGGCCGCTCGAACCGTGGGAGACGGCCTTCTGGTCGGAAAAATTCCGCCAGGCCCGGCTGGACTTCGACGAGGAACAATTGCGCCCCTATCTGCCCATCGAAGGCGTGCTCAGCGGATTGTTTCGACTGGTGGAGACGCTCTTTGGCGTGCGTCTGACCGAGCGCGCGACGGTGTTTATCGAACCGGGGTCGAACCGCGAGCCGCCATCCGGCGCGGTTGAGGTCTGGCATCCCGAGGTGAAATTCTACGAACTCCACGATGCCGACGGCCGCCATCTTGGTTCGTTTTATGCCGATTGGCATCCGCGCGAGAGCAAGCGTGGCGGCGCATGGATGAACTTCTTTGAGACCGGCGGCCCGCGCCCCGGCGGAAAGTTCGCGCCGCACCTCGGCATCATCGCCGGCAACCTCACGGCGCCGGTCCCCGGCCGGCCCGCGCTGCTCACGCACGACGAGGTGACGACGATTTTCCACGAATTCGGCCATCTCTTACACCATTTGCTCGGCGAAGTGGAGGTCAAGTCGCTCAACGGCGTGCGCGTGACCTGGGACTTTGTCGAGCTGCCGTCGCAAATCATGGAAAATTGGGTGTGGGAGCGCGCGGGGCTGGACTTCGTGGCGCGGCACTACGAAACCGGCGCGCCGTTGCCCGAGGATGTTTTCCGGAAAATGCGCGCGACGCGCAGCTTCCTTGCCGCGACCGCCATGATGCGCATGCTCGCCTTCAGCAAGCTGGACCTCGACCTGCACCTCCACGCCGCGGAACTCGCGGGGCGGTCGCCCGCGGAGATCGAAGCGTGGCTGCGCCCGCGCCTGGCGGACTATCTCCCACACTACCGCACGGAGCCGCCGTCGTTTGCCCCGCGCTTCACGCATATTTTTGCCGAATCCGTGGGCTATGCCGCGGGCTATTATTCCTACAAATGGGCCGAGGTGCTCGAAGCCGACGCCTTCACGCGCTTTCTCAAGGAAGGCGTCCTCAACCCCGCCACGGGCCGCGATTTTCGCCAAAAAATCCTCGCTCGCGGCAATGGCGCGCCACCCGAGCAATTGTTCCGCGACTTCCTGGGTCGCGACCCCGACCCCGCCGCCGATCTCGCGCGCTGCGGGCTGGGTGCGTAAGACTCGTCAACCGATCGGCGCGGAGGTTTTTCCGGCCACTTCGGCGGCTTCGGTTGCGGGCGCCGCGCCGTCAAGCAGCCGGCGCACGCGGTCGAGCAGCGTGTTCAGGGAAAATGGTTTTTGCAAACGGTCGGTGCCCGAGCCCAATTTGTCGGCCGGGCCGATGTTTTCGTAGCCGGACATCAGCAGCACGCGCAACGCGGGCTGCAGCCGGCGCAATTGCGTGGCGAGGGTCCTTCCGGAAAGTTTGGGCAGCACAATGTCCGACACCAGCAGGTCGAAATTGCCGTTTTGTTGAAAAAGGGCCAAGGCGTCTTCGCCGTTGACGGCAATCGTGGTCTTGTAGCCGTGCATATCGAGGAGGTTCTTGATGCAGTCGGCAAAATTCACGTCGTCCTCGACCAGCAGAATCCGCTCGCTGCCGCCGGGCGCGTTCTTAGGAACGTCTTCGTTGACGGCGCTGGGGAGGGACGGCGACTCGATGGCCGGCAGAAAGATGGTGAAAACGGAGCCTTTGCCCGGTTCGCTTTGCACGTCAATTTTCCCCCGGTTTTGTTTCACGAGGCTGTAGACCATCGCCAACCCGAGCCCGGTGCCCTTGCCCACTTCCTTGGTGGTGAAGAACGGCTCGAAAATCTTGTCGCGGATGTCGTCCGGAATGCCGCAGCCATTGTCGGCCACGCTCAGCAGGACATAATTGCCGGGGCCATGCAGGCTGCGGCGCGCGGCTTCGAGCGAGTCAAACCGGCGCTCGGCCAGGCTGATGGTGATGCGGCCGGATTCGGCAATGGCGTCGCGGGCGTTGAGGCACAGGTTCACCAGGATTTGCTCGATTTGTCCCGGGTCGGTGAAAAGTTGCGGCAAGCCGGCCGGGGCATCCACGATCAACTCGATGTCTTCGCGAATGACGGGCCGCATCATTTTTTCCACTTCGCGCACCACGTCGGCGATGGCGATCGCCTGGGGCGGCGTCGAAGAACGACGGCTGAAGGTCATCAAGCGCGAGACCAGGTCGGCGCCGCGCTGGCCGGCGGCGCGGATGTTGCGGTAGTACTTGGCGAGGGGATCGTCGGGCTTGGCCTTGAGCAGCAGCAGGTCGGCGAAGGAATTGATGATGGCGAGCAGGTTGTTGAAATCGTGCGAAATGCCGCCCGCCAGCCGGCCCACGGCGTCGAGCTTTTGCGCCCGGCGGATGCCTTCTTCCAGATGGTCGAGCAGGGTGACGTCGCGCAGGATGATGACGCGGCCCATCGCGGTGCCGTCCGTCTCGGCCAGGGCGTTGGTTTGAATCTGGACCAGGTGGGCGTCCCCGAGGGAGTTGAGCAAAAGCAGCGAGTGGGAAGGATCCGTGCGAAAGCCAGGTTTCAGGACGCGCTCGATGACGTCCGGCAGTTGGGTGCGCGTTTCGCGCTCGCGCAGGTCAACCAATTCTCCCAGCGGCCGACCGTGGACCATCTCGGCCGAGCAGCCCAATGCCCGTTCGGCCGACGGGTTGAGGTAGGTGACGCGGCCACCACTGTCGGTGGTGATGACATAATCTTCGAGCGCGCCCAGGGTGGCGGCCAGGCGTTGCTCGGCCGCTTTGCCCGCGCGGTCGAGCCGCGCCTTGTAAAGCGCCATCTCGATGGTGATGAGCACCTCCTTTTCCCGATAGGGCTTGAGGAGGTACGCAAACGGCGCGGTGCGCCGGGCGCGCTCGAGGGTCGCCTCATCGGAAAAGGCCGTGAGGTAAATCAGCGGCACGTCGCACTCCTGGCGAATTTTCTCGGCGGTCTCCACCCCGTCCTGGTCGCCCGGGATGTTGATGTCCATCAGGATCAAGTCCGGCTTGGTGTCCCGGACCATCTGCATCGCCTGGCGGCCGGAGGCGGACAGCCCCGCAACTTGATAATTGCCGCGCGAAAGGATTTTTTGCAGGATAAAGGCCGAACTGGAATCATCCTCCACGATTAAAATACGGGGAGGCTGGGTCGCGGTGCCCGCCGCGCCAAGATTTGCGACAGTCGTAGGCGTCTTCGCACTCATAAACCAAGTGAGCTGGTTGGTCGGCGCATCAAGCAGCCGTCCCGCCGCCCGGGCGCCGCGACAGCAGCGCTTTATCTTTCCCGGGATGGCAAAACTCAGCAAGCAAATCCTGCCGGGTTAACACCCTAGTTTGAATGGTATTTCACGGTAGGGCTTAACGCTTGTGCATTAAACGATTGCTTCACGGGTGGTTCATTCACCATAAAGAGGAACGCACTCCGCGCCAACTTTCGCGGCTTAATCACGGGGTTTCTTCCTGCGCCAACCCGAGGTTGACACCCCATTACTTATTGATACAATCGCCCTCAGCCAACGCGAGCCGTTTAGCCCGTGCCCCGGCGCCGGTTTCGCAACCCTTTAACCCATGAAACGAGTCGTCATCATCGAGGATGAAACCATGCTGCGCGACTTGCTCGCCGAGTTGCTCAAAAATTTTCCGTTATGCACCCTGGCGGGCACTTTTGGCGATGGGATGGAGGGCTGGAAGGGTCTGCAGAAAATCAAGCCGGACATGGCGGTGCTCGATATCAAACTGCCTTCCCTGAACGGGCTGGAGATCCTCCGCCGACTGCGCGAGCAACTGCCCAATTGCAACGTCCTGCTCTTCAGCGCGTATTTCACCACCGGCATGGTGCGCCAGGCCCTCAAGGCCGGCGCCAACGGCATCATTGAAAAAACCGCCGGCCTGCCCGAGATGGAAAAGGCGATTCGCGCCGTGCTCGACGGCGGCACCTACCTCGGCCCCGGCGTGGCCGACATGGTTCGCCGCATCATGATTGAGCCGGACAAGGACGATTCCCTCGAAAGCCTTTCCGAGCGCGAGCGCGAGGTGCTGCAATTTGTCGCCGAAGGTTTTTCGACGAAAGAAATCGCCGTCAAGCTCTCCATCAGCGTCAAGACGGCCGAGACCCACCGCTCCAATCTGATGACGAAGCTCAATCTGCACGGCATCGCGGGCCTCACGCGCTACGCCATCGAGCACGGCCTCATCAAGGCGGCCCAGTCGAACCCGCTCTCGCCGCCCACGGCCTAGGCTCCCGCCCGCGCCTTGGCGTCGGCCACGACGGCGTCCATCCACGCTTCAAGCTTGGGTTTCAGCGCGGCCTCGATTTTCGCGCGTTCGCCGGCCGAGGCCAGCGGCTCTTTCGCGTAGAAATAGATTTTGAGTTTCGGCTCCGTGCCGCTGCCGCGGATGGCGCAGCGCCAGCCGCCCGCGAGTTCATAAAGCAGAAAGTCCTCCTTTGGCACCAGGTCGCCTTCCTCGTCGCGGTGTTCCTGCAGAAAATCGTTCGCCCGCTCGACGGTGCGCCCGCCCAGCGTCCGCGGCGGCTCGGCCCGCAATGATTGCAAGGCGCGCTGGATTTGGGCGACGCCCGCCGCGCCTTCGAAGGTCAGCGTGCGCAGCGACTCCTTGTGATAGCCGTGCCGCGCGTAGAGCGCGTCGAGCGCCGCCGTGGCGGTCATTTTCTTCGCCGCCAGCCACGCCGCCAGTTCCGCGCCCATCGCCGCGGCGGCATTGGCGTCCTTGTCGCGCGCGGAATCGCCCGCGAGGCAGCCGTAGCTTTCCTCCGCCGCAAAAATGACCCATGAGGAATATTTAAGCATCAGCGCGATCCGTTCCGGCAGCGGGTGGGTGGGATAGCCCGCGGCCTGTCCCGTCTTTGACAACGCCGCCTGCAACTGCTGTTCGTATTTGAAAAGTTTTGCGCCCATCCATTTGAAGCCGGTCAAAGTATTCACGCAACGCGCGCCATGGCCGTGCGCCACGGCGTCGAGCATCGGGGAGGTGACAAAACTTTTGAGCAACACGGCATTCGGCGATCCCCCCGCGGGCAGCCAGCCGAATTCCTTGGCCCGCTGAAAACGATAATCGGCCAGCAGCGTGCCGAGTTCGTTGCCGGTGAGCGCGCGGTAGGAGCCGTCCGTCTCGCGAAAGACGGAGCCCAGGCGATCGTCATCCGGGTCGGTGGCCATGCCGGCGGCGGCTTGGTTTGCGCGCGCGGTTTCCAAGACCTGCGCAAGCGCGCGCGGATCCTCCGGGTTGGGCGAGGGCACGGTCGAAAACAACCCGTCTTGTTTCATTTGCGGTCCGACTTCGACCACCTCGACACCCAGCCCGCGCAAGATGCCGGGAATCATCACGCCGCCGGTGCCGTGGAGGGCGGAGTAGGCGAGCTTTGGGTGCTGGGCGCGCAACAGTGCCGGGTCCAGCACCACTTGCGCGGCGACTTCCGCATATTTTTTCTCCAGCTCCGCCGGCACGGTTTTCCAGCCTTCACCCTGGGCGGCGGTGACTCGTTGCAGCACGGGGCCCACCTCCGTCAATTTCACCGCCTGCACCGCCTCGACAATCTGGTCGGCCAGCGGCGGCACAACCTGTCCGCCATGCGCGGCGTAAACCTTGTAGCCGTTGTCGTGCGGCGGATTGTGGCTCGCCGTGATGACAATGCCCGTGTCGGCTTCCAGCGCGCGCACGGAAAAGCTCAATTGCGGAGTCGAGCGCGCGCCGGTGAACAGCCACGCCTCGCCGCCCAGGTCCGTCCACACTCGCGCCGCCAGTTCGGAGAAATACTGCGAAAACCGCCGCACGTCGTGGGCAATGACCAGGCGCGGGCGTGGATTTTTGACCCCGGCGTTTTTCACGCTGCGGTACAAACCCATGGTCGCGCGCGCCACCGTGACATCGTTGAGGGTGTTGGCGCCGATGGCGGGGTGGGCGGGGTCGTCGGGATTGCGACCCCCGATTTCCGCGGGCGCGGGCGTGAGCCCAATCATGCGGCCACGCATGCCGCCGGTGCCGAAACTCAAATCGCGGAAAAAGCGGTCCTCCAGTTCATCCCAAGCGCCGGCCCGCACGAGTTCGTCGAGCGCGGTTTGCGCCCAGGCGGGAAGAAAACCGCCCTTGCGCCAGGCATCGAGGCGTTCTTGGGCGGCGGGGGAAAGTGAGGTGGCCATAAAAGCAGTTCAGGTTAAAACCAGCCCGTCGGCCAGTTTGGGTTTGGCGGAGAGGGAATTCCAATGAGCGGCGACGCGCCCGGCGTCATCGCCAAACAGCGGACTGATTTCCAGGGCAAACGGCGGCCGGCCGGTGGCATCCACGGGAACTTTCGCGCCCGCCGCATTGAGCCAGCGCGCGAACTGGCGCAACTGATCGTCGCGGCACGTTTCCGCCGAATCGATGCCGGTTGCGTTCTTGACGGGGGAGAAATCCTCGGCGCGGTCGGTCTCGATAATCGTCGCCTGGCGCGCGAAGGGCAGGGCGTCGAAGACGAACATTTCAAATTTCACGCCATTGGGTTTTTCCGGCTGCACCGGCCGCCCGTTGGCATCGATCGTCGCGACTTTTTTGTCGGCGCGGTGGAAGGGCAGGCGGCAGGCAGCGTCGCGCCCGGCGCCGATGCGCGCCACAAAGTCGCAATCGAGCACGTGAATGCCGATGGAGCCGGCCCGAAAGCGCAACTCGCCCTGGGGTTCGCGCGCCTCGCAAAGCTCGCGCGGCATGTCGCTGTATTCGACGACGATCACGCGGCCGGCCGGGTCGAGGCACAGGTGCCCGATTTTTTCCCCCGCGTCGCGCTTCGGAATCATCTTGGTGGACATTTCCGAGCCGGTTTCGAGGTGAAAACCGATGAATTCGGCATCCACGCAACGCACCAGTGGATTATCCACCTGGAAATAGCTGAGCGATTTTACCCCGAGGTCGCGCAAAATATCCATTGCGCCGCTGCGCGCCAGCGCCCGCAGCGAGCCGCCGTGGCCATCCGGGCTCAGGGCGATGCGGCCGGGTGCTTCGAGCATGATTTTGCCGGCGAAGTCCACCGCCGGCATCGTGCCTTGCGTGAAGAAAAAGACCCGCTGCGAATCGAGCCCGAAGAAAGCATGTTTGCCGAAAAATTCCTGGGTCGCGGCGTGGTTGGCCGGGCTGGTGAGGATGAGCCACGGCGGGGTTTTGCCGTAGTGTTCGCCGGCGGCGCGGATTTTTTCCGCGAAAACCTGGAACAGCGAATGGCCGCGCACGGGCGTCACCGGAAACGCGCCTTTGGGCCCGTCAAAACCGAGGCGGGTGCCTTGGCCGCCCGCGACGGTGAAGCAGGCCACGCTTCCGGCGCGCAGAGCCGCTTCGCCACGGTCGCGGGCTTTTTGCCACTGCGCGGAATTGCCCCCGTTTTCAGGCCGGGCGATGCTGGGCGCGGGCCGCAGCGTGGAAAGGTCCACCGTGGCTTTAACGCCGCTGTGCAGGTGGGTTTCGACCAGCCGGGAGATTTCCGCGAGGTCAATCTGGGCCGCTTGCAGGCAGAGCGCGGCTCGCTCGGCTGGGCGCAATTTTTCCCAGAATTGAAATACCTGGCCTTGCCCGGCTTGCTCATATTTCGAGCGCAGCGCAGCGGCGCCGGCGACGTCGGCGGAAGGGGAGGCAGCGGGCGCGGAGTTCATGCAGCCGGCGGAATCGTGGTTCGAAGTTAGGGGCGTTGGGCGGTGGAGTTGGCCGGGGCGCCCGGCCGGTTCGTGGAGAGCAGGGAAGTGTTGGGCGACGGGCGCGTGCTGTCAACATTGCCCGAGGTGCCCTCGCCATTGGCGGTGTCCACGTTGAAGCGGAAGACTTTTTCGTCCGGCCGCGCGTAATTCAGCCGTGCGCGCACCAAGTGATCGAGAAAATCCGGGTCGGTCTCCAATTTCTGCAGAATTTCCTGAAATTGGTCGAGCTGGCCGCGCATGGTGTCGAGCTGGGCCTGGACGGCGGTTTGCTGCTCGCGAAAGTGGTCCGCCTCGAGGCGGGCATCGTGGATGATTTTCGCGGCGTAGGCGCCGCCGGCGGCCAAAAGCAACGCCAGCACGCCGGAAACGAATTTGTAGAAAGCCGCCGACTTCATGCAGAAATCCACGCAATTTTAACCGCCCGCCTTCCGGCAACGCCAGAAGTAAATCACCCGCTTTACGCCAGCCCGGTGAGAATCAGCACCGCCGGCAACGACAAGGCGCAGTCCACCAACACCGGGCCCAGCAGCGGGCGCGACACCAGCCGGGGCGATGCCGCCAGCGCCAGCAGCGCCAGTCCCGCCACCGCCAAACCGCGCCGCCCCACCGCTAGCGAGACCAGCACGCCGCCCAAGGCCAAAACGCCGGCCGCAAATGCCGCAATGCGCGGCCCCCAGAGCACGACGGCCGTCCGCACCCCCGCGCGGGCGTCCGCCGGGCCGTCCTTGAGGTCGCACAACAACGCGCCGGCCGCAAACACGGCCAAAAATGCCCCGCAATACGGCGCGAAAAACAAATCGCGCGCGTCCCAGGCGACAGGGAAACCAATGCCGGCCACGGTCCAGGCTCCGGCGACCAGGACGGTCTTGCCCAAGGGCCATTTTTTCAGCCGTCGGTAACCCAGGCCGACCAAGCCCAAGAGCCCGGCCAGGGCAATTTTCCAAAGGGGAAGCCAGGCGGACGCTCCCAAGCCGATGGCGGTGAAAATCGCCGCCATCGCCAAAAGCTCCCAGCGCCGTTCCTTCACCGGAAAATCCACCCAGCGGTCGAGCGCGTAGGTGGTGACAACGCCGCAAACAAAGAGAATGACCCCCGCCCACGAAACCGGCCGTGCCGTCGCATGTGCCGAAAACAAAATCGTCGAGGCGCAGACGATCAGCGGGCCATACAGCCACGCGCCGTTGCCCATGAATTTCCACGACGGTTTCATCTCAGTTCCAACCTAGCACGCCGGGCTTCGCGCGGCAACTACGGCAGCAGCGTGTCGCCCATCAGGAAGCGGTCGGCTTCGCGCGCGGCGCCCCGGCCTTCGTTGATGGCCCAGACGACGAGGCTTTGGCCGCGGCGGCAGTCTCCGGCGGCGAAGACCCCGCGGATGTTCGTCGTATATTTGCCATGGTCGGCCTTGGCGTTGGAGCGGGCGTCGCGCTCGACCTTCAGCGCGTCGAGCAGCGGCTGTTCCGGCCCGAGGAAGCCCATCGCCAGCAGCACGAGCTGCGCCGGGATGGTGCGCTCGCTGCCCTTGACGGGCTGCGGGCCAAACTGTCCGGCCTCATTCTTTTTCCATTCGACGTTGACCAACTCCAAGCCGGCGAGGCGGCCTTCGGCATCGCCGATAAATTGGGTTGCCGTCACCAGATACTGGCGCGGGTCGGCGCCGTATTTCGCGGCGGCTTCTTCCTGGCCGTAGTCGAGTTTGTAAACCTTGGGCCACTCGGGCCAGGGATTGTTTGGCGCGCGTTCGAGTGGGGGCTGCGCGAGGATTTCCAGTTGCGCGAGCGATTTGCAGCCGTGGCGCATCGAGGTGCCGACGCAGTCCGTGCCTGTGTCGCCGCCGCCGATGACGATGACGTCTTTGCCGCGCGCATCGATCGGCGGGCGCGAAGTGTCGCTGATGCCCTGGTCGAGGAGAAATTTGGTGTTGGACTGCAGGAACTCCATCGCGAAGTGCACGCCCTTGAGTTCGCGACCGGGGATGGGCAGGTCGCGCGGCTTGGTCGCGCCGGTGCAGAGCACGATGGCGTCGAACTCCTTCAGCAATTTTTCCGCGGGATAATTCACCCCGACTTCGACGTTGGTCTTGAAAGTGATGCCTTCCTGCTCCATCAGGTCCACGCGGCGCTGCACGACTTCCTTTTTATCGAGCTTCATATTGGGGATGCCATACATGAGCAGGCCGCCGATGCGGTCCGCGCGCTCGAACACGGTCACCAGATGGCCGGCGGAATTCAACTGCGCGGCGCAGGCCAGCCCGGCCGGGCCGGAGCCGATGACTGCGACTTTCTTGCCGGTGCGCTGGGCGGGCGGCTGCGGGGTGATCCAGCCCTCGTCCCAGCCCTTGTCCGCAATCGCATTCTCGATGTTCTTGATGGTGACGGGCGGCTCGATGACGCCGAGCACGCAGGAGCCTTCGCACGGCGCGGGGCAGACACGGCCGGTGAATTCCGGAAAATTATTCGTATGGTGCAGCCGCTCCAGCGCCTCGCGCCATTGCTTTTTATAGACGAGGTCGTTCCACTCGGGAATCAGGTTGTTGATGGGGCAGCCCGACGCCATGCCGCTGATGAGCTGGCCGGTGTGGCAAAACGGCGTGCCGCAGTCCATGCAACGCGCGCCCTGGGTTTGCAATTCCTGATCCTCGCGATGGAGGTGGAATTCTTTCCAGTCCTTGACGCGCTCAGCCGGCGAACGGTCGGAGCCGGTGTCGCGCTTGAATTCGAGGAAGCCAGTGGGTTTGCCCATGTGAAAAGGAAGTCGGGAGGCAGAAGTCAGGATTCAGGACTGGGTGGTTGGGGAAAGGATCCGGGTTTTGCTCAAGCTGGCAATATAGCCATGCAGCAAACGGGCTACTTCATCGAGTTGGATTTGTAATGGGTGGGTTTCAGCGTAATCGAGGTCTTGCGCAAGGATTAAGTAATACCGGCATTCCTCAAGCGAGCCTTGACTGATATTGTAAAAACGTGATTTGTCCGCAAGACTGCGTTTGCGGAATCCTTCGGCGATATTGGCGGGAATGGAGACCGCGGCCCGGCGCAATTGGCTCGTGAGCCCATAAAGTTCATGTTTGGGGAAGGTTTCAGTGGTTTTGTAGACGGTGAGCACGAATGCGTGGGCTTTTTGCCAGACGAGAAGTGATTGAAAGGTTTTGGCCGGTGGGTGCATGGGGTGGCGC
>DASZWY010000234.1:0-11603 GCA_035546135.1 Opitutales bacterium
GCCTGCAATTCCTGGCCGGCGGCGGAGGTGAGCGTGGCCTCCAGGGGATAATTGACCCGCAACGTGCTCGGCACGAGGTTCAAAAAATTTTGCGTGTCGCTGGAGAAGCCCTTGATGGCGCTGAAATAGATGCGGCCGGAATCGCTGGAGGTGTATTGCACCAGTTTGTCGGTGCGGCCTTCGATGGTGGCGGGGATCACCCGGCCCTGGGCATCGACCAGGTTGTAGTTCAAGGGGGGCGCAAAACTGAGGTCGGAGGGCAAAGCGCGAAACACTTCGCAGTCCACGAGGGAAAAGTCCGTCATGGGGGCGTAGTAGGCCTGGCCGTCGGCAAGCAGGGTGTATTTGACCATGCTGGCGGAGCGCCCCTCCATGCGGACATTGAGTTTTTTGCCGTTTTTGTCGGTCAAAATGCACTCGTAGGGGAACCGCAGCTCAAAGCTATAGGGCAGCAGTGAGGCGAGGTTTTTATCGAGCGGGGCCAAATCATGGATGGGATAATAGAGCGCCGGCTGGCCGGGGGAGGATAATTGCACCAATTCCCGGGAGCGGCCTTCAACCCGGTCACCGAGACGCTGGCCGGAAGTGTCATGAAACGCCTTGTCCAAAGGCACGTCCACGGGCAAATGGCGCGAAAGCAATTTCAGGACGGTTTGGTCGTCATTGGAAAAAGACAGGAGCGGCTCATAATGCACGATGCGATCAGCCAGCGAGGTGTAACGGACCCAGTCATCATTGCGGCCTTCGATGCGAATGGCGGCGGCAGGATGGTCCTTGTCCCCCATGAAGCATTCCAGCGGGTAGGAAAGCTCCAGGTTGGACGAGAAACGGTTGGCAAAATCCTGATCCGCAGCCGCAAGCGACGCAATCGGCACAAAATGAATCGTGTTGTCGGCCAGCCGGGTGTATTTGATGACGTCGCCGGCCCGGCCCTCGATGCGGGCCTCGATGGACTTGCCTTGCGAATCGGTGAAGGTGTGCTCCTGCGGCAGGCGCCGCTGCCATTCGAAATGATACCAAGCCCAGCCGGCGACGCCAAAAAACAACACCATGGCGGCAACCTGGCCCCAGGGAAATGACGAAGGTGGACGGGGCGGAGGGTAACTCCGGGTGAATTTCGGCTCCGATGGGTCGGCGGGAATCATTACAAACAAAAATGGATTAAGAGCGAACCGCAGTTTTTACTTCGCCAGTGAGACAACCGAGCGCCCGTTAGGTTGTCAAGGCGCGGAAGCGGGCGCGAGGGTGTCGAGGGAGGATTTGATTTCCTTGAGCAGGGTGATGGCCTGGATCTGGTTTTTTCTGATTTCATCGCGCTGGGCCTCGCGGGCATTGGAGGCGGCCAGGCCTCTGCGGAGCTGGTCGTCGGCGCGGACAAAGCGCATGACATTGTCCCAGGTGTTCTTGGCATGGAGGGTTTCGCCCGATTTGGCGGTAACGTTCACGAGGGGGCTGATTTGGTCGCAGAGGTTTTCGATTTGGTCCCGGCAGTCGTCCTGCTGCTGGAGGAGGTGGTTGCGCGTGGCGGTCATTTGGTCGGCAAAATTGTCGGCGGCCTGCTGGTAAGCCTTGTTCAGCACATTGCGGACGCCGGAGGTGTCGTTGGGCAGGGTGCTGATGCTTTTTTGGAGGGCGTCGTCTTGGGTGAGCTGGGAAACGAGGGAATCACACAACGCGGCGAAGCTGGCCCGCGGAGCGGCGGCGGAAATTGCAGCGCCAGCCGGCTTGAAGGATGGGTCGGGCGCGGAGGAACCGGCGGGCGGCCCATCGGGCGGAAGCTGGCGAATGAACTTTTGCGAGTCGGGCGACAATTTCTCGAGCGGGTACGTGGTTTCGGCGCCGCTGGCGAGGCGGAAGCGGACATCGGCGTCGGTGCGGCCAAGAATCTTGGCGGGCAGGGCGCGGCCCAATTGGTCAACGAGGGTATACTCAATGGGGTAAGCAAACGTAAAGCCGATGGGCAGCAGATTAAAAACTTCCTGGTCAATCAATGACAGACCGGCGAAGGACAGGAATTGGTCGGGTGCGCCGTTGGCGCCAGCCACCTTGAGGACATTCGTCGCCCGGGAAAGCACGCGCACGCGAGAAGTCTGGCCCTGGGCGTCGGCAATCGTGCATTCGAGGGGACAGGACAAGGAGAGCCGACCCGGGTATTCGTGGAGGAAAGTCCGGCCATCTTCGGAAAGGCGCTTTATCGGATAAAAACGCGCGGAGCCGTCCCCCGGCATTTGCAATGCCACGACGTCGTAATTATGATCGAGAATCGGCCCCGGCAGAGCGTGGCCGTCTTCGGCGGCCAGGGGATAGTCCACCGGATAATCGGGCACCGAAGTGGCGGGGAGGTGGCGCAAAAAGAGCTGGTCGGCGGTGGAAAATTTAGCGATGGGCAGGCAGTGCTTGGCCGGGGAGTCGGCGATTTGAAATTCGGCAAAATTGGGGGTGCGGCCCAGAAAGTGGACTTTGGCGCCGGATTGCGGCGGGCCCGTCAGCACATAATCCATGGGGAAGAATAAATTGAGGCTGAGGGGCATCTCCGCGACAAAGGCACGGTCAGCCGGAGAGAGCTGGTCCAGGGGCAGGCAGGTTTGGAAATGGCTGGCCGGGAGGGTGATTTTGACCCAACTGTTGTCACGCGCTTCGAGGCGAACCAGCTGTTCCTGGCCGTCGGCGGAGGTAAGCGTGTAATCGAGTGGAAACTTGAGCGTGAGCTCGGCTTTGGTGTGGCGGAGAAAGTCCTGATCGGCGGTGGAGAAATTCTTGAGGGGAAGGTAACGCGGCGTGGCGGAACCGGGCAAAAGCAGTTGGGCGAATTGGTGGTTGCGCGCCTGAAGGGTGGCGTGAAAGGCATGGCCGGCCTGGTCGGTGAAATCGTGTTCCTGGGGAAGGCGGTAGCGCCAAAGTTGAAAAGCGCCCCACCCCGCCACGCCAAAGGCAAAAAGCATGCACAGGATTTGCAGCCAGGGGAGCGGCTTGCGCGCCGGAGGCGGCGGCAGGCGTTCGTGCAAGCGTCGCAAAACCTCCGGTGAAAGCGGGTCAGGCATGGCCGGAGAAGGGAAACGAAAAGCGCCAGCGTCCGCCGATCACGGGCCGGACTTTTGCGCGCGGGACAACTCGACCGATTTCGTATCGGCTTCGATCAGGAGCTTGTTGGCCTGAATTTCCTGCTCGTTGTGGGACAGGTCAATCATGGCGAGGTCATGCTCGCCGGGCGAGGAATTGGGGCTGGCGATTTTGGCCTGAAGGCGGAGATTATCCACGGCGAGTTTGTCGTTGCGGTCGCGCAGGCGTTTGATTTCGAGCGTGTCGATGTCGCCCGGAAGGGAGAGGAGGAAATCGCGGCTGGCGGCGGAAAGTTTGCTGAGCGGGTAAGTGGTGGCGGTGCCGTTGGCGAGGCGGAAGTTCACGGCAAGGTCCGTGCGGCCGGATACCACCACGGGCAGAGCGCGCCCCGCGGCATCCGTGATCAGGCAGTTGATGGGATAATGCGGCGAAGTCGACTGGCCAAGGCGAAGGAGCACCCGTTGATCATCCGGGGCAAAACTGGAGATGGGGCGGTAATCCACGGTGTTGTTGGCGGCATCGGCCACGATGGCAAAGTCATGCAGGCGGCCTTTGATGAGGGCGCGCGTGGTGCCGCCCTTGCCATCTTGAATCATGCAGTCGAGCGGCCAATCAATCCCGTAACTGGAGTCGAGGGTGTTGACGTAATTCTGGTCTTCGAGGGTAAGGTCCTCCATGGGGTAATAGTGCGGCGCGGGGTCCTGGGGCAGCAGGACGGCGACGAGGCCCTTGTCATGGCCCAGGACGGTGCCGGTGAAATCGTGGGCGAGCTTGGTGGTGAAGGTGTGCTGGGGTTTGGGCGCGGCCGTGGTAAATTTCTGAATGTTGTTCACGCCATACCACACGGCGTAGCCCGCGACCGCGAGGAGGACAAAAATCAGGAGAATCGGGAACAACCGCCACGGCCGTTTCGAACGTTCATTGATCTGCCATTTCACCTCCTCGGGGGTGACGGTTTGCATGGTCGTGGGGGGAATGCGTGGGCAAAACCAGGTGAAGGCCAACGAATAAATCGCGATATCCTATCACTTCATCTTCCAAACGCACGGGTGAATGTCAAGATTTGACCGTGGGTATGGCCGGTTCATCCGGCGAGGTCGGCGCGGCCGGCGGCCCAGACATTGAGGGACAGCGGGTGGCCCGCGCCCGGGTCCAGGCGCACGAAGCCACCGGCGCCTTCGACGAGCGCCAACCCGGCGGCGATGTCCCAAAGCTTGATGGATTCCTCGAAATAGGCGTCCGCCCGGCCCGAGGCGACATAGGCCAGGGCGAGGGCGGCGGAGCCAATCATGCGGATTTTCTTGAAGCGTTCGACCTGGGAAATGAACTGACGGACGGCCACGCCGCCGCGGTCGGCGCCGGAAGGAAAGCCGGTGCAGAGAACGGCATGGGGCACATCGGGGGCCCAGCGCGTTTGGAGCGCGCGGCCATTGAGGGTGAGGCCGAGGCCCGCGCCGCCGGAATATAATTCATCGCGCCAAAAATCGAAGACGACGCCGAGGAGGGGCCGGCGGCCCTGCCACAGGCCGATGCTGACGCAGGCCCCGGGCATGCCGCGGAGGTAATTATAAGTGCCGTCGAGGGGGTCCACCGCCCAATAAGGTTCATCACGGGAGAGCAGGCCGGCATCGCCGCCTATCTCCTCGCCAATAATCGGGAGCTTGGTGCGCGCGAGGCGTTCGCGGATGAGGTTCTCGCTGTCCACATCGGCCTGGAGCTTGATGTCGTGGTCGGATTCGGAATTGACGGTGCGGTCGGAGCGCTTGGCCAAAGCTGCGCCGGCGGCGCGGGCGGTGGCCGCGGCGAGGGTGAGGAGCTCGGTGGAGTTAACGGGTGTCGCCATAAAGCAAAAGGCCGATTTTGCGGACGGGAGGCGGCTGGTGCAAGCTTTGGGATGCAGTGGGCGCCGACCCGGCATGGGGCTTGCTCATCTTGGGCTGACCGCGCTATTTTACCCCCATCCGATGTTCGACAAATACCAAGCCGAAGATTTTTTCGATGAAATGTTCGCGGACGGCGCGCCCGCCGCGGTGCGGCCGCACTACAAGAAGTTTTTGGAGCGCTTTGCGACGCTCGACCGCGAGGAGTTCGACCAGAAGCGCCAGAGCACGGACCTGTCGTTCCTGCGCCAGGGCATCACCTTCACGGTGTATAACGACAACGAAGGCACGGAGCGCATCTTTCCGTTCGACCTGATTCCACGCATCATCCCGGCGGCGGAGTGGGCGCACCTGGAAAAGGGGCTGAAACAGCGCATCACCGCGCTGAACTTGTTCCTCAAGGACATTTACACGAACCAGAAAATCATCGCGGACAAGGTCATCCCCGAACACTACATCCTTTCGGCCAAGCATTACCGCCCGGAGTTCCGCGGGACGAAGGTGCCGCGCGACATTTACATCCATATTTGCGGCACGGACCTGATTCGCGGGCGGGACGGAGGCTATCTGGTGCTGGAGGACAATGGGCGGTGCCCGTCGGGCGTTTCTTACATGCTGGAGAACCGGGCGGCGATGAAGCGGGCCTTCCCCAGCCTCTTCGCGCGGGGCAACGTGCGCCCGATTGACAATTACGCGGACGAGTTGCTGCGGGTGCTGCGCCACATCTCGCCGAAACGGAAAAACCCCACCGTGGTGGTGCTGACGCCCGGCGTGTACAACAGCGCGTATTTCGAGCATTGCTTCCTGGCGCGGCAAATGGGCGTCGAGATTGTCGAGGGGCGCGACCTGGTGGTGCGCGAGGAGCGCGTGTTCATGCGCACGACCAAAGGCCTGCAGCCGGTGGACGTCATTTACCGGCGCATTGATGATGACTTTCTGGATCCGACCGTGTTTCGCCGCGATTCGATGCTCGGCGTGCCGGGGCTGGTGTCGGCGTACAAGGCCGGGAACGTGGCGCTGGCCAACTCCATCGGCACGGGGGTGGCGGACGACAAGGTGATGTATTACTTCGTGCCGAAGATGATAAAGTATTACCTCGACCAGGATCCGATTATTCCGAATGTCGAGACCTACCTGGCTTCGGAGAAAAAGGACTACGATTATATTTTGGACAATCTGGCGAAGCTGGTGGTCAAGAGCGCGAATGAAGCGGGCGGCTACGGCATGCTGATGGGGCCGTGGGCGGCGAAGGCGGAGATCGAGAAGTTCCGCCAGCAAATTAAGGAGAATCCGCGCAACTTCATCGCCCAGCCGCCGATTTCGCTGTCGCGCCACCCGACATACTGTGAGGGAAAATTCGAGGGCCGGCATATCGATTTGCGGCCCTATATTTTATACGGGGAGAAAATCGTCATCATGCCCGGAGGGTTGACGCGCGTGGCGCTGAAAAAGGGGTCGTTGGTCGTCAATTCCTCGCAAGGCGGCGGGTCGAAGGACACCTGGGTATTGAGCGGGGATGAATGAGGAGAGATCGGCGCTTATTATGGGGTTGACCCGGGCGTTTTTGGGGGGTACATTCCGGCCCGTGGTTTGCTCTTGGTTGGTTAAAATCTCAATCCGTTATTTAGCCATGAATATTCCCACTGCCGGACGCCGTCGTTTTGTTTTGCCGGCAGCCATGTTGCTGCTGGCGGCCTTGCCCGCCCGGGCGGATTCCGGGTTTCAGTTGGATTTCATCAACGACAACTCGGCCATCCCAGGCCTCGACAACAACAGCACCTACATCACGTTCATCAACGGCGTGAATGGCACCCTGGGCACGGGGGTGAACGCGACGCCCATTTTTGTTGATACCGGCAACAACGCGCTGATGTCGCAATCCTATTCCCTGGCGGACATCGCCAATGCGGGCGGCTTCTATTTCTCCAATTCCAACCAGGCGGCCGACTTTTTCATCACCTACGGCGCGAACGCCACCATTTTCAGCAACAGCACGGCGCGGCCGGACCCGGCGTCCACCTCCACGCCGCGCTACTCGCTCGTCGAGCTGGCCGGCGGCGGCGGCGATTTGACGGACATTGACCAGTTTGGCGGCTCGCTGCGGGTGGACGATTACAATTACAGCGTGAGCACCACCACGCCGGTGAAGTCCACCTATAACAATCAGGACACCGGCACGACCTTCACCAAAATTTACGACGCGATTGGCGCGAACAGTTCCGCCGTGGTGACCTCGGGCGGGCAGTTCGTGCGCATCATCGGGCCGAGCAAGGTGAGCAGCAACTTCAGCACGGCCTACCCGTCCTACGACAGTTACCTCACCAGCTTGAACACCGGCAACGTGGTGACCAATCTGCAGAACAACTATGGCAACGACAACGGCACCGGCATGAACAACGTGGTTTACTCCAACGGCGGCGCCAATTTCACCGTGGGCAATCAAACGTGGATCGCGCACTACAACTTCAACGCCACGGTGGACAACTCGGGGAACATCAATTTCAACGGCTCGGTCACGATGACGGGGGCGGCGAACGCGACGGGCGGCAACATCGTGCTCAACGGCCTGTACATCACGATGCCCAAGGACGCCAATCTCGACCCGGCGCTGTACGCGATGAACCCGTCCAGCACGACCATTTTTGGCAACCTCGCGAACTCCACCCTCACCATCAACGGCACGCCCAACGGCACGGCCACCTGGGACTACCTGAACAATTTCACGATCCTGGGCGCGGGCAACACGGTCTATAATTCCACGGCGCAAATCAACGCGAACAACATGGGCAATACCGCGGTGAACCTCAAGGTAGTGGGCGACCTGGAGGAAGGGCTGGCCACGGGCTTTGTGGGGAGCATGGGCAATGTCGGAAACATCATGGGCTTCGGCAACGGGACCTATGGCAACCTGTCCAGCGCCCAGTGGTGGTATTTGGCCACTCAAGCCTACCTCAACGGCGCGCAATCGGGCGACAGCACCTTCTTTAACCTGTACGGCCTGGCGCTGTTTGGCAATTCCAACACCACCCTGTTTGACGGCACCAACACCACAGTGCTTTCCGGCGGCGCGGTTTATTCCAGCCCTTATGACGACCGCTTTGGCAGCGCGCTATTGAGCGCCGACGACAAATGGACGGTGACCATCCTGCCGGCCGGAGACCTGAATGTGCCGTCGGCGATACCGGAGCCGGCGACGGACGCGTTGCTGGCCGCCTTGGCCGCGCTCATGGGCACCATGTATTACCGACGAAAATCGCGACAGGAAGCGGCGGCGCCGAACACCGGCTAGCTCAAGTCCACGGGGTCCACGTCAATGACTTCCTGGACCTCCTTGTCGAGGGGGAATTCGGCGCGGAGTTGGTGGAGCAGCGGCGTGATGCGGCTGATGCTGTCCACGAAATACCAAATCTGGTAGCGGTAGAAGTTGTTGATTTTTTCGAGCGGCGGCGGCGCGGGGCCGCGCAGCTCGGCGGCGCCTTTCAATAAAACCTCGGCGCGGCGGGCCCATTGCTCGGCGAAGAACTTGACCTTCTCGAGATTGTGCCCGCGGAAGACGTGGCGGATAAGGCGGCGGGACGGCGGGTAGTGGTATTCCTGGCGCTGCGCAAGCTCGGCCTCGAGGAAGCCGTCAAAGTCCGACTGGCGGGCAAACAGAATGGGCGGAGCGTTCGGGGTGTAGGTTTGCACAAAGACCTCCCCGGCCCGGTCGCCGCGGCCGGCGCGGCCCGAGACCTGCACAAGGAGCTGGAAGGTGCGCTCGTGTGCGCGAAAGTCGGACTGGTGGAGCGAAAGGTCGGCATCCACCAGCCCGACGAGGGTGACATTGGGAAAATCGAGGCCCTTGGCAATCATCTGCGTGCCGACGAGGACGTCGATTTTGCCCTGGCGGAAATCGCGAAAAATCTGGCGGAAGAGGCTGCGCTTTTCCATCGTGTCCGAATCGAGGCGCACGATGCGGGCGCGCGGCAGGACCCGGTGGGCGGAGTCCTCGACACGTTGGGTGCCGAAACCGCGCCAGCGGATGTTTTCGGCGTGGCATTGCGGGCAGCGGCGCGGCGCGGGCTCGGTGTAGCCGCACCAGTGGCAGCGCAGGCGCTCGTCGGTGCGGTGGTAGGTAAGCGCGACGCTGCAATTGCGGCACTGGGCGACAAAGCCGCAGTCGGGGCATTGCATCGAGGCGGAATAGCCACGGCGGTTGAGGAAGAGGATGCTTTGCTCGCGGCGCTCAAAGCGGTCGCGCAAGGCCTCAGCCAGTTCGCGGGAAATGACGGCGGGGCCGTGGCCCTTCGTGCTTTGGTGGCGCAGGTCCACGAGGCGCATGACGGGCAAGGCGCGACCATCCACGCGCTCGGGCAGGCGGTTTAATTTGTAGCGGCCCAGGCGCGCGTTGTGCAGGGACTCGAGCGCGGGCGTGGCGGAGCCAAGGATGCAAACGGCGTGGCAAAGTTTCGCGCGGTAAACGGCGGCGTCCCGGCCATGGTAGCGCGGGGCCTCCTCCTGCTTGTAGGCCGGTTCGTGCTCCTCGTCCACGACGATGAGGCGCAGGTTGGCGACGGGCGCGAAGATGGCGGAGCGCGCGCCGACAACCACGCGCGATTCACCGCGGGCCACCGCGGTCCACGAATCGAAGCGCTCGCCCGCGGCGAGGTGGCTGTGCCAGACGGCGACCTTCGTGCCGGCATCGGCCAGCGCGGAACGCAGGCGGCCGACCGTCTGCGGGGTGAGCGCGACTTCGGGCACCAGGTAAATCACTCCCCCACCCTCGGCCAGCGCCGTGCGGATGGAGCGCAGGTAAACCTCCGTCTTGCCGGAACCGGTGATGCCGTGAAGCAGATGCACCTGGAATTTTTTTGCGGTGAGGCTGGCGGCGATGTCCGTGATGGCGGCGCGCTGGTGTTCGTTAATTTCAAAGTGGCCGACGGCGGGGGCCTCGGATTCGGCGAGGTCGTCACGGTAGGCTTCGCGGGGATGTTCGCGGGCGGTTTCCTCGGCAAGGCCTTTTTCGACGAGCGTGTCGAGCGTGGCGGGAGAGACTTTCAGACGCGCAAGCAACAGGCCGCGGGCGACCGGGGCGGTTTGCGCGCGGAGAAAGCGGTAGACGGCGGCTTGCTTGCGGGCGCGGCGCTCGAGCGCGGCGAGTTCCTCATCCGTGAGCGCAAGCCGGCCGGCGCGCAGTTGGCGTTCCAAGCGCGCGGACATCCCGGCGCGGGCGGGCGCGGGAATCATCGCCTCGAAAACCGATTCGAGCGGCGCAAGGTAGTAGGCGGAGATCCATTTTGCCAGTTGCAGCAAATCGGGCGTGAGCACGGGTTCGGGGAAAATCAGCTCAAGGACATTTTTGATTTTGGCGGCGGGCACATCCTGGTCGGTGCCAAGGCGTTCGACGACGCCGAGGATGGAACCATGGCGCAAGGGAACACGGACAAGGCAACCCGGCTGGACCTGACCGGCGAGGTGCGGCGGGAGGCGGTAGGCCAGCGCATGGTCAATGCCGGCCAAGGGGAGCACTTCAACGAGGTTTTCGACGACGGCGGCAGACGAGCCTTGGCGCGGCGGCCTGGGGGACGGGACCAGGTCGGGGAAAAAATCGGGCTCGGATTCGCGCGGCATGGGGAGGGATAACGAGACGTTGACCTCGCGGAGCTTTAGTGTCAATTTTGTCTCAATAACCGATCAGCCGAAAGAATGGCCGCCAATGTCTCCAACACGACCACCTCGGGCACGCCGCCGCGCGTGCCAGCGGCGGAGCCGTCCATCGCGGTGGAAAATCCGCGGGAGACCTTCAAGGAATTCCTCGCGAGCAAAGGGCTGCGGCTGACCAACCAGCGGCTGGCAATCTTCGACGCGGCGTTCAACCAGCACGACCATTTCACGGCGGAGGATTTGCTGGAGCGGGCGCGGGCGCTGGACGACTCGGTGTCGCGCGCCACGGTGTACCGGAGCCTGCCGATTTTGACCGAGAGCGGGCTGGTGCGCGAGGTGGACGTCGGGCGCGACTACAAATACTACATGGCCAACGCGCGCGTGCGGACGTTCCAGGCGCAGCTCATTTGCGTGGACTGCGACAAAATTTTCGAGGTGGATGCGCCGTTCATGGAGTGGTATGGCAAGACGGTGTGCGACAAGCGCGATATGGAGCCGGAGGCGCAGCGGCTGCAGGTGACCGCGCGGTGCCGGGCGCTGGCGCGCACCGGACGGTGCCCACACTCGGCCACGACGACGGCGTCCTCGGCGCGGCAGAAATAATTTTCCCATGGCCAAAGACGACAACGAATTCCAAATCGGCTTCTATGAGGGCGTGCTCCGGCACAATCCGCATGACCAGGAGGTGATTGAGTTGCTGGGCGGGCTGTATACGAAACAAGGCCGGGTGGACGAAGGGCTGCGGATGGACCGCAAGCTGGTGCGGCTCGCGCCGGAAAACCCGATTGCGCACTACAACCTGGCGTGTTCGCTGGCCTTGAAGCGGCGCAAGGCGGATGCCGTGCGCGCATTGCGCCGGGCCGTGGAGACGGGCTATCGCGATTTGCAATGGCTGCGCGAGGACCCGGATTTGGCGTCCCTGCGCGGGCACGCGGGCTTTCGCGCGGTGGAGGCGGACGTGGCGCGGCTGCTCGCGAGCGAGCCGAAGGAACCGCAGTCGTAAGTCAGGATTTGCGGGCG
>DASZWY010000235.1:0-10555 GCA_035546135.1 Opitutales bacterium
AAAATCGCGCCCGGTGTTTTGCTGGAGGAATTTTTGCAGGTCCGGGCTGGTGAGCGTGCGACTGAGCAACTGCGCGGCGGTCTGGTCGGGCGCGAGTGGCCGATCCACGTAATGCTGGCACCCCCCCGCCAGCAAGGCGAGGGTCGCCGATGCAAGGGGAACGAGACGGCGAAATCCGTGGCGGGCCATGCGGTAAACCATTCAATCTACCCCAATGGAGATTACAAGAACATGACGGGCGGGGCTGCCCAGGGTGAAATGCCCTGCGGCACGGCCCGGACTAATTGCCGGCCTTCTTTTGCAACGCATTGGCCACCGCCTGCTTTTGCGCGTCGGTCAGCGCCGTCGTGGTATTCATAAACTGATTGAACGCCGCCGGGTCCTGCCGAGTCCACTGCTTCGCGGCTTGCATGAAAGCGGTGGCCTGCAGTTTCTTGTCCGAAACCGTGGCCACCCACTTCAAGGCGGCGGCGGGGTCGTCCTGCGCGGCGCGGGAGACGAAGCTGACAATTGCCGCATCTTTCGTCGGCGAAGGCGGCAACTGGTTCAGGAATTCCCCGGCGGTGTTGAGATCGTGCTTGGCCCAGGAATCGATGACGTTGGAAATCAGCGGGTCGGTATTGTTGTTATTTCCGGAATTGGCGCCACCGGCGGCGGTCTGCAGGTCCATCTGCAACGCCCACTTGGCGGCGGCGGCCGGGTCGGTGTTGGCCCAAACATCCGTGAGGCTTTGCCCCAGGTCGTTGACGAGGCCGGCGTCCTGCACCGTCGCGATATAGCTGGCGGCGTTTTGCGGCGCGACTTGCGCCCAAGTGTCCACCAAGGCCGACAAGCCGTCGTTTTGCAGTTTGTTCGCCGGCAGCTGGTTGAACAGCGCGATGGCGTCCGTGAATCGTCCCTGTCTGGCCATGCTGTCAGCCAAGCCTTCGATGGCCTTGGTTTGCACCTGGCGATCGTTCGGCGTGCCGTCGCTAAGGGCCAGCACGGCATTAAGCGCGCCCTGCGGGTCCACCGTGGCATAGCCGCCGACCGCTTCCGCCATGCGCCGGGCGACATCGGCATTGGAGGCGTTGTCCGCGTTCTGGCTCACCCAATCCAAAGCGTCCTTGGGGCTGGCCCGCGCCAGATATTGCAAAGCGCTTTCGACGCCTTTCTCGCGCAATTTTGGAGCAATGATGCCGCCGGCATCCGTCAGCAAACCCTTGGGGTCCTTCTTCGCCCAGGCATCCACCAAGGCCGCGAGAAGGTCGTCGCGCGGCAACCCTGCCGGCAGCCCTTGGAGCTGTTTCACATTGTCGAGGCATTCCTGCAAACTGAGGCTCTTGGCCCAGCGGTCAAGCGAGTCGGCATCGGGATGAACCGGGCCCGCCAGCAAACCCGCCAGCGATTCCGCGATGGCGGTTTTGTTGGCGGCGACCACCGTGATGCTGGCGCCCGTGCTGGTGTTTTTTTTATTGGTCGCCGCGGCTGAGGCGGTATTGCCGCCGTGGATGTAACCGGCCCAATAAGCGGCGCCGGCCAGTGCCGTGGCCAAGCCGAGATAGACAAAAAAATTTGCGGCGCGTGATTTCATGACGGAATTAAAAGAGTTTTTTGGACGATGGCGGGTCCCGGGACACGCGCAGGATAGGATATTGCCAATGATGCCAATATTACCATTCGAAAAAATCTTTTTTGCCCACCGTCATCGCGCCGTAATTAAACGCCCCATCTTACCCCGCCACCGGACCGGCGAGCGTGAACTCCAGTTTGCGGCCGTCCACCAGTTGGGCGGTAAGCGTCCAGCCCATCGCCTGCGCAAACATCCGCGAAAGGGACAAGCCAAGGCCAAAGTGCCGGCCGCCGCTGCGCGCCTCCTCCTTGCGCCAGAACCGGTCGAAGAGCTTGTCCACGTCCGTTGCGCTGAAGTTTTCGACCTGGTTGGCTACCACCAGGCGGACCGAGGGCCCGTCAGTTTGGAGCGTGATTTCGATGACTCCACCCGGGGCGGCATAGTCGGCGGCGTTTTCAAACAAATTGCCCAGGATGGAGCGCAGCAAGGCCGGGTCGGCGGAAACGGTGACCGGCGCGAGCCGGGTCTCCACCCGGAGACCGTGCTCCTGCGCCAATGCGGCGTGCGGCGCCCAGGCTTCCGCGGCCAGTTCGGCGAGGTTGACCGGCACGGCGCCGGCCACGAGCTGGTGCTGCTCGGCGCGAGCGAGCGCGAGCAGGCTCGTCACGATGGACTGCATTTGCGTCGCGGCGGCCAGCACTTCCTCGTCGGTGGCGCGGTCGCGGGTCTCGGGCCATTTGAGGGCGCTCTCCGCCAGCAGGCGCAACTCGGCCAGCGGCGTGCGCAACTCGTGGGCGAGGTCGGCGCTGAAACGGCGCTCGCGCTCGAAGGAAATTTCCAGACGGGCGAGCAATTCATTGAGCCGGCTGGCAATGGGCACGAGCTCGGCGGGCAAATCGCCGGTGGTGAAACGGGTGGTCAGCGAATCGGCGGTGATGCCCGCCGTCTGTTCGCCAAGGCGGTCGAGCGGCTGCAAACCACGGCGCAGCACGCGCGAGACCAGCCACGCCGTCGCGCCGAGGCCGATGATCCCGCACGCCGCGCCGATGCTGAGCAGCTCGGTGAGCGCCTCCTCCAGCGGGCCGCTGTCGCTGGCCACCACCAGCGCCAACCGCTCCCTGTCCGCGTCGGCGCGGTATTCGCCATTTTCCTGCGCGGGCGAAAAGATAACCTCGACAGACCGGGCGGGGCGGCCATTGGGCAAGGTCAGATTGCGCGCGTGGGGCGAGCCGGGATGCTTGCCCGATACCGGCAGGTCAGCAGCGAACAAGGATTCCGAACGTGCGGCGACCGTCCCGTCTCCCCGCCGGATTTCAAAATAATCCTCGGCATGCTCGCGACTGAAGCTGCGGAACAGCCGGTCGCTCACGTCCACCTGGATTTTTCCGTCGTCGGCCACGGTGAGCGAGCTGATGGCGGCAGCCTTGGCGTGCAGCGCGTCGTCAAACTGCTCGATGAGCTCGTCGCGCGCGGCAAAATAAAGCGCGGCGAGCGAACCGCCGAGCAAAAGCAAAAATGCCGCGAGGAGTTCGCGGGTCAGCTGGCGGCGAATGGAAATCATGGCGTCGCCGTGGCGGCGGACGCCTCTTCCAGCGCGTAGCCCAGGCCGCGGCGCGTGTGGATCAACGGCGGCTCGCCCGGCATCGCGAGCTTTTTGCGCAGGCAGCAAATCGCCGAGTCCACCACGTTGCTCATCGGGTCCACCTGCTCGTCGTAGATGTGCTCCTCAACCTCGGCGCGCGAGACCACCTGGCCGCGGCGCCGGGCAAGGTATTCCAGCAGCAGGTATTCGCGCGCCGAGAGGTCAATCTCACGCCCCGCGCGGCGCACCCGCCGGCCCACCGTGTCAATCGCCAGGTCGCCGATGGCGATGACGGTCTGCTTGTGGCCGTACGCCCGGCGGCAAAGCGATTCGACGCGGGCCAGCAGTTCGTCGAGCGCAAAGGGCTTGACCAGGTAGTCATCGGCCCCGGCGCGCAGACCGCGCACCCGGTCGGGCACGGTGTCGCGCGCAGTCAGGAGCAGCACGTGCGTCGCCTTGCCGTGCTGGCGCAAATCACCCAGGACGGCCAGGCCGTCGCGTTTGGGCAGCATGATATCCAGGATGATGACATCGTAATCGTGCGACTCGGCCATCCACAGGCCCTCCTCGCCATCCGCCGCCACGTCCACCGCATAGCCCGATTTGCGCAGCGCCGCGCCGACGGTGCGTTGGAGCCGGGGGGAATCTTCAACGATAAGCACACGCATGGCAGACTAGTCGCGTTCCGGTTCCGGCCAACCGAAAGCCGCGAACCAATATAGCACATTCCTGTAAAAATGAGGGGTGGGAATCATTTTTTCTCGTCGAGACCGTAGACCAGGACGCGAAAACTATCCGGCACCGCGTTGGGCCGCGGGCCACGGCCGCGGGCGCCGGTGGCGGAGCCGCTGGCCGCGGCGGGGGCGGCCTGGTATTTCACGGTCGCGGTGTAAAACTTGTGGGTGGTCGGGTCGAGCGCCATGGTCTTGGCCCCCTGGGCGGTGGCAAGGGTTTGGACGAGCACGAGCTTGTCGCCGTCCACTTTTGCAACCGTGACGGTGCCGGACTGGCCGCCGGGGACAAACGCGTAGCCGGTGCCGGGGTCAAACGCCGCCGAGTCAATGCCCTTGGCCGCCGGCAGCGAAAACAGCACCTTGCCATTCGTGCTGTCCATCATCGTCAGGGTATCGTCGCCGCAGCCAAGGAAAAGACGGTGATGTTCGAGGTCGATAGCCTGGCCGGAAGCGCCGTCCGCCGGGTCGTTTTTCCAGGTCGCCACCACCTTGTGCGTCTTCATGTCGATGACGGCGACTTCCTTCTGGTCTTCGATATTGTCATACACGCGGCCGGCCTTGGCATCGGCCGTGGCGGACTCGGGCTTGCCCGGCAGGTCAATCGTGGCGGTGACATTGCCGGTGGCAACGTCAATGACCGAGACGGTGTGGCTGTTGCCGTTGAAGGCATAAACCTCGTTTTGCGACGGTTCGTAGAAAATCCAGTCCGGATTGTTGCCCACCGGGATGGTCTTGGTGACCTTGAGCGTCTTGAGGTCGAACACGCTGACGGCGTTGGAGCCCCGGTTGCTGATAAAGCCTTCGCCGGCCTTGGGCGCAATGGCAATGCCGTGGACGCTGCTCAGGCCCGTGACGTTGCCGACGACCTCGTCCTTCTCGAGGTCCACGACGGCGACTTCGTTGCCGTGGCTGACGTAGAGGCGGCGGCCCTCCGGATCCACCGTCAGGTAATCCGTGCTCGGCACGCCGCCGAGGTGGATTTCCTTGAGGAAGTGATACGGGCCGGAGGCACCCGGGGCGGCGGATGCGGAGGCCGCCGGAGCCGCGGGCGCATCCGCCGCGTGCATAGCAGCAGCCAGGGTGAAAATACTCAAAAGCAGCAACGGGGTTTTCATGGGGGACGTTCGTGAAGGGAATGCGGATACTATCCCATGGCGCATTATGGCAAGATGACGCCTGGGCCTGGAATGCTCCCGGCCACGCTCAACCGCGCAAGTTCCTCCGCCAGCCTACGATTTGGGCCCGGGTATCGGCGTCCCGTCGGGCTTGTAATATTCGTTCAGCTCGAGGCGCAGGTAGTCGTAGACCACGCCGGTGGTGACCTCGCCGGCGGGGACGGTAAGGGTCAGGCTGTTTTCGCCGGGCTTCAACAACGTGGCGTCGAAGGTCAGATCGCGTTCCTGCCACTGGCCGCGGTCGGTGTTGTAGCGGAGGGCGTTGGTGGCGGTGGGGTAGATGGAGCCGACGTCCTTGCCGTTGACGCCGATGGCCAGGCCGCCGTTGCCGTCCGCCCCGGCCAGCGCGAAGCGCAGCACCGCCGAACCTTGGGCCGGCTTGTCCAGGTTGAACTTGATGGTCCAGGTAGTCGCGCGGCCGCGGCCGTAAACGCGCCACGGGCCGGTCTGGTCGGTCTGCGGGTATTGGTCCAGCGACTCGGCCTTGACCCAGCCGAAGCGCTGGTTGGCGGGGTCTTTCGCGGCGGGGTTGACGAACGAAAGATTGGTGGCATGGGGCACTTCCTCAAAGAACCAGTCCTTGTGGTAATCGCTCTTGCCCACGGTGTAGGTGAGGTCATTCGGGAACAGCAGCGCGTAGCGCAGCGGCCAGCCCCAGAGCCAGTAGTCCGCGCCGTCGCCCTTGAGAAACTCGCTCGAATTGCGGCTGGGGGTGCCGATGTCCCAAAGCTGCTTGCCGTAGCGCACGGGCTTCCAGTCGATTTTGCCGAGGTCGAGATTTTGTCCCGCCGCGACGGTGATGTTCGCCTGGGCAAGTTCGCCGAGCACGCCGTCGGCAAAGGCGTGGAGGGTGTAAGTGCCGGGGCGGACGTTGTTGAGCGTGAATTTGCCGTCGTCACCGCCTTGGGCCCAGAACTCGTAATATTTCGCGTCGTGGTTCCACGTGACCAGGGCGCCGTTGCCCGAGCGGGCGGCATACGCGCTGGTCTGGCCGGTGTAATCCGGATGCGCCAGGCCGACCCACAGATGCGGCAGCTTGGTCGTGGAGGCCTGCGGGTCGTTCAGCGCCAACTGGCCGGTGACGGTGGCGCGCTCCGCCTTCTGCGGATAATCCACGCCCTTGACCCAGGTGAAGGGCCATTGCGCCTCGATGGTTTTGGCCTTGGCCAAGGCGTCGTCGAACAGCGCGTTGGCATTGGCCGTCCACGAGGCGGGAATAGTCGGGTTGCCCGAGGTGGCCTTGAGCGTGTCGAGCTCGGCCTGGGTGGTCGGCTCAAAACTTTGCAGCGCGTTGCAGTAGCAATAAATCGGGCCGACAACCTTGTTCCAGTCTTCGCCCTGGTTGACATAGCACTGCACGCCGCCGGCGTAGTGGCCGGACATCCAGTAGTCGAGCATGGTGGCGCCCATGTGGCAGACGAGGTCGAGGCGCGTGGGCCCGCCGCCGATGTATTCATTGGAGGGGTTGATGAACCAGATGCCGACATGGTCGTCGATGCTCGACCAGCCGTAGGCCGGCAGTTTGTACATCTCGGCGCAGTAGCTGTATTTGTGCTCGACGGAATTTTGGTAAATGCCGGTGCTGATGATGCGCTGCTCCTTGGCGTGGACGACGACGCCCGTGCGCGTGTCCGCGTTGCTGACCATCGGCAGGTTGCGGTCCTGGTCCACCGAGAGCCAGTTGAAGTTCGGCGTGAGCTGGTTGATAAAGCGGCTTTCGCCGCCCGGGCTGGTCCCGCGGTAGCCCGCCGGGTGCGTGAAAATCTGGTAGGTGTAGAACCCGCTGTCGCCGCGCCCGAGGGTGTAGCGGACCTCGAGGTCGCAATACGTCCCGCCGCCGACGCCCGAGCCGAACACCGCATCCCCATTGTTAATGCCCTTGACGGAAACCTCGGCGCGCTCGCCGCCGTTTTTGGCCGGGTCAATGGTGACGGAATCGGTCAAACCGCCCGTTCGCGCAGCCGCCGTCGGGTATTGCTCCCAGCCCTCGGAATTGCGGCTCAGCGTCTCCCGACCGTGATAATTCAAGGACGTCAGCCGTCCGGAGTTTTTCGCCACCGTGATTTTCACGATGCCGTTGTCGAGCGTCCAGGAATCGCCGTTGTCGGTCAGCGCCACCGGTGTGTTGACTGTGGGCTTGGCGACGACGGGCGCGTCAACGGCGGGCAACGCGGGCATGGCCAAAACGGCCAGCGCAGTGAGAATAAACCAACTTCCAGAGATTAAGGTGGGGTAGCGTTTCATGGGGGTAACCCATAAAATACAGGCCCCTCCCCCAGCCTGTCCAAGTCAAAAAAACACCCCCCCGGCTCAGTGCGCCGGGCCCCAGCGGGAAGTAAAGGGGTAGATGATGAAGACGGCGCGGCCCACCAGGTTTTGCGCCGGCACGGGGCCCCAGTAGCGGCTGTCCTCGCTGTCGGGCGAATTGTCGCCCATGGCAAAGTAGCCATTTTCCGGCACGGTGTAAATGTCGCCCGGCCCCAAATCCCCCCGGTTGACGTAGCCGGGATATTCGCCCTCCTCCTGCGCGTTCTTGTCGAAGGCCGCGGCGCCGGTGATGGGCGCGCTATTGCGGTAAAGCACCGGCTCGCGGACTTCGAGCCGGTCGCCGGGGCGGCCGACCAGGCGCTTGATGTAATACTGGTCGCCGGCCACCTGCCCGGTTTCGTGGTCCACGATGCGCGAAATGCCCTGCGTGTGAAAGACAAAGGGGTCGCCGACCCGGGGCGTGATGAAATTGTAGGAAAAACGGTCCACAAACAGCATGTCGCCCGTGCGCAGGTCGAAATCGAGGACGCGGTCGCCGGCGTGCGCGATATGGCCGGAGTACAAGGCGTAACCACCGTGGCCGTCGGGCCGCACCAGGTGATGGTCGAGCAGCAAGCCGTAGAGTTTGCCCAAATCCTTGTGGCCTTGCGCGTACAGGTCCGGAAAATATTCCGCGACAAACGCCTCTTCCACGCCGTAGTTGAAATCCATCGGCACCTTGAAAGCCACCGGCTGGTTGCCGACAAAAATCGCGTATTGGCGCAAATCCACCGGCACAATCCACAGCCGGGTCCAGTTGCGCTCGGAAAGCTTGGCGTTGGGGGAACCAAACGCGGGCCGGCCAAAGCCATCCGAACCCAGCGGCAGCGTGACTTCGCCCTCCACGGGCGCGCGCAAGTCGTAATGGGTGGCGCCGAGGGTGAGGAAATTCCAGGCTTTTTGCGCGGCGCTCGGCCCCGGCGCGTCGAGCGCATAAACGTACGGCGTCATGCCGTTGTACGTCGGGTACATCGAGTTCGTCGGGATGCGGAAGGGCTGGAGAAAAAACGTGCGGATGCCGATGACCACAATCGCGGCGACGATGATCATCTCGGTGTATTCGCCCGCGACGGTCAGCGGGTAGATGTCGCCGCCGCAGGGCAGCATCGCCTGATGCAGCGCCTCGCTGGCGTGGTCGAGGGCTTCCGGCTTGGTCTTTTTGTCCGCCAGCAATTGTTCGAGGGCCGCAACCGCCTCGCGCAACGCGGCGAGCTTCGCGGCGGGCACGACGTCGCGGCGGTAGCAGTCCACCTTGTGGGCCAGCAGGAGCAGGTTCTGGGCTTGCTCGCGCGCGCGCGCCGTGGCGGATTTCCAGAAGAAGAACATCGCGGAAGGTATGGGGTGGCGGGCGGGCGGGCGTCCAGCAAATACATCACGAACCGGCGTGGGTATGCAAAATCTTTACAAAGGCCTCCTGCGGAATGGCGACCTTGCCGATTTGCTTCATGCGCTTCTTGCCCTCTTTCTGCTTTTCGAGGAGCTTGCGCTTGCGCGTGATGTCGCCGCCGTAGCACTTCGCGGTCACGTCCTTGCGCAGGGCGGAAACCGTTTCGCGCGCGACGACCTTGCCGCCGATGGCGGCCTGGATGGCGACCTTGAACAACTGCTGCGGTAAAATTTCCTTCAGCTTTTCGCACAACGCGCGGCCCCGGCCCTCGGCCTTGGTGCGGTGGACGATGGAGGCGAAGGCGTCCACCGGGTCGCTGTTGACGAGGATGTCGAGGCGCACCAGGTCGTTTTCCTCGTAGTCCGCCATCTCATAGTCCATGGAGCCATAACCGCGGGTGATGCTCTTGAGCCGGTCGTTGAAGTCCACCAGGATTTCGTTGAGCGGCAACTTTGCGTGGAGCAGCAGCCGCTCCTCGTCGAGCGTCTCGGTTTTGTCGCAAACGCCGCGCTTTTCCGCGATGAGGGCGAGGAGGTCGCCGATGCAGGTGTTGGGGGTGAGAATCGTCGCGCGGATGGTCGGCTCCGCAATGGAAAGAATCGTCGAGGGATCGGGCAACTGCACCGGGTTGTCGATTTCCAGCACGGTGCCGTCGGACTTGGTCACGCGGTAGACGACGCTCGGGTAGGTCGAGATGATGTCCACGTCATATTCGCGGCGGATGCGCTCCTGCACGATTTCCATATGCAGCAGGCCGAGGAAGCCCGCGCGAAACCCAAAGCCGAGCGCCGCGGAGCTTTCCGAGGTGTACACGAGCGAGGAATCGTTGAGGCGGAGTTTCGCAAGGCTGTTCTTCAGCTTTTCATGGTCGGAGGTGTCGAGCGGGTACAGCCCGCTAAAGACCATCGGGCGCACTTCCTTGAAGCCGGGCAGCATCTCCTTCGCGGGGGCGGTGAAATGCGTGATGGTGTCGCCAATCTTGATGTCGTGCACGTCCTTGATGTTCGTGACGATGTAGCCCGTGCTGCCGGCTTCGAGCGACGCCTGCACGCGCGGGCGGGGCTCGAAGATGCCGACCTCCTTGACCGTCGCGCGCAGGCCGCCGAACATCAGGAACATCTCATCGCCCGCCTTGAAGCTGCCGGAAAACACGCGCACGTAGCTAATGACGCCCTGGTAGCTGTCGTAGGTGCTGTCGAACACCAGCGCGCGCGCCGCCGGGTAGTCCGCCCAGCGCGGCGGCGGCAGGCGGTGCACGATGGCTTCCAAAATATCTTCGATGCCCAGGCCCGCCTTGCCCGAGGCCAGGATGGCGTCCTCGGCGGGAATTTGGAGGACTTCCTCGAGCTGTTTTTTCGCGTGGTCAATCCGCGCGCTTGGCATGTCGATCTTGTTGATGACCGGGATGATGGCCAGGTGCTGGTTGAGCGCCAGTTGCGCGTTGGCGACCGTCTGCGCCTCGACCCCTTGCGTGGCGTCCACCAGCAGCAGCGCGCCTTCGCAGGCGGCGAGGCTGCGCGAAACTTCGTAGGAAAAATCCACGTGCCCCGGCGTGTCAATGAGGTTGAGGTTGTAAAGCTCGCCGTTCTTGGCGCGGTATTGCATCGCCACCGGGTGGCACTTGATGGTGATGCCGCGCTCGCGCTCCAAATCCATCGCGTCGAGGTGCTGGTCGGTCATTTCGCGCATCGCGACCGTGCGCGTGGACTCCAGCAGGCGGTCGGACAGCGTCGTCTTGCCGTGGTCCACGTGCGCGATGATGCAAAAGTTACGGGTATGCGCCAAATCGGGCATCGGAAACCGGACAGAACACCATTT
>DASZWY010000236.1:0-3931 GCA_035546135.1 Opitutales bacterium
GTAAATCACCGAGCTGCCGTTCGAAAAACCCGATTGGAAAACATAGCTCACATAATCATTGCCGTTGGCGGAAAAGGCGCTGACGGAATAGAGGCCGTTGGGATTGTCTGCGCCGTCCTGCGGGTCGAGGCTGCCGCCGAGATTGGTCGAAGGGTCAAACCAATACAGACCCGACGCGCCGAAGCCGGCGGCCCAGATGCGCCCTTGCCCGTCCACGGCGAGGCTGCCGACGACATCGGCCGCGAAAGTGTGTACGAGTGTGCCGTCGGTGAAACTCAACGTGGTGGCATGAGTGATGGCATTGGCGACCTGCGCCGCGGTAAATTTGTAAACGCTGCTGGTGTCGTCATCGCCGACAAATAAATTGCCGCCGGCGTCCACCGCCACGCCCGAACTGAAGCCGCCGGCGTTGTCGACGAGGATTTGTTGCGTCCCGCCGGTGGTGACATAGCTCACGGCGCTGGTGGGGCCGTCGAAGATATTGGTGCCCGAGCCGTTGGCGCCGACGACATACAGCGAGGTTCCGCCGGCGGGTGCGCCGAGATAATTTTGCAGCGACGTGATGGCGGTATAACCCGGGGTCGCGGGGTTTGACGGGTTGAATTGGTAGATGGAGGATGGCCCAAAGCCGCCGCCCGCGCCGACGACCGCGGTGGTATCGTTGAGCACGGTAACGAAGCTCGGATCCACGCCAGGCGGGGTGGCAAAGGACGTCGTGGCTGCCGCGCCGAAGCTGTTTTGCAGATACAGCGCGTTGCCGTTGCCGTAAACGAAACGGCCATCCGACAGATGGGAAATGGCGAGCGCCCCCGGCGGGGCGCTGAGGTTGGGCAGGTTGAGCGTGAGAAACGTCTGCGCGCGGACGGGGCCGGCGAGACCCAGCAGGCCAAAGCCTGCGAACCAACCCAGCCGCAAGCTGGCGGCGAGGCGTGGGCGGAGTTTAATTACGGAGGAGAGGATGATCATTTTTGGCACAGCCCGTGACGCGCGGGCCGGAGCGAGAACGCTGCCGCAATTGAACTGTTCCCGCGCCAAGCACAAAGCCGCGCGAGCCGGCAAAAATCAATTTGCGCACGACCCCCGCCCTTCATCCTCCTTGGCCCGGACGTCCAACCGCGAAAGCGCTCCAGGTTTAATATCCTGTCCACCTCGTCTTCTGGCTCCCGGCTGATGCCGCCCGCGCCTTCCCATCCCGCGAAGGACGGGACAGTGGCAATGTGCGGGCGGAGCGACCGGATACAGCGGCGCGACCGCGTCCGATTTGCACGGACTTCCGTTTGATGGACAGGCTTCGTGGGCGCAACGACCGCAAAACAGCCGCGCGCCAAAGAAAGAACAAGACGATGATGACGCCGGACGAATCACAGGCAAGGCCAAATTTAAAAATACATATCAACGTATCCGTATACGTTGATATATACTCTTGACAGCCTAAAAAACCCCGGTCAGGGTGGCCGGCGTTGCGAGGAGTCCGAACCCCCGCAGGAAGCGCCCACATCCAATCTCTCATCTCAAGAAGGCGAGGATGACATGAACCCACTGACCCACACCCTCGGCTATCCCCGCATCGGGGAAAAGCGCGAACTCAAGGCCGCCACCGAAGCCTATTGGCAGGGGCGGCTGACGCGCGCGGAACTGGAGCGAACGGCCCAAGTCCTCCGCCGCCAAAACTGGCTGGCCCAACAGCAGGCCGGCATCGACCTGATTTCCTCCAACGACTTCAGCTTCTACGACCAGATGCTGGATGTATCCTGCCTGGTGGGCAATGTGCCGGAGCGCTTCGGCTGGCGCGGCGGCGAAGTGGACTTGGACACCCGGTTCGCCATCGCGCGCGGGGTGCGGCCGCGAGACGGCACGGTCTGCGGCTGCGGCCAGGAACACACCGCGACCCAGGCCAGCGAGATGACAAAGTGGTTCGACACCAATTACCATTACCTCGTGCCGGAATTTCGCGCCCACACCCAGTTTCGACTTTCCGACGATAAAATTTTTGCGGAATTTTCCGAAGCGCTCGCCCTGGGCATCCGGACGAAGCCGGTGCTGGTGGGGCCGGTGACTTATCTGCTGCTGGGCAAGATGACCGAGCCCAGCGAGCGGACTTTCGACCGGCTGGAATTGCTGGAGCGCCTGCTGCCGGTGTACATTCAAGTCCTGCAAAAACTGGCCGGACTCGGCGCCGAATGGGTGCAACTCGATGAGCCGGTATTTTCTCTCGACCTGATCCGTGCGCAACAGGCGGCCCTCACCACCGCCTACGCAACGCTCGCCGCGGCGGCACCCGGCCTGAAATTGCTGGTGGCGAATTATTTTGGCGGTCTCGGGAAAAACCGGCCGGCTTTCCTTGGATTACCCGTCCACGCGCTGCATGTGGATGTGGTCCGGGCGCCGGAGGAGCTGGATTCGCTGGTGCGGGAGTGGCCCGCGACGAAATTGCTGTCGCTGGGTGTGGTGGACGGGCGGAATATCTGGCGCAACGATTTCGCGGCGACTTTGCCGAAGCTCGAAAAGGCCGCCGCCGTGCTGGGGGCGGAGCGCCTGCTCGTCGCACCGTCGTGCTCGCTGCAATTCACGCCAGTCACCCTGCGCCACGAGGACCAGCTCGACCCGGAATTGAAAAGCTGGCTGGCTTTCGCCGAGGAAAAATTGGCGGAAGTCGTCACCCTGCGCGATTTGCTGGCGGGAACCGCGAAGCACGGAAAGCTGGCCGCCAACCAAAGCGCCCTCGCGGCGCGGCGGGCCAGCACCCGCATTCACCGCCCGGAAGTGAAAACAAGGCTGGCCGGCGTGACCGCGGCCGAATTGAACCGCAACCTCCCTTTTGCCCAACGGCAAGCCCGGCAACGCGTCCGCTTGCAACTGCCGCTGCTGCCGACGACGACCATCGGCTCCTTTCCGCAGACGGCGGCGGTGCGCGCCGCCCGGGCCCGCTGGAAAAAGCGCGAGCTGACGGACGCCGAATACGAAAAATTCCTCGAAGCGGAGACGGCCCGCTGCGTGCGCTTTCAGGAAGAAATCGGGCTCGACGTGCTGGTGCATGGAGAATTCGAGCGCAACGACATGGTGGAATATTTCGGCGAGCAACTGGGGGGCTATGCCTTCACCGCCAACGGCTGGGTGCAGAGCTACGGCACGCGCTGCGTAAAACCGCCGATAATTTACGGGGACGTGTTTCGCCCGCAGCCAATGACCGTGCGCTGGGCGGCCTACGCGCAGTCGCTGACCAAACGCCCCGTCAAGGGCATGCTGACCGGCCCGATCACGATGCTGCAGTGGAGCTTCGTGCGCGACGACCAGCCGCGCCGGGACACGGCGTGGCAAATCGCGCTGGCGTTGCGCGACGAAGTGCGCGACCTCGAGCGAGCCGGCATCGCGGTCATCCAGATTGACGAAGCCGCCCTGCGCGAGGGCCTGCCGCTGCGCCGCGCGGATTGGGACGCCTACCTCGGCTGGGCGGTGGACGCCTTTCGGCTGACCGCCGCCGGCGTGCGTGCCGACACCCAGATCCACACGCATATGTGTTACTGCGAGTTCAACGACATCATCGAGGCCATCGCCCGCCTGGATGCGGACGTGATCACCATCGAGACCTCGCGCTCGAACATGGAACTGCTGGACGCGTTTGCCACGTTCCAGTATCCCAATGAAATCGGGCCCGGGGTTTACGACATCCATTCGCCGCGCGTGCCGGGCGCGGGGGAAATGGAGCGGTTGCTGCTCCGCGCCGCGCAGGTGCTGCCGGTGGAAAACCTGTGGGTCAACCCGGACTGCGGGCTAAAGACCCGCGGCTGGGAGGAAGTCGCGCCCGCGCTGGCCAACCTCGTCCAATGCGCAAAAAATTTGCGCAAACATTTCGCCGAAGCGGCCCCGACCGCGGTTCGGCCCAAATCCTGCTAAATCAAAACCCAATCGCCTCATCACATGAATCCCAATC
>DASZWY010000237.1:0-4464 GCA_035546135.1 Opitutales bacterium
GGCAAGGCCATCGCCGAAACGCTCGCCGCGCAGGGCGTCAAAGTCCTCTGCGTGTCGAAGAACCCGGACTCCTGCGGCGCCGTCGCCGCGGCCATCACCGCCGCCGGCGGCCAGGCCCAGGCCTACGCCGTGGACGTGGCCGACTCCGCCGCCGTCAAGGCCGCCTGCGAGCAAATCCTGAAAGACCACGAGCGCGTGGACATCCTCATCAACAACGCCGGCATCACGCGCGACACGCTCCTCTTGCGCATGAGCGACGAGGACTGGCACTCCGTCCTCAACACGAATCTCTCCAGCTGCTTCTACTGGACCAAGGCGCTCCTGCAGCCGATGGCCCGCGCGCGCTGGGGCCGCATCATCAACATTTCCTCCGTCGTCGGCCTCATGGGCAACGCCGGCCAGGCCAACTACGCCGCCGCCAAGGCCGGCATGCTCGGCTTCACCAAGTCCCTCGCTCGCGAACTCGCCGGCCGCAACATCACCGCCAACGCCGTCGCCCCGGGCTTCATCACCACGGACATGACCTCCAAGCTCAGCCCCGAGCTGACCGAAGGCGTGCAGAAAATGATTCCGCTGAAACGCTTCGGCGAAGCCGCCGAAGTCGCCGCCCTCACCGCCTACCTCGCCAGCGACCAGTCCGCCTACGTCACCGGCCAGGTCTTCACTGTCGACGGCGGCATGGCGATGTAAAGGCGCATCCAAAGCAGTGCCGATGGTTTATTCTCCGGAATCGATATACCACTGGCCCTTGATTTTGATAAATTGAAACGAATGCGGCAGGCTCTTGGCGTTGACGTCAGGCCGCAAGGCGGAAATCTGGGCCAGCGTCGCGGAATCATAGGTAAAGGTCGCCTTGTCCCCGGCCGCGTTGAGCGTCGGAACCAGGTTCAGCATCGCTTCAAATTGGATTTTCCGAATTTGCACGCCCACGGACCGAGCGAGCGCGGCATTATTGCTGGCCGTTTTTTGGCGAATGGCGGCGGCCGCTTCCGGGCTGGCATTCGCGAGTCCTTGGTCAACCGTGGATTGCAAGGCGCCGATTTGTCCCGGCATGTGGCTCGTCAAGGCATACGTCGGATTTTCCGCCAATTTTTCGATAATATCGGAGATGATCGAATAGAGCTCGGCCTTCGCCTGCAAGGCGCGGGCTTCGGCTGATTGAGGAGTGACGCCCTGCGCCGGTATCCCCGGTGGCTTGGCCAATGGGAGTGGCGAAGATGTAGCTGGCGGCAACATTGGTGTTGCGACCAACGGTACGACCGCAGGTTCGGAAGGCGTGACGGTCGCGGCAGCAGTTTTGTCCGGCCGTCGCTCCCGCTGGGAGTGCCACGAGGTGCCGATGGCCACGGAAACGATTAAGGCGGCCAGGACCGCAACCGCCAGCAGGACTTTGGTTTTTGTGCTCATGATGAAAATTCTCCACGAAAACGCGGACAATATTCCGCCGCCGACGATGCCGGCCAGCGAGGGCGTGGTAATTTTTTCGGCCAATCCCGCGGGCGCTGCTTCCTGGGAATGAGCCGCCAGGGTCGAGGCCAGCAGTCCCGCGGAAGCGACAATGCCGACCCGGGCAAAATGAACGCGCAACTTGTCCAGTGCCCGTTCACCAAGTTTGCGCGCGGTGTTTTCGTTCAGGCCCAGCGTCTCGCCGACCTCGCGATGACTCAGGCCCTGGAAATATCGCAGCACGACGGCGGCGCGGTCCTTTTCCCCCAGGCGCCCCACGGCTTCATCGAGCAAGGGCTGGAGACGCTCCCAATCCAATTCTGTCGCTGTAGTAGATTCCTGCATGATGGTGGCCTCTGTTTCCCGTGCGCGACGACGTTGCTCGCCGCGCATTGCTTTCAACGCGGCAAATCGGGCGCTCGTATGCAACCACCCCGCCAGCGCAGGATGATGGGAAAGCGGCCCCGCTTTGCGCGCCAAATCCGTGAACACGCTTTGCGTCACGTCCTCGGCCAGCGCGGCGTTGCCGCCCGTCATCCGGAGCGCTACGGAATAAATTAGATTCGTCTGGCGCCGCACAACTTCGGCGAAGGCGGTTTCATCACCTTGGGTGGCATAGCGGCGCAATAACTCGGCGTCGAGGGTCATGTGTACCTATTAACACCCACCTCCTCGAAAAACGGCCAAATTTTTTGGCCGAGCAATTTAGATGCCGTTACCGTTTTTTCACTTTGTGGTGCTGCTCGGCGCAGACTTGGCCTCAGGGGGAGCCGGCGCCGCCGCGGGCTTTTCCTCGCTCGGCTTGTATGCCGGGATCGCCTTGCCTTTGTCATTCAGCGCGGCCACCAGCGGCTTGAGGTCCGCCGTCTTGATGCCGGCGACAAACATCTCCGCGCCGACAATCGCGCCGGAGGTTGTGGTGTGCAGCCCGTCCATGTTGAACATCGGGCGCACCTGTTCCTGCGTCATGGGACCGTAGTGGTCGTTGATGATGGCCGTAAGGTCGAGGAACAGCACCTTTTCGTTGTCGGCCACCTGCTTCGTCAAATTGGAAAAATCGCCCGACTTCTTCACAAACGAACCGTTGGCCCAGCGGTTATACGGCGTGTCGCCCAGCACGATGGGCGTCGCGCCCTTGGCCTTCACGTCCTCGATGTATTTGCGCAAATACCAGCCGAGCGTGTGGACGACCTCGGTGGTGCCATCGGCGCGGGTGACCGTCTGCGTCTCTTCGCCCAGCCCCGGCAAATCCGGCCGCCCGTTCGGGTTGTTGATGTCGCCGCCATCGTTGTGCCCGAATTGAATCATCACAATGTCGCCCGGCTTGAGCCCGGCGACGAGTTGGTCCCACCGGCCTTCATGGTAAAAACTCCGGAACGAGCGCCCGCCAATCGAAGGATTTACCAGATTGATTTTTGACTGGTCGAAATAATCCACCAGCAGCGCCGCCCACCCGCGATGCGCCGGGTCGCCGCGCGTCGCGGTGGAATCGCCCGCGACCACGAGCGAGACGAGGTCCGGCTTGGCCCCCTTGAAATCCGCCGGCGTAAACGGCTCCGAGTCGCGTGGGATGAGCACGGGCGGGGGCGCCGGGTTGCGCGCGCCGCGGGGGGCGCCGCCCCGTCGTCCCGACGCCGAACCGGAAGCCGCCGCGGGCGCGCCAGAGGCGGCCGGCGCCGCGGCGCCTGAGGCCGAGGCGTTGGCTGAAGCGGCGGTGGGCGCGGGAGTTTCCTGGGCGCTGACCGGCAACGCCAGTCCGGCGAGCATTGCCGCGGACAAAAAGCCGCGAACGGAAATAAATTTTATACGAAGGGGGGTGGCGGGGTGGGGCATGGGACTCCATGCTGTGAAAATTTGGCGGAGCCTGGCAAGCCTGGAGCGTCAGCCAATGCCGGACAAAACACCCGTCGAAAGACATTTTTTGCCGGGCTGGTTCCGCTTCATCGCTCTCCGCAAACGTTTTTTACGGTTGACGGCGGCATGGCGATGTGAAGGCTAGGCGCATCCTATTCTCCAACCCTTTCCTATACACACCATGGCGGACAAAACCATCGACCAGCGCGTCAAGGACATCATCGTTAACCAGCTCAACGTCAACGAGGAGCAGGTTACCCCGCAGGCTTCTTTCCTCGACGATCTCGGGGCCGATTCGCTCGACTTGGTCGAGTTGATCATGGCCTTCGAAGAGGAATTTAAGAACGAAATCAAAGGCGAAATCCCCGAAGCCGAGGCCGAAAAACTCACCACCGTCGGCCAGGTCGTGGACTACATCAAGTCCAAGGCCGGCGCCAAATAAGCGCCGCGCCCGCATGGTCCCGGCCGGGTCTTGGCCCATGCCGGCAGTTCACTTTTCCCGGTCAGTTGCATGGATCACGTTCCGTCATTCCCACGCATTGTCGTGACCGGCCTCGGGGCGGTCACCTCCCTCGGCCACAACGTGCCCGATTTTTGGGCCGGCCTGCTCGCAGGCCGCAGCGGCATCCGCCGCATCGAGCGCTTCGATACCACCGACTACCCTTGCAAGGTCGGCGGCGAAGTCACCGGCTGGGACCCGGCCGCCCTTTGGGATCCCAAGGAAGCCCGCCGCAACGACCGCTACACCCACTTCGCCGTCGTCGCCGCGCTCCAGGCGGTGGCCGACGCCAAACTCGCCGGCCAGGTTGATCCCGACCGCTTCGGCGTCATCATCGGCTCGGGCATCGGCGGCCTCGAGACCATCGAGAAACAATCCAAGGCGCTCTTCGACGGCGGCCCGCGCAAGGTCTCGCCGTTCATGATTCCCTCGCTCATCTCCAACATGGCCTCGGGCGTCGTCGCCATCGTCACGGGCGCCAAGGGCCCCAATTTCGGCGTCGTCTCCGCCTGCGCCACCGGCACGCATGCCCTCGGCACCGCCTTGCGCGCGATGCAGTTCGGCGAGGCCGACGTCATGATTGCCGGCGGCAGCGAAGCCGCCATCAACCGCCTCGGCTTTGGCGGCTTTTGCGCCATGCGCGCGATGAGCACCGGCTTCAACGA
>DASZWY010000238.1:0-7141 GCA_035546135.1 Opitutales bacterium
GCCGCCGATGAGCTTGAGCAGGGTGGTCTTGCCCGAGCCGGAAGGGCCCATGATGAGGCAGATTTCCCCGCGGGCGAACTCGGCGCTGATGCCGTGCAAGACCTCCTTGCTTTCCGCGCCCTCAACGAAGGCGTGGTGCAAGTCGGTGACGCGGATGATGGGTGAACCGGGCATCGGAAGATGAATTTAGTAAATGTCGGCGGGATTGGCGCGGCGGAGCTTGCGGGTGGCGAGGGCGCCGGCGAGGAGGCACATGAGGAGGGCGAGGCCGAAAACGAGCGCAACGTTGCCACAGGTGAGGTAGGCGGGCATGTGGCCGTAAGTGCGCGTGGCCCAGTAAAGGCCGGCGGCAAGCACGAGCCCCGGCACGCAGCCGGTGACGGAGAGAATGACCGACTCCTGCAGCACGAGGCGGATGAAATAACCGTCGGTGAAGCCGATGGCCTTGAGGGTGGCGTATTCGGGGAGGTGGTCGGTGACGTCGGTGTAGAGAATCTGGTAGACGATGACAGCGCCGACGATGAGCGAGACGAGCATGGAGGCGGTGATGACGAAGCCAATGGGCGTGCGCTCAGCCCAATAGGCCTCCTCGCGGGCGATAAAGTCCTCGTAGCTGAACGCGGCGACGTCGTCCGGGAGGCGTTCTTCGAGTTTTTTGGCGACGATGGTGGCGTTCGCGCCGGGCTTGAGCGTGAGGAGGCCGAGGCTGATTTGTTCGGCGCGCGCGCCGGGGGAAACTTTCAGGTAGGTGTCGCGGCCCATGAGGAGGTTGCCGTCGGCGGCGAAGGTGACGCCCATGTTGAAAAGGCCCTCGATTTGGACGTGGCGGTCAGCCACTTCGGAATCCACCTGACCGCCGTGGATATCGAGCAACTGCGGGACCGGACCATAATCGGCGCGGGAGAGGCGGTCGAAGAGCACGACGCTCTCGAGCTTGAGCTTGTCCTGCTGGGCGAGGATTTCGGGATTGGTGAAAGGCTGCTCGGCGGGGTCGAAGGCGAGGATGAAAATATCGCGGGCGCGGCCGGTCTCGGGATTTTTAAACGGCAGGCTGCCAAGGTAGAGGGAGGTCGCGCCGGTGACGCTGGCGTCGTAGCCCTGCGCGGAGATGAGGCGCGCTTTCGGGAAATCGTGGCTACTGCCGAGGTATTCGAACTGGGAGCTGACGAGCACGACATCGGCGCGCATTTCGCGGATGGGGGCGACGACTTGGGCAAAGAGCGCGGACTTGAGGCCGACCTGAAAGAGCATCATCGCCACGGCGACGGTGATGCCGGCAACAGCGGCGGCAAACCGTTTTTTCTCCTGCACGAGCTGGCGCCACGCGAGGGGAATGCCCAGCGGGAAGATCCACTCCTTGAGCGGGCGGGAGGGGCGCCGGGCTGGCCGAGTCATGGGGCGAATTGCACCTTCACTTGTCCGTTGACAAGGTTGGCGGCGGGCGCGGGATTGTCGAGCCGCACTTTCACGAGCACGACGGGCTGGTCGGAAAAAACCGTGGGGTCGGGGTTGGGCAGGGTGTTGCCCGCGACCATGGGGCTGATGGTGACCACCACGCCGGTGAGGCCGTCGCCGGGCAGCGCGGAGCCGGTGGTCATGGTCTTCTGGCCGAGGTGGACGCTGGGCACGTCGTCGATATAGACAAGGGCGTCAACATACATGTCGCGCGTGTCGCCAAGTTGGAGGATGCCGCCGGGGCCAACGGCTTCGCCGGGGCGGGTCAGGATGGTGAGGACGCGACCAGCGGAGGGCGCGCGAATTTCGGTGAGGGCGAGTTGGGCCTGGGCCGCGGCGGCGGAAGCGGTGGCGGCGGCAAGGTGCGCCTGCGCCGTGGCAATGGCGGCGGCGGTTTCGGCGGTGGCGGCTTCGATTAATTGCTTCTGCGCGTTCACGGCGGCGTGCGCGGCGCGGGCTTGGGCCTGCTCGGGCGAAAGATTGGCGGGGTCGGCGGGCGGCTCGGTGATGAGGGCGGCCTGGGCCTGCTTGGTGCGGAGGGAGGCCAAGTCGGCTTGGGCCTGCAATTGGGCGAGTTGGTTGGCCATCTCGGTATCGGCGCGTTTTTTCTCAGCCTTGGCTTGTTCGAGCTGGGCAGTCGCAACGGTGCGTTCGGTGGTGCGGGAACGCGGCAGGGCGTCAAGCTGGGCTTGGGCAAAAGCGACGCTGGCGGCGGTGGACGCGACCGCGGATAATTGCAAAGCTTTGGCGTTGTCAAAGGCGGCCTTGGCGGCGGCTTCCTCGCTCTTGGCCTGCTCGAGGGCAAGCTGGCTGGCGGCGGTGGCGCGGCTGAGGGCGGCATCGGCGGTGGCGGCGCGGCCGGTGAGGTCGGCCAACTGAGCGTTCAATTCAGCCACAGTGCGGGTTTGCGCGGCCTGGGCTTGGGTCAACGCGGCGTTGGCGGCGGCTTGGTCGGCGGCGGCGGCATCGGCCTGGGCTTTCATGACGGACTGGCCGCGCAAAACGGCGAGCAACTGGTCGGTTTCGACGCTGTCGCCTTCCTTGACCATGAGTTGCCTGACGATGGCCTGGCCGGTGACACCCGCGGGAGCGGAAAGGCGCAGGACGCCGCCGGCCGGCACGATGCGGCCTTGAGCGGTCACGCCGCCGGCAAAGGGTCCGGGCGAAGGGGGGATGCGCCCGCGCGAAGACTGCGCCGAACCAGCCAATGGCCAAAGCGCCACGACAAAGAGTGCGCCGCGGAAGAGGCATCGCCTGGAAAACACCCTAAGGACGGGATTGCTCACGCGCGTAAAAGGTGTTGTCTATTCGGAAGATGCGCGGCGGACAAGGTTAAAACTCGGTTCCCCGGGCCGGGATTTAAATTGTAAACTCGTCAGCCGCTTCCCGTCCTCCTAAAAAGCACCCCTTATGCAAACTGCCGAGGCCTATGCCCGCTGCCTGGCCCTGACCCGCGCCCATTACGAGAATTTTCCCGTGGCGCGGATGGTGCCGCGGCGCCTGCAACCGGCGGTGGCGGCGGTTTACGCGTTTGCGCGCACGGCGGATGATATTGCGGACGAGGGGGTGGATCGGCCGGGCGGACCAATTTTGTCCATCGACGAGCGGTTGACGCGGCTGCGCGATTTCGAGCAGGCGCTGCTGGCGGACAACCCGGCAAAGTCGCCGCCGGAATGGGAATGGATTTTCACCGCCGTGGCGGACACGCGGAAGCAATACGACGTGCCGGCGTCGCTGTTTCAGGACTTGCTGTCGGCGTTTACCCAGGACGTGACCGTGAAGCGTTATGCGACCTTTGCGGACGTGCTGGATTATTGCCGGCGCAGCGCGAACCCGGTGGGGCGGCTGGTGCTGCTGCTGCATGGCTTTCGCGACGAGACACGGTTTGCGCAATCGGACGCGATTTGCACGGCGCTGCAACTGGCAAATTTCTGGCAGGACGTGGCGGTGGACTGGAAAAAGGGCCGCGTGTATGTGCCGCAGGAGGATTGGGCAAAATTCGGCGTGACGGAGCAGGATTTTGCGACGGCGGCGGCCTCGCCCGGGTTCCGCGCGTGCTTGAAAGATCAGGTGGCGCGGACATATCTGCTGTTCGCGCAAGGCCGTCCCCTGCCCGCTTCATTGCCGTTTCCGCTGAGCCTGGAAATCCGCATCACCTGGCTCGGCGGGAGCGCGATTCTCGACGCGGTGGTGGCGCAGGACTATGACACGTTGCGCAAGCGCCCGGCGATTGGCCCATGGGACAAGCTGCGGCTGCTGGGCCGCGGGTTGTTTCCGCTGTAAAAATTTCCGCCATGCCCGACGCCACCGCCAGCGCCACCGCCGCCCGCCGCAAGTCCAACCTTGCGTTCTCGTTCTTTTCGCTCGGGCCGGCGGAGCGCGACGCGATGGCGGTGTTCTACGATTTTTGCCGCGAGGTGGACGACATTGCCGACGACCCGGCGACGCCCCCGGGAGACAAGGCGGTCGCGCTGGAGCAGTGGCGGACGGACCTGGACGCGATCGCCGCGGGCCGCGAACCGGCGCAGGATTTGGCGCGGCGGCTCGCGCCGGTGGTACCGCGCTTTGGCGTGAACGTGGCGCACCTGCACGAGATCATCGACGGCGTGGCGCACGACCTGGCGCCGCGGGAATACGCGAATTTTGCGGAACTGCGCCGCTATTGCTACGGCGTGGCCTCGGCGGTGGGGCTGGTTTCGATTCGCATCTTCGGCTGCCGCGACCCGCGCTGCCCGGAGTTCGCGGAGAACCTGGGCTACGCGCTGCAACTGACGAATATTTTGCGCGATGTGGTCGAGGACAAGCATGACTACGGGCGAATCTACCTGCCGCGGGACGAAATGGCGGCGTTTGGCGCGACGGCGGAGATGCTGGACAATCCGGGCGCGCATCCCGAATGCACCAAACTTTTCCGGCTGCAATATTTTCGCGCGAAACATTATTTCCACAAGGCGCGGCGGTTGCTGCCGCCCGGCGATCGCGCGCGGCTGAAGGCGGCGCTCATCATGGCGGCCTTCTACGAGGACATTCTGGAAAAAATCGCGCGCGGTGGATTTGCGCTGACGCAAAACCGCGTGCGGCTCAGCAAGCTGCGAAAATTGCAACTGGTGCTGCGCGTGCAGCGTGAACTGCGGCGGCCGATGCCGGTGCTCGCGCCGCCGGGGCGCGTGGCGGTGTTCGGCGCGGGGGTGGCGGGCCTCAGCGCGGCGCTGGCACTGGCGGAACAGGGTTTTGCGGTGGACATTTACGAGGCGAAAAATTTTCCCGGCGGGCGGGCCTCGAGTCTGCGCGATGCGCCGAGCGGGCTGACGCTCGACAACGGCCAGCACATCGTGATGGGCTGCTACCATGCGTTCCTGCAGTTGCTCGAGCGGATGGGCGCACGGGACCGGCTGGCGGAAACACCCGGGCTGGCGGTGGATTATGTCGCGCCGGGCGGGAAATGGTCGAAGCTCGCGGCGGCGGCGCTGCCCGCGCCATTGCATCTGCTGGCCGCGCTGTTCAATTTTGGCGCGCTGGCCAATGCCGACCGTTTCGCGATTTTGCGCATGGGGTTGTCGCTAAAACTCGGCTCGCCGCCTGGCGCGGATGAAACCGCCGCGGGCTGGCTGGAGCGGCATCGGCAAACCCCCGGCGCCATGCGGGCGTTGTGGGAGCCGTTTTGCCTCGCGGCACTGAACGAGCCGCCCGCCACGGCCAGCGCGCGATTGCTCTGGGAGACATTGCGGCGTTCGCTGTTTGGGGCGAAGGGCGACTCGGCGATTTTCTTCGCGCGCGTGGGACTGAGCGATTTGTTCCGCCCGGAAGCGGAACTTTATTTGCGCGCGACGGGCGGGGGCGTGCAATTCGGCGCGCAGGTGACCAAGCTGCATTTCGCGCGCGACGAGGCCGGGGCAGAAACCGTCAAGGGCGGACCGATTACGGCGGATTACTTGGTCTCGGCGCTGCCGTGGGCGGCGCTGCGGAGTTTGCTGCCGGAAGGCGAGCCGCTGCGCGCGCAATTGGAAAAAATTTCCGCGGCGGGCATTTTGAACATCCACCTGCTCAGCGACCGGAAATTGTTCGACGCGCCGTTCGCGGGGCTGCTCGACTCGCCGTTCCATTGGGTGTTTGACCGTTCGGACCATCTGCCGGCGGAGCGGCAGGGGAAGGAATTTCTCTACGCGGTGACGATGAGCGCCGCCAGCGAAACGTGGCTGGCGCGCAAGAGCGACGAGCTATTGGCGGAAGTGCGAACAGAACTGGGGAAATATTTCCCCGCGGCGTGCGAGGCGAAATTTTTGCGCGAACTGGTGATTAAGACCAAGGATGCGACCTTTGCAGCGCGGCCCGAGGCGGAACCGGCGCGGCCCGGCCCGCGCACGCGGTGGAAAAATTTTTACCTCGCCGGGGACTGGACGGCGACTCACCTGCCTGCCACGCTCGAAGGCGCGGCCCTCAGCGGCGAGGCCGCGGCCAAGGCGATTGACGGCTAGGCCTTCAAAAACTTGTCCAGCCGCGCCAGCACGCGGGTTTTGCCGAGGACGCGGAGCATGCCGTAGAAGCTGGGGCCGACGCTCATGCCGGAAAGGGCAAGGCGGGCGGCGTGGATGTAGTCGGCGGTTTTGACGGAGTGCTGCGCGGCGAGCCCTTGCACGACCTGCTCCAGCGCGGCTTCGGAAAAATCCTCCTGCGGGGCGAGGGCGGCACGCAGTTCCCTAAGACGCGCAAGTGGGTCGCCGTTTTTGGAGAGTTTTTCGAAGGCGCCCGGCTCGATGGCGTAGTCGTCCTTGAAGAAGTAGCTGCAAAAGTGCGGGAGCTCGTCGAGGGCGCGGATTTTTTCCTGGCAAAGCAGAAGGACGGCCTGCACGTAGTCCTCGGGCGTGGCGTCGGTGACAAGGCCGGCCTCGGCGAGAATCGGGCGGCCAATCCAGGCGAGGTTGCCGGGCGCGAGTGTGCGGACGTAGTGGGTGTTGAGGAAGGCCATCTTCTTCTCGTCGAAGCGCGCGTTGTGCAGGACGATGCCCGGGAGGTCGAAGAGGCGGATGACTTCCTCGATGGGAAGGATTTCGCGGTCGTCCTTGGGGGACCAGCCGAGGAGGCACAAATAATTGCGCACGGCCTCGGGGAGGAAATGGCGGCGCTGGTATTCCTCGATGAGGGCGCCCTGGTCGCGCTTGCTCATTTTGCCCGCGCCCTTGGTTTTCAGGATGAGCGGGATGTGCGCGTAATGCGGGACGGGCGCGCCGAAGGCCTCAAAGAGGACGACGTGCTTCGGAGTGTTCGAGAGATGGTCCTCGCCGCGGATGACGTGGGTGATGTGCATCGTCAGGTCGTCCACGACATTGACGAAGTGGAACACCGGGTCGCCATTGGCGCGCACGATGATGAAGTCCTCGTCCACCTCGCGCTCGACGCGGCCGTGGACGGCGTCGTTGATCACTGCCGGGGCGCAGCGCACCTTTTCGACGTGCTTCTGCTTGTGGTCGTCCCAGGCCTGGTAGCGTTCGCCGAGGAGCTTGAAATAAATCGCGCCGTCCTTTTCGTAGGCGCGGCCGGTGTCGCGGAGTTTTTGGAGATACTCTTTATAGATGTTGCCGCGCAGGCTTTGGAAATACGGGCCGTATTTGTCGTCGGCCTCGGGGCCCTCGTCCCAGTTCATGCCGAGCCAGCGCAGGCCGTCGAAAATGACCTGCAGGGCCTCGGG
>DASZWY010000239.1:0-2598 GCA_035546135.1 Opitutales bacterium
GCCCATTTCCATCGCCTCGGCGGCGTGCGAGGGGCGGCCGATGCCGGCGTCCACCACCACGGGCACGCGGGCCTGCTCGATGATGATGGCGATTTGCGCGCGCGTCTCGAGGCCGCGGTTCGAGCCGATGGGCGCGCCGAGCGGCATCACCGCCGCGCAGCCGACGTCCTGCAGGCGCAGCGCCAGCACCGGGTCGGCATTGATATACGGCAGCACGACAAAGCCTTCGCGTGCGAGGATTTCCGCCGCGCGCAGCGTCTCAATGGGGTCGGGGAGGAGGTAATTCGGGTCGGGGTGGATTTCGAGCTTCACCCACTTGGGCAGGCCGCTGGCGGCGCCAAGACGTGCGAGGCGCACGGCCTCGTCCGCGTTCATCGCCCCGGCGGTGTTCGGCAGCACGAGGTATTTGTCCGGCTCCAGGAAATCAAGGATGTCGGCAAACGGGTCGTGCGCGCCGGAGAGGTCTGCCCGCTTGAGCGCGACCGTCGCCAGCGCGGGCCGCACCGCCGCCAGCGTCTCCTTCATCAGCGCCGGCGAGGCAAACTTCCCCGTGCCGACAAACAGCCGCGAGGCAAACGTGCGCCCGCCAAGAACGAGCGGCTGGGTGGAGAGGGACATGGGAGAAGGGAGAAGGGAGAAGTGCAAACCTAGATCAATTATTCCACTTTTTAAAGTAACTTTTTAATTTTTCAACTGTATGTCTCCATTTTGAATCAGTGGGGCGGCAAACTGTGTTTTGATTTCCGAAAAACCCTATTTCCCAAACGGCGTCAGTCTGGGAGACGGTTTGCAGCCATTGAATTGGGACGAAATATTCGCACAATTCAAGATCCTCAATAAAACTTCCATATTCAGCATTAAGTTCGGCGTCTTTGATAGGAATGTCTCCATTTGCGGTTTTGACGACAAATTCTGAAGCGCTTTGCGCCCGTCCAGTTACGCGTCCAACACCCACATAGCCGGTTTGGGGAATATTTACCCAAACCCTATCACCGAGTTTCAAAAGTTTCAGGGTTCTGCTATACCACGGGGCTCCTCCGCCCGAAATAAATCCATAGCGCCGGGCATCTTCCCATGAGCGGGTTTTTTCGGCGCCAAATGAAACGTAAAATTCACCGTTCCAAGGTTCGTTATCCTTATTTGAGGTTGAGGCGGCACTTATCTGGGCTTTTATTGGGTCAATGAGCCATGCCCGGCTTAATAATTCGTTAGCTCCATTGCGAAAGACTTTAAAAAAGACCACATTGATAGGAATTTTCCTTTCGCTTAGGTAGTCAATGATTCTTTCGGTGCTGTCGTCCATTTCTGCCGCAACGATTACAATTTGATGGCTCTGATTCAATGAATCTTCATTCAAATCCCTGCCAAAGCGTCGGCGAAAATCTTCCTGAAGACTTCGTCCATTAGTAAAGCGCGAGTAGATGCTCGAAATGTCTTTTGCCGCAAGTTTTTCAACCCAACTGGCATAATCGAGGCTTTGGGCGACAATTTCTCTTGGCGTGAGGTGGCGTTTTAATTCGATCAATATCAGCGAGCCATCTGGCGCGATGGCAAGAAGGTCGATTCTACCTCGAAAATCCGTTTGTTCTTGTTGCCCAATAAGCATCCACTCGTCCGAAAGGATTTTCGGATCGGCCACGATCATGGTTTCCAGTAATTGCTCAGATGTCAGTTTAGCAACTGGCAGGGCTTCGGGTTTCTCGCCGATTTTCCATATCGCATGATCGATGGGCATGTCGTCAAGTTATGCAGTCAGTGGTTTGTGACCAACATTATTTTTTCACAGTTATTGCCAGCCCCAGTTCCGCAAACAAATCGTTCGGGGCGGGGTGGAGGCGGGGGTCGGATTCGCCGTTGCGCAGGGTCATGGTGAGGCCGGGGTCCTGGGTGCGGACTTCCGCGGCGAGTTTTTTATAAAAATCCGCGGCGGGCGGCAGGTCGGCAAAGAGGGTCTGGATGACGATGCCGGAATAGCTCTGCAGCATCTGCGTGTGAAAGTCGCGCAGCAGGGCGGTGAGTTCCATGATGCCCTTCGCGGGCGCGAGCTTTGAGCGCGGCCAGTCCTTCGTCGCGTTGAGCAGTTCGTTGGCGTTGAGCGTGAGTTCGACCGCAACGGAGGTGGGCCCGACGCGGCGCTTGAAAAACCCGAGGCCGAGGCCCTGGTGTTTCAGGTAGTGCTGGAAATCGAGGAAGAACGCGAAGCTCCACGCAGATTGGCCCAGGTTGTCGACCAGCATCTTGTATTTCTTCTGCTCGGAGCCGTCGGTGCGAAAGCGCTGCTGGAACGACGTCTCGAAGTGCGCGCGCAGATGGTACGCGCAAGCGAGGTAATTGAGCAGCAGGCGGTCCAGCTTTTGCGCGGCGGGGTCCTCGTCCGCCGGGCCGGGGTGGAGCAGGGCGGCGAGCGCGTCCGTCCATTCGCGATAATTGTCGTCGAGCACGCGGAAGAGCGCGAGACGGTTGCGCGCCTCGGCCACGACGGGCTTGAAGAGCGCGTGCTGCTTGAGTTCGTCGGCGGTGAGGTCGCGGAAATCGCGGATGTTCTCAGCCACGCCGTCACGGGGTAGGTAACCGGCCAGTTTCATGGGGTGGGGGAGG
>DASZWY010000240.1:0-6458 GCA_035546135.1 Opitutales bacterium
TTCGATGGTGGCGGGAATGGTGGCGCGCAGGAGCTTGTGGGCTTCGTCCACAATTTCAGCCAACTGGATCGGGCGGCGCTGCTGCTCCTGCTGGCGGCTGAAGGTCAGAATCTGGCGGACGAGGGCGGCGGCGCGCGCGCCGGCCTGGCCGATGGCGTCGAGGTAGCCAAACAACGGGGAATTCTCGCCAGCTTTCATCTTGGCGAGTTCGGCGTAGCCGTTGACGGCGGCGAGGATGTTATTGAAATCGTGGGCGATGCCGCCGGCGAGGGTGCCAATGGCCTCCATTTTTTGGGCCTGGCGGAATTGTTCCTCGAGCTTGCGCTGGTTGGTGATGTCCTCGGCGACGCCAACCAGGCGGCAGATGGCCCCCGTGGCGTCGCGCACTGGAAAGGCGCGGTCGTGAATCCAGCGCTGGGAGCCTTCAGGCTGGATGATGCGATAAATCTCGTCGTAATTGCCCGAGAGACCCTTGGTGATCGCCGCGCGGCCGACGCGCTCGCGGTCTTCGGGGTGGATGGCGGCAATCCAGTTGTAGGGGTCGGCGTAGAGGCTGGCGCAAGTGCGGCCCCAAATTTTTTCGTAGGCGGGGCTGACGTAATAAATCGCGCTCATCGAGGGGTTGGTGACCCAGAAGACCTCGTGAATGTTCTCGGCAATTTCCCGGAAGCGCTCGGTGGTTTCGCGCAGGGACTGTTCGATGCTCCGGCGCCGAGTGATGTCCTCGGTAAAGATGACAATGCCCCCGACCGTCTGATCGAGCGTGCGCCACGGGCGGACCTCCCAGCGGAGCCAATGCGTAACGCCGTCGGGCCCGAGAAAGGAGTCCTCCTCGCTCTGCTCGGTGGCGCCGGCGAGGCAGCGGCGGTGAATCGCCCGCCAGCGATCCGGCATGTCAGGAAAAATATCATAGTGACTGCGGCCCAGCACCTCCACATCCGTGAGCTGGTAGTCGGTGAGCCAGCGGCGGCTGACCGCGAGGTAGCGCATCTGCTGATCGAACATGGCGAGCGCGGCGGGACTGTGCTCGATAAAGAGGGAAAGCTGTTCCTGGCGTTCGAAGAGGAGTTGCTCGGCCTGCTTGCGCTTGGTGATGTCGCGCACGACCACCACCACGTATGCGCGGTCGAGGGTGACCAGCTTCATGTTGATTTCGATGGGGAAGGTGGTGCCGTCGCGGCGCTGGTGGGCCCGCTCGATGATCATGGCGCCCTGCTGACGCAGCCGCTCCATCAAGGGCGGCCAATCTTGCTCTTTGACGGTGGGGTCAATGTCAAAAACCCGGAACTGGAGCATTTCCTCGCGGGTGTAGCCAAGGTCGGCGCAGCCCTTTTCATTCACGTCGAGGAAGCGGGCGGTGGCGGGATCCACAATTTCAAAGGCGTCGTCCGACTCATCAATGAGGGCGCGAAACAAATTGAGGGCCTGCTCCGTGTTTTTACGCCGGGTAATGTCGCGGACAATTTTCGAGGCGCCCACGACGCGGCCGGAGGCATCGCGGATGGGTGACACCGTCAACCAGACCTCCACGTGGGTGCCGTTTTTGCGGCGGCGGACGGTTTCGAAGTGCGGAACGCGCTCGCCGGCCCGGATTTTTTCGATGATGCGCGCCTCCTCGGCCAGGCGGTTCGGCGGCAGCAGCAAGGTGATGGGCTGGCCAAGGACTTCCGCGGCGGTGTAGCCAAACATCTGCTCGGCGGCGTGGTTCCAGTTCGTGATGATGCCGTCGAGGTTCTTGCCGATGATGGCGTCATCCGAAGACTCGATGATGGCGGCAAGGCGGGCGCGGATTTCCTCGTCGCGCTTGCGGGCGGAGATGTCGCGCAGGATGGCGGTGTAGATTTTTTTGCCGTCCACTTCCGTCTGAGAGATGGAGGCCTCGATGGGAAATTCCTCGCCGTTGGCCCGCCGGCCCATGACTTCGCCCAGGCGGCACATCTCGCGGTGGGTCTGGCCGGATCGGCCGAAGCGGGGGATATGCTGGCGATGGGCCTCGCGGTAACGGGACGGAAGAAATTGATCGAGCGGCTGGCCGAGGGCCTGGGCGGCCGGGCAGCCAAACATCCGCTCGGCGGCGGCATTAAAGAGAATAACCAACTGCCCCTCATCCACCGCCACGATGGCATCCATCGCGGCGGTGATGATGCCCTGATACGCCTGGGCCAGGCCGGCGGGTGGAACGGAAGGCGGAACAGACCCGGCGCGGCCTGAAGACGGAGAGGGCTGAGGGTTATCAGCGGAGGATGCTGAGGGGGGACGAGTTCTGGGCATATTGAAAAGCCAGAACCGCGCAGACGGAGGGGGTACAAGCACTGAAACGCGGTCCGGCGACCAGACAATCCAGCAAGCGCAATATCGGCCTGCTTTTCCAAAAGTCAATAGGCGAAATACTTTTGGTTACGATTTATCCATAACCAAATCGTGATCCAGCCGTCAACGGGACGAAATAAGAAATCCAATCCGCCCGGCCCTCAACCCTTAAAGGGCGTTGCACCAGTGCGCGGGCGCGAACCGGAACCGCCGCCGGTTCCGACTCGAAAAATTTCCGCACGCGCCGCAACCGCTGGCCCGGCGACTCGCGCAGGTAGTATTCAATCCCCCACGGCCGCCGCCGCCCACGCCGGTAAACCCGGTTGATTTTCATGCCCGCCGATGGTGTCCAACCAGAGACCAAAAAACAACCCCAAATGCCTCATTTTGCCCCGTTATTCGCGCTTTTCCCCTCGCATTCCCCCTCTGCCCTCGGACGGAAACTGGTGGAGCCGATGGGGCTCGAACCCACGACCTCCACAATGCCATTGTGGCGCTCTTCCAACTGAGCTACGACCCCAGTTTTCCGGTGAAGGGGTCGATTGAATAGAGCCGGGGGCGGGTCGTCAACGGTATTTGCTGCCTGGCCCGCCGCTTCCAGTGGGGCTCCTCCCGGCAAATGCTTGATTATTCGATTGTTGTGTTGTTCTATTGCTGCCTTGTTTGAGCGCGATTTGCGTCCGCGTTTTTTTGCGTCGGCGTTCGGCTTAATTTTAGGTAGTGTCTCCGTTTGAACTTGAAGAAGGGCCGCCGACAAGCGGCACCCCTACAGCAATCAGCTCAAAAACTGTAGGGCGCGCTGGCGACGGCCCAAAGCGAGGCATTACCTAATTTTTCATTTCTACTTTTTAATTTCCAATCATGTCCCACGCCGCCATCCTGTTATGCGCGGGCCGGGCGACGCGGATGCGCGGCGCCGTGGCCGACAAGGTGCTCGCCCCGCTCGCGGGGCGGCCAGTGCTGGAATATTCACTGCGGGCCTTTCTGGCGGCGGGAATCGCGGACAGTTTTGTTTTGGTGGCGCGGGACGAGGAGCAGCGGGCGGCGCTGGCGGCGGTGGCGAACCGGAGCGGAGTGCCGGCGGAACGGATGTTTTTTGTCCCGGGCGGAGCCGAGCGGCAGGACTCGGTATTGAACGGGCTGCGCGGGGCGCCGAAGGGGACGAAGGCCGTGTTCATCCACGACTGCGCGCGGCCGTTGGTGACGCCGAATGCGCTGCGCGCGCTGGCGGCGGCGGTGCAAGCGGACCGGGCGGCGGTGCTCGCCCACCGGGTGACGGACACCATCAAGCAAGCGCCCCCGCGCGCGGGAACAAAATTGCGCCGGTTGAAATTGCAGGATTTGCAGCGTGACAAGTTGTGGGCGATGGAAACCCCGCAGGCGTTTGCCTATAAATTGATTTGGGCGGCCTACGAAAAAGTGCGCGCGAAAAAACTGCGGGTGACGGACGACGTCGCGGCGGCGGCGCTGCTGGGCCAGGCGACGACGATTGTCGAAAACCCCTCCCCCAACCCGAAGCTGACCCACCCGGAGGATTTCGCGTGGGCGGAGCTGTTGCTGGGGAAACTAAGGAGCTAACATTCTCGACTATCGACGAATCAAAGCCCCTGCCGATTAAATTGACTCGGAAAATATAATCGCCGTGGATTTGTTATAAGGAATGTCATTGCAGAACGTCGTCATTTCAAATAGGTAACATGCGCAACCGTAAAATGGCCCCCCGGTGTGTTTAGGCTGGGCTTGCCCCTCTTCGTACAACTTCCAAAGCCTAATGAATGCGCGCCTACCCCTGGCTGGCATTTTCATTGCCAGTTTAGTCTCTTCGATTGTTGTAGGTGCGTCAACCGCGGGCACGCCACCGCTACCGCCACCGGAGCCGGCAAGCTCAAAGACCGACAAGCGAAGCTTTACACTCAACCATGCGGGAGAAGGCTTTGCCGACCAACGCTGGGCTTCCGAAGATGAGATGAACCGCTATTTTGTCAAACGGTTCATTGATAGCGCAAATTTCGGCAACGCCCGGATGTTTTCGCTGCCCATGGTGGTCATTGACGATGGCATGCGGCTGGTGCCAAGCGACAGCGGTCAACCCGGCCCGACTTCACCCAATGCCCTGGCTTACCGGGTGGAAGATATTGAACTCATCGGTGTTGCCAAACATCCACAACCGGTGGCGTTTGTCAGCACCCGACACGTGCGCACTTATGAAAATGCCGACCCGAAGCAAGGAGCGACAAGGGCCTTGACTGAGTTTGAGCTGAAGGCGCTCGAACAACTCCAGGCAGGCCCGGACACGGCAGTGTTCGAGGAAAAAGATGGCGGGCGCATTGTGGTTGGCGCCATTCGTGCGCGGGAGGATTGCCTGCAATGCCACACCCGTTACAAAACGGGTGATTTGCTTGGCGCGTTTTCTTATCGTCTGCAACGCGCAAGTTTGATGACACCCGAGCGTCTGGCGGCATTGCCCAGCCTGCCAACGCCCAAGCCGGTGACCGCCAGCCCTACACGACCGCCGCCAAAATCCGCGCCCGCCGAACACGATGGCATCGCTTTGGTCATTTCGCTTGACCGCGATGCTTTCCTGCCCACCGAACCACTGGTCATCAAAGCGACATTCCGCAACACGTCAGACGCCCCGGTTAGCCTGCCCAATAATTTGGCGATGTATGGCGACTGGCTCTTGAAAATGCAGAACATCAATACCGGCAAGGTATTTACCGCGGGTTATTATTTTCACGGCAATCAAACCGCCTCCGCCCGGGCTGGCCCACCCATTCAACCCGGCGGCATACTTTCCGCCAACGCCACTTATTTTAGAAACTACTGCCTGGTTGAGGGGGACTTGGATTATGACGCATTTCAAACTGCCGCCGCAAAGGTCGCGCCAAGCCAATCGGGAAGCAGAGCCCCGATGATGCCATTGCCGAAAGGCACGTTCAATGTCACCCTCAATGTACGCTTTCCCAATGAAGTGGAAAATGCATCAGACGCCGTGCCGGTCTGGAGCGATCAGGCGATCGTGAGCAAACCGGTGCAAATCACCATTGGCAGCCTGCCGGCGGATGTGGCCGGCTCGATCACCGGTGTGGTGGTGGACCGTTTTGGCCGGCCCGCGGCGCAGGCAAAGCTCAATTTTCATTATGCAACGGAGTTAAATCTCGGCCCGCCGGCGCCCGGCTCCGGGTATGCTCGGGCGATTGCAAACCGGGCCGCCCCGCCTACACCGATGCCGATCAGTCCGGATGGTTTTTACTGGATTTACCAAGAAGCGGGCTCGCCGAACGGAGTCACGGATGAAAACGGGGTATTCCTCATCCCCAATTTGTCGCCTGGCACTTACATCGTCAGCGTCAATCTTGCACCAGTGGATTTATTGCATGTCGAGCAAATTGCCTCAAAGCAACCCATCGAAGTGAAAGCCGGTTCCGAGACCCGATTAATGGAACCCATAAAATTAGATTACTCGCCGGAAGGACTGTAAGACGAGCCTACTTGGCCGTGGTGCCATTCAGCTTTCCATCCACGAGGTGGATGAGGCGGTCGGCGATGTCCATGATGCGGTTGTCGTGGGTGACGAGGACGATAGTGCAGCCGTTTTCCTGGGCAAGTTTTTGCATGAGCTCAACGATTTCGTGGCCGGTTTTGCCGTCGAGGGAGGCGGTGGGCTCGTCGGCGAGAATGATGGACGGGTGATTGACGAGGGCGCGGGCGATGGCGACGCGCTGCTTCTGGCCGCCGGAGAGGTGGCTGGGGTGCTTGTGGGCGTGCTCGGCGATGCCGACGCGCTCGAGCAGCTCCAGGGCGCGGGTGCGGGAGGTGGCGGCGGTCTGGCCGGCGTCAAAAGTCAGCGGCATCTGGACGTTCTGGCAGACGGTGAGCGCCTCGATGAGGTGGTGGAGCTGGAAGATAAAGCCGATTTTGCGGCGGACGGCGACGAGGTCGCGCGGGCGCACGCCGGCGAGTTCATGGCCGTCCACGACGATGCTGCCGCGCTGGATGGCGCGCTGGCCGCCGATGAGCTTGAGCAGGGTGGTCTTGCCCGAGCCGGAAGGGCCCATGATGAGGCAGATTTCCCCGCGGGCGAACTCGGCGCTGATGCCGTGCAAGACCTCCTTGCTTTCCGCGCCCTCAACGAAGGCGTGGTGCAA
>DASZWY010000241.1:0-4780 GCA_035546135.1 Opitutales bacterium
GAAATAAAGCAAAATCGCGGTCACGCCGGTCATCACGAGCGCCGCGCCCCGAACGTCGAAGGTCGCGATGAAAATCAGCACGGTGTCGCCAACGTTGAAGGCGGCGAGAATCGGGAAGGCCTCGCGCACGGCAATCAGGCCAGTGGCGGCAAGGCTGGCCAGGATCATCAGCGCCGCGGAGGAGCTCTGCATCAGCGTGCCGGAGGCCAGGCCAAACAACAGGGCCTTCCAGCGCGGATGGGCATAGCGGCGCACCAGCACGCGGAAGCGATGGCTGGCAATCTGCTTGAGGCTGACGCCCAATTGGGTCAGGCCGGTGAAGAACAGGCCCAGGCCAAAGATGAAAAGGGCGACGCCGTGCATGGGAGGCAAACTTGGGGCGGAGCGTGTGGCATTTCGCGCGGGAACACAAGATTGCCAACGTTACAAACCCAAGGCGGGAAATAGCATTGAGGGAGCCCGGGAGGCGGCGTAAACTCGGCTTCATGCCCATCAACATCCCCGACCCCACCCGCAAGCGCGACCCGCAGACGCTCGTCGAGGAAGGCACGCTGGACTTCACCCTTGGCGACCTGCCCGGGGCCGTGCGCAAGATGAACGACGCGCTGGCGGCGGACCCGAATTTTTTCCCGGCCCACCATGCGCTGGCGGAGATTTATTTCTCCTCGCGCGATTTGCCGAAGGCCCTGGCCGCGGCGACGAAGGCGCACGAACTCCAGCCCGGCGACATCCATATCAATACGTCGCTCTCGCGCATCTATATGGAAATGGGCGACAAGCCCAAAGCCGAGCACTTCGGCGCGCAGGCCCGCCTGCTCGGCTGGAAGGACGAGTTGAAACAGCCGCCGGGGAAATGAATTTTATTTCGAACCACGGAGCGCTCCGAGAACACGGAGGAAAACCCAACAAAAAAAGCCGGAGCCTCCGTGCTCTCCGCGGTTAGTCTTTTGCTTCTGCCAACAACGCCGTCAAATCCAGCCGGTGGGTGAACATGTTTAATTTGCCGTCGGGGGTGTGGGGCCATTCGGGGCGGGGGCGGTCGCGGTAAAGTTCGACGCCGTTGTGGTCGGGGTCGTGGAGGTAGAGGGCTTCGCTGACGCCGTGGTCGGCGGCGCCGTCGAGTTCGATGCCGGCGCGCTGGAGGCGGCGCAGGGCGTCGGCGAGCGCGGGGCGGTCCGGGTAGCGGATGGCGACGTGGTAGAGGCCGGTGGCGCCAGGCGGCGGGGGCAGGCCGCCGAGGCTCTCCCAGGTGTTGAGACCGAGGTGGTGATGGTAGCCGCCTGCGCTGATGAACGCAGCCTGGTCGCCGTATTTTTGCATCAACTGAAAGCCGAGCACGCCGCAGTAAAACGCGAGCGAGCGTTCGAGGTCGGCGACCTTGAGGTGGACGTGGCCGATGTCCACGCGCGGGTCAATGGGGTGATTCGGGTTCATTTGCCGGCGAAGAGGAGCCAGAGGTCGAGGGCGAAAAAGACGACGATGATGATTTCGAGGACGAGCATGCGCTGTTCGTTGGCCTCGGAGTGGACGACGCTGTAGAGCTTGTCGAGCTGGGCGAGGCGCGATTCGACGCTGGCGCGCCATTGCTCGAGGTAGAAGCGCTCCTTGGCGCCGAGGTACACGCGCGCGAGGTGCCAGTCGCCGAAAAACTTGGTGATGTGGGTGATCTCGTCGGTGATTTTCGTCACGTCCATGCGGAAGCGGCGCAGGTTGCGCAGCGGGACGGAGGCGCGGCCAAAGAGCGGCAGGCGCGGGCGTTCGAGGTCGTCATACGCGCGATCGAGGTATTGGTCGAGCCGCTGATCCATGACGCGCAGCTCCTCGAGCTGGAGGTTGGCCAATTCGAGGGCGTAGAGGACGTGGTCGGTGTATTCGCCGAGATCGACGACGAGCGCGGCGTCCCAGTCGACCACGACGAGGTCGGTGTTCTCGAAGGAGCGCTGGACGCGGAGGATTTCGGCGACCTGGGCCTCGCTGAGGCGGTCGGGCGCGGTTTCGCTGAGGAGGCCGGCGACATCGCGGCGGTGGTCGGCGAGCCAGAGGTTGGCGTCGCGCGGGCCGTCGAGGTCGGCGAGGCAAAAGACGGTGTAGGCCTCGGGGACAAGTTCGCCCTCGGCGCGACCGGTCATGTATTGCTCGAGACTGGAGACGACCTGGGCGCAGAGCTCGCGGGCCACGGTGTCGAGCGAGCGGCCGTCATCAAGGATGGCGCGATGGTAGGGCATGAGGTCGGCCAAAGCGGTGGCGGTGAAGCCGGCGCGCATCATGATGGTGACGACGCCGACATCGTAAATGCGCACGAGAAGGCGGACGGCCTGGCCGCTCAGGGGCGCGGCGAGCGGCGGCGGCGCAATGGCCAGGGGCTTGTAGAGCGGCATGTCCTTCGGCAGGGTGCGGTCCTGCCGGATCTCGAAGGGGAAAGGCTTTTCGGAGAGGATTTCGCGCACGCGGGCCGTGGTGATCTCATTGGCCACGTCGAACGCGTAAAGGTAGACAACTTCGCCTTTCATAAGCCCCAGTGTAACAACGATCTGGCGTTTGTCCACCCCCGCGCATTGACATCTTTGCCGCCTCCGGGGTAAACTGGCGGGGTCAATATGAGCAAGCCCAAGTTCACCCTGGACTTCGAGAAGCCGTTGCATGAGCTCGAATTGCAGCTGCAAAACCTCCGGAAACTCTCGGAGGAGCAGAAAATCGATGTCAGCGGGGAAATCCGCGCCATCGAGGAGAAGCTCGAGGCCACCAAAGCCAACATCCACAAGCACCTGACGCCGTGGCAAAAGGTGCAACTGGCCCGGCACCCGCACCGGCCCTACGCGCTGGACTACATCAAGGCGATCTTCACCGATTTCGAGGAACTGCACGGCGACCGGCTGTATCGCGACGACCAGGCCATCATCGGCGGGCCGGCGATGCTCGACGGCAAGCCGGTGATGATCATCGGCCAGCAAAAGGGCCGCAATACGAAGGAAAATTTGCGCCGCAATTTTGGCTGCCCCAACCCCGAAGGCTACCGCAAGGCCCTGCGCCTGATGCGCCTCGCGGAGAAATTCCACCTGCCGATTATTTCACTGGTGGACACGCCCGGGGCCTACCCCGGCATCGGCGCCGAGGAGCGCCACGTGGCCGAGGCCATCGCGGTGAACCTGCGCGAGATGAGCCTGCTGGAGACGCCCATCATTGCGGTCGTCATCGGCGAAGGCGGCTCGGGCGGCGCGCTCGGCGTGGCGGTGGCGGACGTCGTGCTCATCATGGAAAATGCGTATTACTCGGTGATTTCGCCCGAGGGTTGCGCGGCGATTTTATGGAAGGACCGCGCCCACGCCCCCCGCGCGGCCGAGGCGCTGCAACTGACGGCGGACAAACTTTATGAGGCGGGCATTGTGGACGCCGTGGTGCCGGAGCCGCTCGGCGGCGCGCATCTCGACCCGGCGACGGCGGCAAGTAATTTGAAGCTGGTGTTCATGGACCAGCTCGCGCGCCTGGGCGCGATGACGCCGAAGGCGCTGATTGAGGAACGCTACCAGAAATTCCGCAAGCTCGGCGAATACGAGGAAATCCAACAGGCGGTCGTGGCGAAGGCGGCGGTGGGTTGAGAGTTTTTCACCACTGCAGCCGCAGGCCGTCGTAAGCGAGGCGGAGGCCGGGAGGAAGTTTCGCCTCGGTGGCGTCGTGGTCCACCTGAAAAGTCATGTGCGTGAGAAAACTTTTTGGCGCGCCGATGGCTTGCGCGACGGCGATGGCCTCGTCAATCGTCATGTGCGAGGGGTGCGGATGGGGGCGCAGGCCGTCGAGCACGACGACATCGGCGCCGCGGGCGAGCGCGCGGGCGGGTTCGCCGACTTCCTTGCAATCGCAGTAATAGGCGAACTTGCGGCCGGTGCCGGTCTCTTCAAAAACGAGGCCAAGGGTGTCGAGGTCGCCGTGCGGCAGCAGGATGGAATGAATGACCCCGCCGGGAACTTCGAGGCGGCGCGGCATTTCGCGCAGGCGGAAACACGGGTAGCCCTTTGCGGCCGGCCGCTCGCCGAGGGCGTAGGGATAAATCTGGCGGACGCGCTCGAGGCCCGCGGGCGTGCTGTAAACCGGCAGCGCGTTGCCGGGGAGCTGGTCGCAAAAGCGGCGCAGGTCATCCATGCCGAGGATATGGTCGGCGTGGCCGTGAGTGAGGATGAAAAAATCAAGCGCGGTGATATTCTCGCGCACGCACTGGAGGCGAAATTCCTGCGCGGCGTCGATCTGAATGCGGGTGCCGCCAAGGACGACGTGGATGCTGCAGCGGGTGCGCCAGTTGCGCGGATTGGCCAGATTGAGCGTGCCCGGCGGCTGCGCAATCATGGGCACGCCTTGCGAAGTGCCGGTGCCGAGAAAAATGACCTCCATGACGATAGCGGGGAGGGCCCGCCGGGCCTAGAGCGCGGAATCGCCGCGTTCGTCGGTGCGGATGCGGATGACCTCCTCGACGGAGGTGACGAAAATCTTGCCGTCGCCGATTTTGCCGGTGCGGGCGGCCTTGGACACGGCGGCGATGGTCTTGGGGACGCTGTCGGTGGGCACGGCGATTTCGATTTTGACCTTGGGGAGAAAATCCACGGTGTACTCGCTGCCGCGGTAGATTTCGGTGTGGCCCTTCTGGCGACCGAAGCCCTTGACCTCGGTGACGGTCATGCCCTCGATGCCAATTTCGGCGAGGGCTTCCTTGACCTCTTCCAGCTTGAACGGTTTGATGACGGCGGTGATGAGTTTCATAAGGCGATAAAGCCCCTTCACCCTACACGGT
>DASZWY010000242.1:0-39130 GCA_035546135.1 Opitutales bacterium
CAGCGGAAATTTTTTCTGGGGGCATGGCCGCGGGCGGCGTATGCAACCATTGCGGCGCTGGCGGTGCCCATCGGCTGGGCCATCACCGGCGTGGGCATCTTTTATAATGCGGCCAACGGCTGGGACGACTCATCCGACGTATTTTCCGTCTGGGGCTTTGGTGCGGAATTCAACTACTGGGGTTCGCTCGTGACGGCATTGGGCTATCTGTCCCTCGGCGTGCTGGTGGCGACGGATGCGGCCGAGCCGGCGCGGGCATGGCTGCACAAATGTCTGTGGCCGTTGCGGGCGGTTGGGCGCACGGCCTTGTCGAATTACATTGCCCAAAGTCTCATCGCGACGACGCTTTTTTACGGACACGGCCTGGGATTATTCGGGGCGCTCTCCCGCGTGCAATTGCTGTACGTTGTCGCCGCGGTCTGGACGCTGCAATTGGTGCTCACGCCGCTGTATTTGAAATTCTTTCGCCAGGGTCCGCTCGAATGGCTCTGGCACCGGCTGGTTTATTGGCGGGGCGAACCGCCGCCGCTGAAAGATATGGCCGAAGCCGCCTGACGGGTTATGCTCGAATTTTATTTTCCTGTTTATGCCGTTCCGCCTGCGCCTGGCTTACCTCTTCACCACGTTTCCCGAAACGTCGGAAACATTTTTGCAGCGCGAGGTGCGCGCCATGCGGGCGCGCCCGGTGGAATTCACCCTGCATTCATTGTGGGGCGGCGCGGAAACCTGGGAAGGGCTGCCGGTGGCGCGGTTTCGCGCGGTGGAATTGTGGGCCCTGGCCTGGTGGCTGCCCTATTGGCTGTGGCGCAAGCCGCGCGCCGTGCTCGATGCCGTCACCGCCCTGATGCGCCGGCCGGCGCCATCGTGGCTGAATGCCTTGGAGAATTTGCTCGGTCTCGGCTTTGCGCTGGTCCGGGCGCGCCAGTTTGAGCAACTGCGCGAACGTCCGCATCTTTGCCATGCCGTGTGGGCGACGGTGCCGGCGGCGGCGGGCTGGATGCTCGAGCGTTTGCTGGGCATTCCCTACACCATGGGCGCGCACGCTTACGATGTCTTTCAACACGGCGGCGATTGGCTGCTCGAAGAAAAGCTGCATCATGCGCGGCTCATCCACACAACGACTGCCGCCACGCGCGCGCGGTTAATCGAACTGGGCGCCGACCCGGCCCGTATCGCGCTCATCCGCCGGGGTCTGGAGGAAATCCCGCCTTTGCCGCCGTGCCGGCCCCCGGGCGCCACCTTGCACCTGCTGGCCATCGGCCGGCTGATTCCCAAAAAAGGCTTTTGGCGGCTGCTCGATATCCTGCGGCGTTTGCGCGAGCGTGGCGTGAGTTTTGAATGCCGCATTGTTGGCGGCGGGCCGTTGGAGTCCGAACTGCGCGTCCGCGCCCTCGTTTTGGGTTTGGAAAAACAGGTGCAGTTTGCCGGCGCGTTGCCTCATGAAACCGTGGCCCGGCTGCAACGCGAATGGGCGGACGTATTTTTATTTACTGGAGTGATCGCGCCGGACGGCGACCGCGATGGCCTGCCCAATGTGATTCCCGAAGCCATGGCGGCCGGGGTGCCGGTCATCACCAGTCCGGTCGCAGGGACGACCGAAGCAATTATTCACGGCGAAACCGGCGTGGTGGTCCCGCTCGATGACCTTGAGGGCTGGGGCCAAGCCATCCAGCAACTGGCGGTGAACACGGTTTTCGTCGAAAAACTTCGCCAACAGGCCCACGCCTGGGTTGCGGAAAATTTCGACGCCAGCCGCAATGCCGCGGCGTTGGCCGAGGCGGTGCGACACGCCGTGTTTGGCCGGAGAAATCCCGACCCTTTGACTCATGCCGCCGATTAGCCTGGTGGGTATTTTGTGCAAATTTTGTAAAAAACGCATGAGTAAACCCTGTAAGCCGCAGGGCTTTTAAGTGCGAAACGGGACCCGCCGATAGAGAGGGGAAATACAGGAAAACCCGGAGGGGACCTACGGCCTTCTTCCGACGGGTTCACCCGATGAAATCCCTTTGCGTTGCGGGTTTCCACCGATGGGCGTTTCCCCCCAGCGGTGCGATAATGGGAGACCATGAACGCCGCATCCTTCAACACCATCCTTCCGCAGATGCTCATCCGCCACAGTCGTGCGCAGAGTTCCTCGTCCGCCGCCGTTTCGGCGCGGCACGAGCCGGAACGGATTGTGACCTTCACCGCCGCGCCGGAGCCGCTGTCCGCCAATCTGCGCTCCACCGCGCTCCATGCCGCGCAGGAACTCGAACGCCGCGATATCGCGCCGCTGCTTAAACTGGTGGCGTGGATTTTCCAGCCCATGGCCGCGCGCAAGCACGTGACCCTGCGGGTCGAGGCGCCGGAAATCGGCCTCTTTGCCACGTGCCAGGAACTGCGCATCCAGCGCGTGCTCGAAAACCTCCTTTCCAACGCGGTGCGCCACGCGCCGATGAATTCCGCCATCACTCTGGCCGCGCGCATCGAAGACGGCTGGTTGTGTGTGTGGGTTGAAGACCAGGGTCCCGGAGTGCCGCTCGCGGAACAAGCCCGCCTGTTTGAGGGCAATGAGCCCTCCTTCGGCGAATACACCCTCGGGGTCAATGACGACAATCGCGGTTTGGTCGCGAGCAGGGAAATCGTCAGCACGCATGGCGGCGAGATTTTGATGTACAATCGCGTCGGCGGTGGCGCCCACTTCGAATTCCGCCTGCCTTCGACGAATGGCCGCCACGGCCCCACCCGCCCGGGCAAACCCAACACCTTCACCGTTTCCCTCAAGGCCGGTTTGATCAAGATGATGCCGGCGGTCGGCAAAGTCGCTTAACGTCTTTCCCCAAGATTTATTGGAGCGCCCACGCAACCATGCCGCCACCGTCCTGTCATGAACGCCTTTTGTTTGAGCGCTGCCTCAACGAAATGTCCCACAAGATACCGCGCCTGCGCCAAGCCATGTCCACCCGCGACGTGGAAACAGTCTGCGGTTTGGCCCGTGACCTGCGCAACACGGTGAGCGTGCTGGGCCTGCCCCGGCTTTTTCAAATGAGCCAGGACATCGAGTATCGCCGGCAGGAACTGGCCCGGCCCGAATGGGACCGGCACTGCGACCGTTTTTGCGACCTGCTCGAACGCGTGCAGTATAACCTGCAACGGCGCCTTTCGGGCAATTGAGAGGGCGGCGCTAATTGTGGAAGTCCACCGCCCCGGCGGTGACCGCCTTGACGTAACCGGCGCGGATGACGAAGTCGCCAAAGGTTTCCTCCGGCTGGCGTTCGCTGGCGAAGCGCTGAATGATGGGCGTCAATTCCGCGATGATTTGGTCGTTCGGAATCGCTTCCTTGTAAAGTTTGTTGAGCCGAGTGCCGTTGTGGCCGGCGCCGAGATACAGGTTGTATTTCCCCGGCACTTTGCCGACCAGGCCGATTTCGCCCAGATACGGGCGCGCGCAGCCGTTCGGGCAGCCGGTCGAGCGGATGTGGATGGATTGTTCCGCCAGCCCGGCGGCGCGGATGACCTTGTCCAACTCGTCCACAAGGCCGGGCAGGTTGCGCTCGCTTTCGGCCAGGGCCAGTCCGCACGTGGGCAATGCCACGCAGGCTAGCGCGCCACGGCGCAGGCCGGTGACATTTTGCGAAGCTTCGTCAAATCCGTATTCCTGGAGGAGCGCCTCGATGCGCGGCCGCTCGGACGGCGCAATGCCACCGATGATGAGGTTTTGGTTGCAGGTCAGGCGGAAATCGCCCTGGTGGATTTTGGCGATTTCGCGCAGGCCTTCCTTTTGGCGGCCGCGCACCCGCCCGCCCTCGATAAAGAGCGTCAGGTGTTGTTTGCCGTCGGTGCCATCGGTCCAGCCGTAGCGGTCGCCGCTGGTGGTAAAATAAAACGGGCGGGCCTCGCCGAGCCGGTAGCCGAGGCGGGACTCCACTTCCGCGCGGAACCACTGCAGGCCGCGGTCCTGGATGGTGTATTTCAGGCGCGCGTGCTTGCGGTCGGAACGGTCACCGTAATCGCGCTGAACGGTGACGACCTTCTCGGCTACGTCCACCACCTGGTCGGGGCGGCAAAAGGCCATGACATCGGCCAGGCGCGGGTAGGTCGCCTTGTTGTTGTGCGACTGGCCCATGCCGCCGCCCACGGTCACATTGAAACCAGCGAGGTGGCCGTTTTCGACGATGGCGATGAAGCCGAGGTCCTGCGCGAAGAGGTCCACGTCGTTGCTGGGCGGCACGGCGATGGAAATCTTGAATTTGCGCGGAAGATAATGTTTGCCGTAAATCGGTTCCACCGGGTCGGCGGAGTCATCCTCGCCCGAGCCGGTGTCGCCGCCGGCCACGCGTTCCCGGTCAAGCCAGATTTCGTGGTAGGCGCCGGTGCGCGGCAGCAGATGCTTGGCAATCTGGCGCGCATAGTCGAGCGCCAGCGCGTGGACAAACGACTGATGCGGGTTCGGGTTGCAGTTGACGTTGCGGTTCACGTCGCCGCAGGCCGCGAGGGTCGAAAGCAGCGCCTCGTTGACTTCCTTGATGGTCGCCTTGAGGTTGCCCTTGAGGATGCCGTGCAACTGAAAGGCCTGGCGCGTGGTAATCTTGATCGTGTCGTTGGCGTGCCGGGTCGAGATGCGGTCAATTTCCAGCCATTGCGCGGGCGTGCAGACGCCGCCGGGCACCGCCACGCGAATCATGAAAATAAACGCCTTCTCCAATTTTTGCTGGCGGCGCTGGTTGCGCAAATCACGGTCGTCCTGCAAATAGGAGCCGTGGAATTTCAGCAACTGGGAGTCGTCCTCCGAGATGGCGCCGGTGGACGGGTCGGCCAAACCTTCGAGGATGGTGCCGCGAAGATAATTGCTGGCATCTTTGATGCCCTCGTTTTTGGACAATTCCTTGGCCGGGGCTGGGACAGCCGTTGCCGTGTCTGTACTCATGGTTAAAGTCTAATCTATGGTTAATTAGGCAAGATAGTCAAGTAATCAATCACAATAGGGATAAAATATCGAACAAGCTATTGATATTCAATCGAGTGAGAATGATGGTTCAAAGCTGGCGGGATGGGAAGAATCAAAGGGAACCGTATGTGTGTGGTCCGCCCAAGCGGCGAAGGCAATCATCCCGGCATTATCGCCGCAGTGACGAGGTTCGGCAATCAGCAAAGGGATTTTCTGCGCTTGGGCCAATTTTTCGAGCGCTAGGCGCAAGGACTCATTATTGGCGACGCCGCCTGAAAGACCAAGGCTGCGAATCGGAGGCTCATTATTCCCGGGTGATTCCAAGGCGGCGGCGGTTTTTTCGAGGAGTTGATCCACGACCGCCGCTTGGTAACTCGCGCACAAGTCGGGTTTGGCCGGTTCGATTTGGCCGGGCGTCATTTTTTCGAGCCGGTAACGCAGGCTGGTTTTCAAGCCGGAAAAGCTAAACGGCGTGGTGGCGCGGGCCGCGCCTTCACCGAGGGCGCGCGGAAAATCGTAAGCCGTGGCATTGCCACCGATCGCCAGTTGTTCCACGAGCGGGCCGCCCGGATAAGGCAGCCCGAGCAATTTCGCGCCCTTGTCCAGCGCCTCGCCGGCGGCGTCGTCCACCGTGCGGTTGACGACGCGCACCCGGCCGTCTTCGCCAAGCACAAAGAGCAACGTATTGCCGCCCGAGACGATGAGCCCGAGCTGCGGCAGCAGCGCGCGCAAGTTTTCCCGAAAGCGCGCCGGCTCGCGGGCATGCAGGCCGATAAATGGCGACCAGACGTGGCCGCGCAAATGATTGACGCCCGCGAGCGGGATTTTGCGGGCCAGCGCCAAGGCCTGACCGAGGGAAAGGCCCAGCGCCAGGCATCCCGCGAGGCCCGGGCCTTGCGTCACCGCGATTTGCGTGAGGGCCGCATATTCCGGTTGGGCCGCCGCCAGCGCCAGCAGCGCGGGGAACCGGTCGAGGTGTTCGCGGCTGGCGAGGTCGGGCACCACGCCGCCATATTCACGATGCAAGGCAATCTGGCTGTGGACCCACTCGCCGGTCAACCCGCGGGCGGGGTCGAACAAAGCGAGCGCCGATTCGTCGCACGAACTTTCGATGGCGAGGATCATGCGGCGGTTATTTGACGAAGTCGGGCGTGGCGGCGCGGAGGAGTCCGGCGGCCGTTTCGATCTGCGCGTCGGGCTGGGGCGCAAAGCCGAAGTTGCTTTCGAATTGCGCGGGGCTGAGTTGCTCGGCGGCGAGGTAGCGCAAGTCCGCGCGCTGGAGCCGTTGCAATTCGCGCTCCTCCTCGGACTCCGGCAGGACAATGTCCGGTTCGATGCCGACGTCCTGAATGGAACGGCCGCCGGGGAGGTAATACGCCTCGGTGGTCAGGCGCACGCCGGTGCCGTCGTGCAAATCAAAAACGCTTTGGATAATCCCTTTGCCGAAAGTGCGGGTGCCGAGGATGACGGCGCGGTGGGTGTCCTTGAGCGCGCCGGCGATAATCTCCGAGGCGCTGGCCGAGTTTTCATTCACCAGCACGACCACCGGCCCCTTGAAGCGCACGGTTGAGCCTTGGGTATAGGCGCTGGAGAGCAATTCATTGTCGCGTCCGCGGGTGGACATGACCTTGGTGTTCGGCGGCAGCAGCGGCTCGAGCACGTCAATCGCGGAGTCCACCAGGCCGCCGGGATTGTCCCGCAAATCGAGGATGAGCCCGCGCATCCCGCCGCTGGGGCCGCCCATCAGGTTGCGCACGGCGTCGGTGAATTCCGCCCCGGTTTGCTCGCCAAATTGGGTGATGCGGATGTAGCCCACGTTGTCGGGGCGCAAATCCGTGTCGCGAATGTTGGGCACGTCGAAACCGCCGCGCGTGAGGGTTTCCGTGGAAACAGCGCCGTTGTGCTCGCGGGTGATGCGCACCGACGTGTTGTCGGGGCCCTTGATCAAATCGGAGATGCTTTGAACGTTGAGGTCGGCCAGGCTGGTGTCGCCGACGGCGAGGATGTGGTCCAGCTGCCGCCAGCCGGCGCGCTGGGCCGGGCTGTTGTTGAACACGCGCACGACCTCGATGGCGCCGTTGCGCCGCTCAAACTCGACGCCGATGCCGACTGTGCGCTGCCGGCTCTGGTTGTTGAATTCCTCGTAGTCGGCTTTCGGGTAATACAGTGAATAACGGTCGAGGCCATCGAGCACGTGGTTGAGGGCCGAATCGGCGAGCTTGTCATAGGTCACGTTGCCCGCGTGCAGGTAGTCCTGATGGGCCATTTCCATAACGTGGCCGACCCGCCAGAGCTGCGTCCAGAATTTCGCGTCAAACAGGCCGTAAAACTCCTTGTCGAGGGCCAGGCGCGCCACAAACGCCGTCAACAGGAACAAAAGCAGGACGGGCAGGAAGACGCGCTTGAACAGATTGGATTTGCTCGCCACGTTGGGAGGGAAGGAGACCGGCCATTGCAACATGAACGACCCTTCCACGCAAGCGTGTTCCCCCACCCTCCTCGCGCGGTTGCGCGCGCGGGCGGGCGCAGGCGGCGTCGTGGACTACCGCGACTTTAGCGATGTGGCGCTCTATGCTCCGGATGTGGGCTATTACGCGCGCGAAGACGCGGCGCGGGTGGGCCGGCGGCCGCAGACGGATTTCTACACCTCCAGCAGCCTGGGTGGCGGAATCTTTGGCCAGCTGGTGCGCGCCGCCGCGATGGAGCTCCTGTCCCCGGATTCGCCGGGGGAATACACCTTGCTGGAAATCGCCGCCGAGCGTGGCCGGGGGATTTTTAGCCCGGCCGCGGCGCCGTTTGCCGCGGTTGAAGCGCGGAGTTTGGGGCAGGGCTTGCTCCCGCCGCCCAAAGCCGCGGTGTTTGCCAACGAGTGGCTCGATGCGCAGCCGTTTCACCGGCTGGTTTTTCGGCGGGGCGGCTGGCGGGAACTCGGCGTGAATGTCACCGGCCCTATTTTGGCCGAGGTTGAGCTTCCCCAAGTTTCGCCAGCGGCCCGGGCACTCCTTCCGGATTTGCCGCGTGAAACCGCGGAGGATTACCATGTGGACATTTCCCTCGATGCGGAAAGCCGGTTGCGCGAGCTCGTGGCCGCGCCTTGGCGGGGCGCCCTGATGCTGGCCGATTACGGCCACGATTGGCGCACGCTGACTCGCGAGCGTCCCGCCGGCACGGCGCGGGCCTATTATCGGCATGAGGTCTCGGGTGATTTGCTGGCGCGCGCCGGCGAACAGGACCTGACCTGCCATGTTTGCTGGGACCGGCTGGAAAAAATCCTGCGCGAAGGCGGCTTTTCCGATATTCGCGTCGAGCGGCAGGAAGCGTTTTTCGTGAAGCGCGCGGCGAGGGAGATTGAAAAAATTCTGTCACACGATGCCGCGCAATTTTCCCCCGCGCGGCAAACGCTGCTGGAGCTGCTCCACCCGGCCCATCTCGGGGGCAAATTTCAAATCCTCTCGGCCCGGCGCTGAGCTGCCCGGCATCGGGTTCGGCAACTTCGTTCACCCAAAGGGGTTTCACCTTGACCCTGCCGGGCAAAAGTGAAAATTTTGCCGGCTCACCCCACCCCATGTCTTCCCCTTGCCATACACTCCTGCGCGCCGGTTTGACGGCCGTGGTCACTCTTGGATTCTCCGCCTGCGCCATCGCCGCCAGCGATCCGGCTCCGGCCCCCGCGGCATCGGGCGCCACCACCGCCGCGGTGGATACTTCGGCGTATTTTAATAATTGGCCGAAGGATGCCGACCCCAAGGTCGTCGGCAAACGCGTGGCCGACAATTTTGCCAACCGCAAGTTTCGTTTCGAGGCCACCCCCCAGCGGGGCGCCTATATTATCTACCCTGAAGCCTGCGCCTGGTATGGGGCGCTGACGTTTGCCGACGTCACCCACGACCAGCCGTTGATCAACAAGCTCGCGGCCCGCTTCAATCCATTCATGACTCCGGAGGGCCTGGTGCACATCAACTTCAATCCGCCTGCCTCCGGCGGAGTGGACAACCGCCTCATCGGCGCCGTGCCGCTCGAGTTGTATCTGCTCACCAAATACGATTCCTACAAGGTCTTTGGGGTCGGCTTTGCGGACCGCCAGTGGGCCACCCCGCTGGAAAACGGTCTGTCATCGGATTCCCGCTATTGGGTGGACGACCTTTACATGCTGCCGGCAATGGAGATGCAGGCCTACCGCGCCACCAAGGACCCGAAGTATCTCGACCGCGTGGCCCTCACCTTTTCCATCTACCTCGACCGTCTCCAGCAGCCCAACGGCCTGTTCTTTCACGGCGATGGCGCGCCGTATTACTGGAGTCGCGGCAACGGCTGGGTCGCCGCCGGCATCACCGAATTGCTGCGCGACCTGCCGCCCACGCATCCGCAATATGCGAAGATTTTCGCCGGTTACCAGAAGATGATGGCCGGGCTGCTGAAAACGCAGGGCGAAGACGGCCTCTGGAAGCAGTTGCTGGACCACCCCGAGGCCTGGTCGGAGACCTCCGGCTCGGCAATGTTCGACTTCGCCTTTGTCACCGGCGTCAAAAACGGCTGGCTCGATGCCAAGACCTACGGACCCGCCGCCCGCAAGGCGTGGCTCGGCCTCGTCTCGCACATTGACGCCGACGGCAATATCCATGATGTCTGCGGCGGCACCAACAAATGGACCGCCGCGCAGGGCGACGGGGTGCAGTACTACTTGAACCGGCCGAAGGACAATACCCCCGAAATCCTCCAAAGCTCGGATGTGCTGCACGGCAACGCCCCGGTGCTCTGGACCGCCACGGCGTTATTGCGCTGATTAAGCTTGTCGAGGCCGGGATATTTCCGATACCGTGACACTTTGCGCCAATCTTGCCGGCCTGCCCGGCAATGTCGCGCGCCACACGGGGTGTAGCTTAGCCTGGTAGAGCGCTACGTTCGGGACGTAGAGGCCGTGGGTTCGAATCCCACCACCCCGACCAGGCGCCCGCCGCTTTCGCCCTGCATGTAATCACCGAGAGTCCCCGCAACTTCGAGGTTTACACGCATCAACGCATCCGTATACTTTGATGCGTATGTCCAGCACCGGCCAGCCGATTACCGCGATGTTTCGCGCGGGGCGCCCTTTGGTCTCGGCGGAGTTCTTTCCACCGAAGACGCCCGAAGGCGCGCGGCAGATTCTCGACACGGCGACGGCGCTGGCTCCCTATAAGCCTGATTTTGTGTCCATTACCTATGGAGCGGGCGGTTCGACCCGCGAGCGCACTTTGGAATACGGGCTCATTCTGCGCGACCGCTTTGGCTTTGAGGTCATGCCGCATTTGACCTGCGTCGGCCATTCGCGCGCGGAACTGCACGCGATCCTGGCCCGGCTGCGCGACGCGGGTTTTCACAACCTGATGGTGCTGCGCGGCGACCCCCCCAAGGGCGCGACGGAATTTCAACCGCATCCGGACGGCCTGCGCTACGCCAGCGAACTGGTGGCCTTCATCCGCGCGCATTACCCGGACTTCTGCCTCGGCGTGGGCGGCTACCCGGAAACCCATCCGGAGGCGCCTTCGCCCGAGGCGGACTTGCGCAACCTGAAGACGAAAGTGGACGCCGGCGCGGACTTCGTCACCACGCAGCTTTTTTTCGACAACGCGGCTTATTTCAAATTCGTCGAGCGTTGCCGCGCCTTGGGCATCGCGGTGCCGATTGTGCCGGGCATCATGCCGGCGCTTTCGCACGCGCAGGTGGAAAAGTTCACCGCGTTTTGCAAGGCCTCCTACCCGGCGGCGTTGGCGGCGAAGCTTTCGCCCCTGGCCGGCCAGGATGCGGCCGCCGAAGCGGTGGGCGTCGAATGGGCCGATGCGCAAATTCGCGGCCTGTTCGCCGGCCAGGTGCCCGGATTGCATTTATACATCATGAACCGTTCGTCGTCGGCGCTCGCGCTCTTGGCGCGGTTGCAAGAAGCCGGGCATTGGCCCGCGCGGGGAAACTGAGCCGCCAGGATGCCTGCTCCCAACGCAGCCAACGGAGCCAACCTATCAAACGCAGCCAACCTATCAAACGCAGCCAACGCAGTGCTACCACGCGGCGGAAATTTGTGCTAAGGTCGCACTTGCCCGCGCTTCTTGCGTTCTTTGACTGCGGGCGCCAGCGCCTTCCGGCGGTGGCTTTCCAGTGCGCTGAGCAGGATGTCCAGGTCCTCCAGTATGCGCCCGGCTGCGTCATTGACTTCTTCCAGGGTCGGTCGGCCGGCGCGGCGGCCATCGCGGCCCTCGATGAGGTATTCCACGTTGACGCGGAACACTTCCGCCAGTTGTTCGAGGGTTTGGCGTGAGGAGGGCACCCGGCCATTGCGCCAGGTGCCGACGGTCGAGACCGCGCTGTGCGTCGCCGTGGCGATTTCACGCAGCGTGAGGTCGTGGTAGCTCATGAGCAGGCGAAACCGCCGGGCAAAAGCCCCGGCGGCAGAGGAGGAGGATGGGCAGCGCATGGAAAATTTCTATTGACTCATGGAAGAATTCCATGATGATACACTGTATCCATTTATACAAACAAATTTTTCCTCCCGCGTCCAATTAAACCCGCGCCTCCGCCGCCCCGGCGGCCGCGGGGGCGCACCGCAAACCATCCGGCCCCCCATGCGCATCGCCACCGAAGAAGGTCCGCAGCACTTTGAGTTCATGCTGCCGCCGGGCAAGCAATGGTTCTCGCCAAAGGAAGTCGCCTCCCTCATCGGGCGCACGGACCAATTCGTGCGCGACGCCTTTGACAACCAGAAGATTCTCGGCCACCAGAACAACGCCCGGGCCCGCAAAGGGCGCGAGCGCCGGCGCACCTACCAGATTCACCGCGAGGCCGTCATCCTGTTCCTGCTGGAGACGGCCAACTACCGCCCCAAGGACTTCCTGGAGCGCATCGAGGAAATCCTCAGCAACCGCTCCCTGCAGCAGTTGACCCAGCTCCAGCGCTACATGAACGGCCGGCTGGGCGGCGCCACCCTGCGCCGGGGTTGAAATTTTTTGGTGGGCAACCGCGCCGAGTTCCGCGATTTTAGGGGCCGTGGCAACCATGGCTGATGCTCCCAGTTCCCCTGGCGCGGACAAACCCGCGGTAATGACCGCCGGGCCCATCCCCTACCTGTGGGTGGTCACGTCGTTTATCCTGGTCGTGATGCTGGATCAGGCCGGCGCGCTCGGCACGGTCCCGGCACACGAGCACTTCCCGCTGCTGAACTTTGGCCTGGCGGCGGCGCTTGCAGTCGTCTGGCAGCACGGGTGGAAGTCCTGGCCGGTGGTTTTTTTGGCGGGATTGGCCAGCGGCGCCTTGCGGGGATGCGGCTGGGTGGGCACGCCGCTTTACGGCATCAGCCTGGCGGGCGGCGCGGTGGGTGGCTGCTCCTTGCTGGCGATGACCGGCTTCGACGCCCGTTTGCGCAGTGCGGCGGACGTATTGACGCTTTCCGTGCTGGCCGGGCCCGCGGCGTCTTTGATTACCGCGCTGGGATTTGCGTTTGCGCCCAACACCCGGGTGGGCGAGAGCGGCGTCCTGATTACCTTTTTGGCCCAGTGGCTCTCGGGTTGGACGGGCATCCTGCTGATGACGCCGTTCTTGTTTTCCGTCCGGTCGGATTATTTCAAGCGGTGGGAGTCGGCGCGCGTGCGCGAGTGGATTCTGGTGAACATTCTGCTGGTCGGCAGTTTGCTGATCATGTTCCAGAATATGTCGGACAACGACAAGCTGCGCTACCCCTTGGCCTATCTCGCCTTGCCCTGCATCTTCTGGACGGCCTGGCGCTTTGGCACCGCCGGGGCGGCGCTGGCCAATCTGCTGGTGGGCATCATCACCTCGCTGGCGGCCAATGAAGGACTGGGCTCGTTTAGCGGGACCGAGGAACTCGACATCCTGCTGCCGGCCTGGACGTTCCTGGGGTTTCACGGCATGGTCGCCCTGCTGCTGGCGGCCTTCACCGACGAACGCCGCCTCGAATTGCTCCAGCAGCGCCAGCGCTCGCGCTTTTTGCGCCAGTTGCTCGACGAGCTTCCGCTGGGTATTTTGCTCAAGGACATCGCGGACAAGCCCCTGCTCGTCAACCGCCGCTGGTTCCAGTTCTTTGGCAAGGCCGGCGGCAGCGAGGATGACCAGTTGAAGCACCAGCGCTCAATTGACCCCTTTTGGCGCGGCCGCGAAATGAGCTTGTTGCAAAATCTCGGCGAGACCGTGCGCGAGGAGACCGAGAGCACGGACTTCGAGGGCCGCCAGCTCGAGCTGCTGCTGACCAAGCAGGCCGCCTATTTCACCGAGCGCAGCGAACGCCTCCTTATGGTGGTTGCGGACGACATTTCCACGGGCCGCGCCAGTTTGCGGGAAACACGCCACACGCTCGAGCAAGTCCGCGCGACCCTCGCCGTCGCCGAAATCGGCTTGTGGGATTGGCACATTCCCTCCGGCATCATCCGCTTTGACGCGGTCTTCAGCAAGCTCACCGACGTGCCGGAACGCCCCGAAGGCATCTCCATTCCCGAGTGGCAAAGCAACATTCACCCCGAAGACCGCCCGTATTTTCAACACGACATGCTGCAGCACCTGCATGACCAGGCGGAGTTGTTTGCCACGCGCTTCCGCTTCAAGCGCGGCAACGGCTGGGTCTGGCTCGTCGTGCGCGGGCGCATTGTCGAGAAGGACTCCCGCGACCTCGGCGTGCGCATGATTGGCACCGTCCAGCATTTGCGCGCCACCGTGCAGGCGCTGCCGGACGCCAACGCCCCTTCGCCTGCGTGAGGTTGCCTCTGGACACTGCCGCGCGGGTTCGCTAGTTTGGGTGGTTTATGAGGAAATGGGCGAAGCGGCTGCTATGGCTTATCCTGATCGTCTTTGTCGGCATCCAATTCGTGCCGATTGACGGTCGCAGCCCGGTGGTGGACCCCAAGGCCGCCCTCCATCCGCCGCCGGAAGTCGAAACCATCTTGCGCGCTTCCTGCTATGACTGTCATTCCGATGAAACCCGCTGGCCGTGGTACACCTATGTCGCCCCGGTGTCGTGGTGGTTGGCCAGCCACGTGCACGAAGGCCGGGAAAACCTCAATTTTTCGAAATGGAATGAAATGACGGCGAATAAACAAGCCGACACCCTCAGCGACATCGCCGACCAGGTTTCCACCGGCGCGATGCCGCTGCCCCTTTACCTGACCGTGCACCGCCGCGCCCGGCTGACGCCCGAGCAAGTCCGGACGCTCACCGACTGGACCGATGCGGCGATGAAACAGATTGAAGCCCACAGCGCGGCGACCCCGCCGCCCGCAACTCCTTAAACCACCATGTTTGTTGACGAAGCCCAGGTTCATTTGCGCGCCGGCCGCGGAGGCGACGGCTGCGTCGGCTTTCGCCGCGAGAAATTTCTGCCCAAGGGCGGACCCGACGGTGGCGATGGCGGCAAGGGTGGCGACGTCGTCCTGATCGGGGACGAGAACGTCAGCGACCTCACCGAATTCCGCCACACGCCGAGCCTGCGCGCGAAAAATGGCGACTCGGGCCAGGGGCGCGACCGCTTCGGCCATGCCGGCAATGATTTGATTGTCCGCCTGCCGCTCGGCACCGTCGTTTTTGACCCGGAAACAAACCGGGTGGTGACGGAACTGACGCAACACAACGAGCGCATTGTGCTGTTGCACGGCGGCCGCGGCGGCAAGGGCAACCTGCACTTCAAAAGCTCCACCAACCGCACGCCGCTGCAAAGCACGCCCGGCCAGCCGGGGGAGGAAGGCAGTTTTCAACTCGTGCTCAAGACCATCGCGGACGTCGGCCTCGTCGGCTACCCGAACGCGGGCAAGTCCTCGCTGACCAATTGCCTGACCCAGGCCCGGCCGAAAACGGCTCCCTACCCCTTCACGACTTTGCATGCCAACGTCGGCATCATTGATTACCCGGAACAGTTTGAGCGCATTTCCATCGCCGATATTCCCGGGTTGATTGAAGGCGCGAGCGAAAACCGCGGCCTCGGCCACGAATTTCTCCGCCATATCGAGCGTTGCCGCGCCCTGCTCATGATGCTCGACATGGCCGGCACCGACGCCCGCGACCCGCTCGACGACTACAAGCACCTGCTCGCGGAATTGAAAAAATACAGCCCCGAATTGCTCAAGAAGCCGCTGGTGGTGGCCGCCAACAAAATGGATGAGCCGGACGCCGCTGCGAATCTGAAGCGCTTCAAGAAAAAGTACAAGAAGGTGCCGATTTGGGAAATTTCCTGCATGACCGGGACGGGCCTCGACGAACTCAAGGCCGAGTTGCGCGTGCAGGTGCGCGCGGCGGGCAAGTGAGCTTCAGCCGCCCAAGTCTTCGCGGCAGACGCGCAGGATTTCGCCGACGCTCCACGCCTGGGCGATGCAACCGCGCGGGACGAAGGGCATTTCGGCGTCGTAGATTTCCGAGAGCGTGCCCAGCCCGGCTTCGCCGAGCCGCTGGCCGAGGTTGTCCACCAGCGCGCGCGCGCGTTCGCGGCCGGATTGGCCGCGCAGGCGCACCAGCGCCGTGACATACGGCCCGAGCAACCAGCCCCACACCGTGCCCTGGTGGTAGGCGCCGTCGCGCGAATGCACGTTGCCTTCATAGCGCGGGCGGTAGCCCGGCGAACCGGAGGCCAGCGTGCGCAGCCCCACCGGCGTGAGCAGCCGCTGTTCCACCGCCTTGAGAACGCTGAGCGCCTGATTGCGCGGGAGCAGTTCGTGCGGGAGGCTCAGGGCGAAAAGCTGGTTGGGCCGCAAAGCCGGGTCGCGATCGCTGCCGTTGACCACGTCAAAGAGGTAATCGGTGGCGTCATTCCAAAAAACTTCCAGAAAGCGGTCTTTCACCGCCAGGGCGCGATTGCTCAGGTCGTCCGCGCCCGGCCGGCCGAAACGCTCGCGCAATTCCGCCAAAATGCTCAGGGCGTTGTGCCACAGCGCATTGATTTCAACGGGCTTGCCGGTGCGCGGTGTCACCACCCAGTCGCCGACCTTGGAGTCCATCCAGGTGAGTTGCACGCCCGGCTCGCCGGCAAAGAGCAGGCCATCGTCGTCGCAATGGATGTGGTAGCGCGTGCCGCGGTCGTGCCAGGCGAGGATGTCCTCGAGCACGGGCAGCAGTTCTTTGCGGACAAACTGATCGTCCTTCGTCGCCGTGAGGTAGGCGCGCACGGCGACGAAGAACCACAACGCGGCGTCGGCGGAATTGTACGAGGGCGTCTCGCCGTGGTCGGGAAATTGGTTGGGCAACATGCCCTGGCTTTCGGTCTGGGCGAAGGCGCGGAGGATTTCCCGTGCCTCGTCGAAGCGCTTTGTCGCCAGGCAGAGGCCCGGCAGCGCAATCATTGTGTCGCGGCCCCAGTCGGTGAACCAGTGATAGCCGGCGATGATGGTGTGCAGGTCGTTTCCCCGGCGCACGACGAACTGGTCTGCCGCCCGCACGAGCTGGCATTCGAGTTCGCCTTTGAACCCGGCGGTCGCCACCACCGCCTCGCGCCGGGCCGCTTCGGTTTGCAGGAGCGCGGCGGCATCGCGGCCCGTTGTCGGCTGGGTCGAGACGATGACGCCGAGGGTCTGCCCGGGTTGCAGGGTCGCGCGGATGATGCCGTGGCTGTATAAATCCTCGCTGTAGTCCAGCCCGCGCGCCTGCTCCTCGCGGTATTGGAAATGGTAATACCAAAACGGCGCGTAATCGAATCGTGAACCGGGGACGGCGACGTGGAATGTCGGCGTGCCGTCATAGAGGCGCAGGCTCAACACCCCGTCGGCATACGGCGCTTCGCGCCGCACGTTTTCATTGGCGTGCTGGAGCGCATGGTAATCGCGCACGGCGGAAAAGGGCCGCAACAGCATCTCGACCGGCCCGGGCGCCTCCTTGAGGCGATAGTGAATGACCGTCGTGTTCTCGCCGTGGATGGCGCCGATTTGCCGCTCAAGGGCAATGGGGCCGGCGCGGTACTGCCAGGTCGGAAATGGCAGCAGGGAAAATTGCTCGATGAATTGGTACCCGGTCGGCGCCACGACGCCGGGGTATTGGTTGCAGCCGAGGTCGTAGCTCGTGCCGTTGCAAATCAGGGTCTCGTCGAGTTTCGAAAGCAGCACCATGCGCCCGCCGGGTGGATTGAGGGCGGCGACGAGCAGGCCGTGGTAGCGCCGCGAATGCGCGCCGGACACCGTGCTGCCCGCCCAACCGCCGAGGCCGTTGGTCTCGAGCCATTCATAGACGCGCGAGTGGTCGTTCTCACGCAGCGCGGCGGCGGAAAAGGACAACGGCAGGGGCATGGCCGGAACCATAGCAGCGCGATTTGATTCCGCAAGCCTGCGGGCGGCCAAACTTTTTTTGAAAAAAGCGGAACTAAGCCTTGTCATGCCTCGCTGAAAAACCACACTGCTGGAAATGAAACGGTTTTGTTCGAAAATTATGCTGCTGGCCGCCGGGTTTGGCGCGATGGCCCCTGCCCGCGCGGAGGTGCTCGTGTTTGACAATGGCGACAAGTTGACCGGAACGGTGCTCGCACAAAATTCGCAAACGATTCGCTTTCAAAGCGCCACCCTCGGTGTGATCAATGTGCCCGCCGGGCGCGCCCATGTTGAAGCCCCGCCGGCCACCCCCGCCGCCGCCGCCCCGGTCCACACCCAGGAAAAACCTCCGCCGGCTCCTGAACCGACCCTGGTGGATCGCCTCAAAGACACCCTTGGCTACGTTCTGCCGGGCGAAATCTCGGGCCACCTGGATGCGGGGTTGACGAATACGCGCACCAACGCCGCCACCACCCAAATTATCGCCGTCGGCAACATCACCGCGTTGAAAGCGCCCAATACCTACGACTTCAAGGCCTTTTATTATTACACGGCGAGCCGCGCCGCGGACGGCTCGGTCAGCCGCAGCGCCGACCGCTACGGCGCCAATGCCAGCTACCAGCATGATTTGACCGAGCGGCTCTTCCTCAGCAACGAAGGCAGTTATTTGCGGGACTTCAATGCGAACATTGATCACCAGGCGCAAGACTCGCAAAATGTCGGCTACGACTTGTGGAAAAGCAAACGGGCCGACCTTGCTGTGCAAGCCGGCCCGACCCAGCGTTACGTCGAGGCCGTGAGCATTCCCGTCAAATGGCGCACGCTCGGCGGCGGCAAGCAGACTTTTCGGTGGCGGTTTACCGATTCGCTGCGCCTCGAGGAGGATGTCCACGCCCTGGTGCAATTGGACGAGTTTGAAAATCAGGCCTGGGCGCTCAATGCGGCGCTGATCAACAAGCTCACCCGCGGCCTTGAACTTTCGCTGCGCTTCAGCCAGTCCTACAATACAATTGTCGGCCTTAATGGCGCGCGCAGCGAGCAAATCCTGGCGCTGACCCTCGGCATGACGTTTTGAATCAGCGGTTCGCTTTCGTCGCCGGCGCGGGCAGTTTGGCGGGCCGCCCCTGGCTCATCCAATGGAGCAAAATTGCCGCCGCCGCGCTGACATTCAGCGATTCGACCGCGCCGCCGCCGGGGATGCGCACGAGGAGTTCGCACAGGCTTTCCAGTTTGGGGTCGAGGCCGGTTTCTTCATTGCCGAGCAACAGCGCCACCGGACGGCCGGGAGCGCGCGGGGGCTTGGCGGAGTCGAGGCTCTTGCCTCCGCGCACGGCGGCGCCCACCACGAGAAAATGTTCGCGCAACTGCTTGACAATGGGGGCAAGCGAGGCGACTTCGAAAATCTGGATGTGTTCCAACCCGCCCTCGGCAACACGGTAGGCGGCGTCGGTCGGCTGGGCCTGCTGCGGATGGCGCGCAATCATCATGCGTGGAATGCCGAAAAAGGCGGTCGAACGCGCAATCGCGCCGAGGTTGTGCGGATTGCCGATGCGGTCGAGAATGAGCAAGGGGTCGCCGGCGCGCTGCCACTCGGCAAATTCCCCATAGCGCGGGGGGCGCAACATCGGCCGCTCCGTGACCGCGACGATGCCGCCGTGGTGGATGGTGCCCGCGATGCGCTCCAGCTCCTCCGGCATTACCTGCCGGTAAACGCGCCGTTCCTGGGCCATCCATTGGCAAAATTCGCCGACCCGCGGCGCGCTCGCGGCGTCAAAAAACAGGCGTTGCACACATTTGGGCCGGCAGGCGAATGCCGCTGCGACGGCCTTGTAGCCGCACAGGGTAATCGGGCGCATGGCGGGCTTGCTGGATTCGGGTGCGGGCATGAAGGGAATGATGGACCAGATTAACTGCGCAATTCGCCGACGAGCGTGAACTCTTCGCGGTCGTGAAAAAGATGGCGGGCGCGCAAGCGGACGCAAGCCCGCGCTAACGTGGAGGAAGGCCCAACCGCGCGATGCAGCAGCGGGAGCGGATCCGTGCGGCCAAATTTCAGGTTCACCACAAAGCGGCGGCAGGCGTGCTGCGCGACCCAGCGTTCGAGGAGTCCCAGTACTTTGTCGGGGTCGTCCACGACATCGCAGAACAGCCAGTCATAGACCTTGCCTGGCGCCGGGGTGAAGCGGAAGGCGTCAGCGCGTTCGTGCTCGATGAGCGGATGGCCGAGCGCCGCGCCCTTGAGCGGGCCGTTGTCCAATGCTAGCACACTCGCGCCGCGCTTGGCGGCGCAAAAACTCCACCCGCCCGGCGCCGCGCCGAGGTCCACCACGGTTTCGCCGGTTTGCGGTTCACGGCCCAGCAGGCCAAAGGCCTCCTCGAGTTTCAAATAGGAACGCGAAGGCGCGCCGGGGTCGTCAGCCATGCGGCGTTGTCCGCCAAAGACGGCTTCACGGGCGACATAAAAATTTTCGAAATCGCGCCAGAAGGCAAAAAGGCCGCGCGCGGGACCCAGGGAGGAGGCCGGCTGCGGACGAGCCAGCCGGGCGACACGGGCCATGCGCTTGATCAATTCGTCTTCGAAAGTGCGGGCAACGGCGGAGGCCCGGCGGGCCAGGCCGGGCTGGGAATCATCACAGCGAAATTGCAACGGCCACGGTTCACTGAATTTTTCCTCGCGGCTGGTGGCAAGAAAATATTCCAAAATGGCCTTGGCTGCGGCGTTGACGGAAATAGATTTCTTCTCCACAGGATCAATCAAGGTGAGCGCGGCAAAACAGAAATTTTCCTGCCGGGCGGCGGTCGCGAGCAGCCAGGTCGGTCCTTCGACGAGCGGCGTGGAACCCGCCCCGGCCAGTTCGCGGGCGAGAAACCGCGCAAAGCCCGCGCGGACGAGATGCAGGCGGCTGGAGGGCGGCGGCTTCAGTTTTTGGACACGCGTTCGAGGAGCGTGTAGGAACGTTGCACGAACTGGCGCGGGTCTTCGAGCAGGCCGCCCGCGAGCAGCGCGCTGTCGTAAAGCTGTTCGCCGACGAGCTTGGCGAGGTCGGCGTCTTTCGCGCGCAGGGCCGCGAGGTTTTTGACCAGCGGGTGGCGCGGGTTGATTTGCAGCACGACCGCGGGCGGCGGCGCCTGCTCCTCGTTTTTCATCGAGCGCAGGATGCGGCGCATATTTGCGCTGACCATGCTGTCGGAATTCAACGCGACCGCCGGACTGTCCACCAGGCGCGAACCGCCTTCAACCGAGGCCACGCGGTTTTCGCCCAGGATTTCCTTGAGCCAGGCACAGAGCGCCGCGAGGTTCTCGCTCGAAAGCGCCTCGGCGCCGGGGGCGTCGGGCAGTTCCGGCAGTTTCAAGTCCGCCTGGTCGGCGTTGACGATGGGTTTTTCCTGAAACGCGCCCAGTTGCGACATCACAAAATCGTCAAGCGGCTCGAAGCCCAGCAGCACTTCGAGGCCGCGGGCTTTAAAAGCCTCGAGATAGGGGCCGCTTTCGACTGCGGCGCGGTCGCGGCCGTGAAGGAAATAAATCTCCTTCTGCTCCGAAGTCATGCGCGCGACGTAGTCGGCCAGGCTGGTGAGTTGCCCCGCCGGCTGGGTGCTCGACTCGAAACGCAGGAGCCCGGAGAGCGCGGTGCGGTGCTCGTAATCGGTGGCGATGCCTTCCTTGATATAGTGTTGGAATAAACGGTAAATTTTTTCGTAGGCCGCGGCATCCTTGTTCGAAAGCTCCTCGAGAAATTTCAGGAAACGCTTGGTGAGCACCCGGTTGAGCTTCTGCACCAGCGCGCTGTCCTGCATGGACTCGCGCGAAATATTGAGCGGCAGATCGGCGCTGTCCACCACCCCGCGCAGGAACCGCAGCCACTCGGGCAAAAGCTCCTTCGGCTCCGGGTCGATCAGCACCTTGCGGCAATACAGCGCCACCCCGGGCGGGGTGCGGCCAAAGCCCATGCGCTCGGGATTCACGCCGGGCACAAACAACAGCGCATTGAGCGCCAGTGGGGCATCAACAGAAAAATGCAGCCAGGTCAGTGGCTCGTCGGGCAGGTGGGTCTGAAAGCGGTAAAACTCTTTGTATTGCTCGGGGGTAACTTCGCTCTTTTGCTTGAGCCAGATGGCCTCGACTTTGTTGACGCGTTCGCCGTTGAGGTTAACCGGGAACGCGACGTAATTGGAATAGCGCGCAAGCAACTGCCGCACGCGGTCGGCCGAGGCAAACTCCTTGGCATCATCCTTGAGTTTGAGGACAATCTTGCAGCCGCGGCGCTGGCCCTCGACGGGCTCGATGGCGTAATCGCCGCCGCCATCGCTGGTCCAGACCAGCCCCGGCGCGTCGGTCTGCCAGGAATGGGTGTAGACCTTGACCTCGCTGGCGACCATGAAGGCGCTGTAAAAGCCGACGCCGAACTGGCCAATGAGGTTTTCCGCCGCGCCGCCCTTTTCCTTGAGCGCCTGGAGGAAGGCCTTGGAGCCGGAATGGGCAATGGTGCCGAGGTTTTCGACCAGCTCCTCCTGCGTCATCCCGATGCCGAAGTCCTGGATGGTGACGGTCCCGGCAGTATCGTCCGTCGTGATGTTAATTTCGAGCGGCAGGTTCGCGTCGAAGGGCGTCTCGCCGGTCAACTGGGTGTGCCGGAGTTTCTCCAGCGCATCGGAGGCGTTCGAGACCAACTCGCGCAGAAAAATCTCGCGGTCGGTGTAGAGGGCGTGGACAACGATGTCGAGGAGCTGGCGCACCTCGGCCTGGAAGGCGTGCCGTTCGGGCTGGCTCATGGCGGATAAAAATGGTGGAGCTGATCGGGCTCGAACCGACGACCTCGACAGTGCGATTGTCGCGCTCTTCCAACTGAGCTACAGCCCCGTGTTCCTTTGGAGGGAAACGGTGAATATGGCGGACGGGAGCGGCGCGGTCAAGGTGATTTACCCACCCGCTGCATTTTCCTTTGCGCGCGGCGGGCGAACCCGTTTGTATCGCGCCATGCAGACCTACCTCGACCTTCTCCGCCTGGTGCGCGACACCGGCGAGGAACGCCGCGACCGCACCGGTGTGGGCACGCGCGGGGTTTTTGGTGCCCAGGCCCGGTTCAACCTGCGCGAGCGCTTTCCGCTGCTCACCACCAAGAAAGTCCACTGGAAGTCTGTGGTTTACGAACTCCTGTGGTTCATCCGGGGGGATACGAACGTCAAATGGCTCCAGGAGCGCGGGGTGACAATTTGGGACGAGTGGGCCGACTCCAATGGCGACTTGGGCCCGGTTTATGGCTACCAATGGCGCCACTGGCCGGCCCGCGACGGCGCGACGATTGACCAGTTGGCGAAGGTCGTGGAGTCCATCAAGAAGTCCCCGTATTCCCGCCGGCATATTGTCACGGCCTGGAACCCCGCGGACGTGGGGAAAATGGCGCTTCCGCCCTGCCATGCGCTTTTTCAGTTCCATGTCTCAAGCCAGGGTGAATTGAGCTGCCAGCTTTACCAGCGCAGCGCAGACCTTTTTCTCGGCGTGCCGTTCAACATCGCCTCGTATGCGCTGCTCACGTTGATGGTCGCGCAAGTCTGCGGACTCAAGCCCGGCGATTTTGTGCACACCTTTGGGGACCTGCACCTCTACCTGAATCATCTTGAACAGGTGGAGACGCAGTTGGCACGCGCGCCGAAAGTACTCCCGCGGGCGAAGCTGAACCCGGCCATCACCAAGCTCGAAGACTTCAAGTTCGAGGACATTGAATTGCTCGAATACGACCCCCACCCCGGCATCAAGGCGCCGATTGCGGTTTAACGGAGACGCCCATGAGCTGGAAGGCGATTGCCGCATTAGCCGAAAACCGCGTCATCGGCGTGGGCGGAAAAATTCCGTGGCACTTGTCCGAGGACCTGAAGTTCTTCAAGGAGAAGACCACGGGCCACACGGTGGTGATGGGGCGCAAGACGTGGGATTCGCTGGGCCGTCCCCTGCCCCGGCGGCGCAATGTGGTGGTCTCGCGCACTTTGGCGCCCGGCGAAAACACCCTCCCCGGCGCCATTGTCATCCATTCGCTCGACGCGCTATCGGCGCTGCCGGCCGGCGAAGAGGTCTGGATCATGGGCGGCGCGGAGATTTACCGCCAGGCGCTGCCGCGTTGCACCGAGCTTTACCTGACGCACGTGCCCGGGAATCCGCCGGGCGATGCTTATTTCCCTCCCTACGGGGAATTATTTGCGCCGGTGGAAACCGTCAAAACCACGCCGGATTTCCGCATCGTGCGCTATGCGCGGCGAACCGAAGCCTAGAGCAAACCCTCGGGGAAAAAGCCCTGATACAGGCCGGCGAACAGCGTGGCGGCGGCGAGCAGGCCGAGCATGACGCGGCCCCAGTTCAACGGCTTGGTGGGCGGCTCGGCGGCTTCCGCGGGCGGGAGCGTCGGGATGCCGGGCTGCCGGAAAAGCGCCTCGCGCATCCAGCCGAAATAGTAATAAATCGAAATGACGACGCCGAGAATCGAAACGGCCAGCAGGGTGTAAAGGTGCGCTTGGAAGGCGGCGTAAAACAGCAGCAGTTTACCGATGAAGCCCGCCAGCGGCGGAATCCCGGCGAGGGAACCCAGCCCGACCGCCAGCACGCCGCCGAGAAAGGGCTGCTTGCGGCCCAGGTCGGCATAGTGTTCGAGCTCCTGTGCTTCGTCGCGTGCGCCGGCCACATAGGCCATCACTCCAAACACCCCGAACGAGCCGAGCAGGTAGGTAAACAAATAAAAGAGCACCGCGCCGGCCGCCCAGGAAACTCCCTGCGCCGCGGCGACCACGCCCACGAGCATATAGCCCGCATGCGCGATGCCCGAAAGGCCCATCACGCGCTTGACGTTGTGCTGGCCGAGCGCGGCGAGGTTGCCGAATAAAATCGAAAGCACCGCCAGCCACGATAGCAGCGGCACGAGGACTTGTTGCGAAAGCCAGAGCGCGGCGAACGGCCCGGTCACCAGATTGAGCAGCACCCAGAAGCCCGCGGCCTTCGAGCCGACGGCGAGAAACGCGGTGGTCGGCGTCGGCGCGCCTTGGTAAACATCCGGTACCCAGATTTGAAACGGCACCGCGCCGATTTTGAACGCCACGCCGCAAAGCACCAGGGCCACGCCCGCGGCGGCCAGCGGGTTGGCGGACTGCGCCCCGAGCACGCGGCCCAGGTCGGCGAAGCTCATCGGGTCATGGATCGGGCCGATGAGCAGATGCGGGTGCGGCTGCGCGGCCACGCCGTAGAGCAGCACAATGCCAAAGAGCAGGATGGCCGAGCTGAGCGCGCCGAGGATGAGGTATTTCAGCCCCGCCTCGAGCGAGAACGGGCTCGCGCGGCAATAGGCGACCATGATGTAGAAGCCGACCGTGACCGTCTCCAGCGCGACAAAAAAGAGCACGAACTGCGCGGACTGGATGAGCAGCATCATCGCCGCCGCCACCACCAGCAGCAGGTGGAAAAACTCGATGCGCGGCAGCGCCTGTTTCTTGAAATAAATCTGCGCGAGGAAACTGACGCCCAGCGCCGTCAGCAGGATGAAGATGCGCCCGGCCTCCCCGAACGGCGAAATCACGACCAGGCCGTCGAAATACGTCCAGTCCGCGATTTTATCGATATAGGGGTCGGCGCTTTCGTAGGCGATGCTCCCGAGCAGGGCGATGAGGATGACGATTTGGCCAAAAATCGCGATGCGCGGAATACAGTCGTGCTGTTTGCGGTCCAGCACGAGTTCCAGCACCAGCAACAGCAGCGCGATGGCGCCGAGCATGACCTCGGGCCAGAGCATAAGCCACTGGTTGGTGGCGGTAAGAGTATGGTAAACGGCGGGGTTCATGGCTTGGGAGCGGCCGGCGGGGCCGCAGGCGTGGGAGCCGCCGTGGTCTCGGAAATGAAATTCAAGGTCAGCACGTAGTGGCCGCTGGGGCGCAAATCCTGATAGGCCGTCGGCAGGGACTCATTGATGCCGCGGCTGAGCAGTCCGGGCCAAAAGCCGACCAGCAACAGCGCGCCGAGCAGGATAATGGCCGGCCAGCGTTCGCCAGGGCGGAGGTCGGCGACCGGCTGGTCAAACAAGGTTTGAAAGGCCGGCGAGGGTTCGCCGTAAAAGATGCGGGAAACCGCGCGCAAGCCGTAGATGGCGGAAATCACCACGCCCAGCGCCGCCGCGGCGGTCATCCACGGCGAAAATTTCCACAGCGCGACAAAGACGCCGAACTCGCCCCAGAAGTTCGCAAAGCCCGGCAGGCCGATGCCCGCGAAGGTCGCCGCAACAAAGAAGGCGGAGAGCACCGGAGCCTTTTTGCAGAGGCCCCCCATCGCGCCGAAGTCGTAGGTGCGCGTGCGCTGGAAAACCGCATCCGAGAGCAGGAAAAGCGCGGCGACAGACAGGCCGTGGGCAAACATCAGCAACACCGCCCCACCCGCCCCCATCGCGCTCACGCAGACGATGCCGAGGAAAATGTAGCCCATGTGCATCACCGAGCTGTAGCCAAGCATCACCTTCAAGTCGCGTTGGGCGAGCGTGACGAGGCCGATGACGACCACGTTGCCGAGCGCGAGCCAGGCCAGCAGGTGGCTCCAGCCCGCCATTTCGCCCGGGAGCAGCGGCACGGCAATTTGCAGCAGGCCGTAGAGGCCAAACTTTTTCAGCACGCCGGCGTGCAGCATCGCGGCGGGGGTGGGCGCGGCGGCATAGCCGGTCGGCGCCCACGAGTGGAAGGGCCACAACGAAACCAGGATGCCGAAACCGAACAGGAGCAGGCCAAAAATCTTGTGTCCCGAAGGCACGGTCGCGGTCGCCGGCAGCGTCCAGGCGTGCATCGAGACGAGGTCGAAACTGTGCGCGCCGCTCTTGAAGAACAGCGCCAGGAGGCCGAGCAGCGAAAGCATCGCGCCGAGGGTCAGGTAAATCGTCATCTCCATCGCCGCCGCCCGCCCGCCCGGGCCGCCCCACCAGCCGATGAGAATAAATGTCGGGATGAGGGCGAATTCGTGGAAGAAATAAAAATAGAACAGGTTGAGGGAGGCAAACACGCCCATCGCGCCGGAGACGATGAACAGCAGCAGGCCCCAATAGGCTTGCGGGCGGTCCACCGATGTATTCATCGCGTAAATGCCCGCGGCGAGGCCAACAATGCCCGCGAGCACGAACATCGGCAGTGACAGGCCGTTGAGGCCGAGCTTTAAAGTCAGGCCGAGGAAACCAAGGCCGATGTCACGCTCAAACGGGAACAGCATCTCGGGCGTGCGCCAGAGCAACTGGGTGGGCGTGGCCGCCGTCATGGACTGTTCGAAAATGGGCGTCCCGGCCGGGTGCATCGAAAAAATCCACCAGGCGCACAATGCCGTCAGGGCGGGCACCAGAAAGCCCACCCAGGCCACGGCGCGCGCCAGCCACGGCGCCATCTCGCGGCCTTTGACCAGCAGCACCAGGCCGGCCACGAACGGCACGCCGATGGCTTGCGGCAAAATGAGGGAATCGCTGGTCATGAAGTTTAAAAAATAAAGGGGAAAGTTTAGCGGACGGCGAAGAACCAGTAGCAGCACACGCCGGCCAGGAACCAGTAAACGTAGGCGTGGATGCTGCCCACGGTGGCGCGGCGCAACAGCGCGCCGGCCAGCCCGCTCAATCCGCCGGCGCAGACCTGGCCGCCGCCGAATTGAATGGCCAGTTTGTCGAGCGCGGCGAGCACGTCGCAGAAGTGCTGCTGGATCTGGGCGACATACCAGTCGTAAACGTCGTCAAACCAGCCATGGCGTTCGAGCACGCGAAAGGCACCCGGCGATTTGGCCGCCAGGGGGTCGCCGGCCGCGGCGGAGCGTCCGTAAAAGGCATACGAGGCGGCGAGGCCGGCCAGCACCACGATGACGTTGATAATCTCCAACCCGTGGCCGAGGCCCTTTTCCTCCAGCGTGTGTTCGAGCGCGGAGAAGCCGCCGAGAAAGACCTGCGCGCAGCCGGAGGGAATGAGGCCGGTCATCAGGCCGCCCGCCCACTTCCAGTCGTAAACCGTCCAACCCGCCGCCAGCGAAAGCAAACCCAGCACAATCAGCGGAATCGTTATCGAAGCGCCGCTCTCGTGGGCGTGTTCGGCTTCCTCGCTGCGGGCCTTGCCCAAAAAGACGACGGCGAACAGGCGGCAGGTGTACAGGGCGGTGCAAAGCGCGCCGAAGAGCACTAGGGCGTAAACACCGTAGTAAATCAGGCCCTCGTCGTGGCCTTTGAGGTAGGCGGCGGAAATGATCGAGTCCTTCGAATACGCGCCGGAGAAGAACGGCACGGCGCAGTTGGCCAGCGAGGCGAGCAGGAAGGTCGCCGCGGTGATGGGCATCTTTTTCCGCAGGCCGCCCATCTTATAAATATCCTGTTCGTGGTGGCAGGCGTGGATGACCGAGCCCGAGCCGAGAAAGAGCGTCGCCTTGAAGCACGCATGCATCGCGAGGTGAAACATTGCCAACTGCGGATAACCCAGACCCACCGCCGTCGCCATGTAACCGAGGTGCGAGAGCGTGGAATACGCGAGGGTCTTCTTGATGTCCGTCTGTCCCAGCGCCCACAAACCGGCGCACGCCGTCATTGCCGCGCCGCTCCACATGATCCAGTGCAGCGTGAACGGCGGCAGCAGGAAAAACACCCGGGCGAGGAAATAAATGCCCGCGGCCACCATCGTCGCGGCGTGGATGAGCGCCGAGACCGGCGTGGGACCGGCCATCGCGTCCGTCAACCATACTTGCAGCGGGAATTGCGCGCTCTTGCCGACGAAGCCGCACATGAGCAGCAGGCCGATGCCGGTGGCCGCGCCGCCCGCGACCAGCCCCGGATGGTAGCCGATGATGTTTTCGAGCTCGGATAGCCGCACGGTGCCGTAGTGGTCCCAGCACCAGACGATGCCGAGCAAAAAGCCCAGGTCGCCGATGCGGTTGACGATAAAGGCCTTTTTCGAGGCCATGTTCGCAAAGTCGGTCGTGTAATAATGCGCGATGAGCATGTAGGAGCTGAAGCCCACCAGTTCCCAAAAGACGAAGAGCATCACCAGATTGTCCGCCAGCACGATGCCGAGCATGGAGAACATGAAGATGGACAGGCCGCCGAAGAACCGCGCCTTGCCTTCGTCGTCGGCCATGTAGCCCGCGCTGAAGAGCTGAATCCAGCAGGCCACAAACGAAACCACCAGCAGCATCAGCGCCGAGAGGTTGTTGAAGTGAAAACCCATCGCAAAGACGTAATCGCCGAACTGCAGCCAGTGGTGCGAGGCTTCGGCCCACACCGGCCCGGCCATGCCCAGCCAGTTCTGCATCGCCGCCGAGGGCAGCGACGACTCCGGGCTGCCCGCGGGATAAACCGTGCGCGCGGGGTTGTAGCTGGTGAGAATGACGTAGAGCGACAGCGCCATCACGGTGAAGCCCACCATGATGGACAGCAGCGCCGCCAGGTTCCCGCGTTTGCGCAGGAACAGCGCAATCACCACCGCCGACCCGAGGGGCAGCAGCAGGATGAGCGAAAGCAGCATCGGCAGGTTCATCTTAGTGCTTCAAAAAGTTCAATTCGTCCACCTGCACCGTGCGGCGGCGACGGTAGAGCGCGACGATGATGGCCAGGCCGACGGCGACTTCCGCCGCGGCGACGGTGATGATGAAAAAGACGAAGAGCGCGCCGTCCATCGTTCCGTAAAAGCGCGAAAACGCCACCAGCGCGAGGGTCGAGGCCGTCAGCATCAACTCCAGGCACATGTAGATGATGAGCGTATTCTTGTGCAGCAGCACCCCGGCGAAGCCGATGGCGAAAATCAGGCCGGCGACGGTGAGGTAGGCTTGCAGTCCGGTGTCCATGGTAAAAATGGGGCTAGCGGCGGGGTGGTTCGGCCGGGTTGGCCTCGATTTGCTCGGGGCGCTTGCTGAGGACGATGACGCCGACCATCGCGATGAGCAGCAGGAAGCCCGCGACTTCGAAGGGCAGCAGGTAGCGCGTAAAGAGGCCGAAGCCGAAGGCCTTGGAGGCGGACGCATAGGCCATGGGGTTCTGGTCCGTGGGCATCGGCTCGACCTTGGGCAGTTGCGCAACGGACGGATACTGGTGGGCCAGCCAGAGCGCCGCGCCGGCCATCGCCACCAGGGTGGCGCAGACGAACACCAGGTTGATTTCCGAAATGCGCAGCCGGTGGCGCGCGGTCTCGTCCAGCAACATGATGATAAAGAGGAACAGCACCATCACCGCGCCCGCGTAGACGATGATTTGCAGCACGCCGAGGAAGGGGGCTTCCAGCAGGAAAAACATCGCCCCCACCCCAGCCAGCGCGACCACCATGCACAGCGCGCAGTTCACCGCGTCTCGGTTGATGACCACAAAGAGCGCGGCCACCACCGTCAGCAGGGAGAAGAAGTAAAAGAGGAAGGCGGACATGGCGGGAAGCGGACGGGCGGGCGAAAAAAGTTGGATTGTTTAGGTTTGGGCGGGTGGTGAATCGAGCAAAAAGTCCGCGCGGCTAGTGGTGCGCGCCGCCCTCGGCGCTGGCCTTTTCGGCGGCGAGCTTTTTGTCCCATTTGTGGAAGCGGTCGGGGCGCGTGCCGCCAAGCTCGTAAAGCTTTTGTTTGTTGTGCACCAGTTCGCCGCGGCTCAGGCCCGTGATGGAATAGATGTCCTGGAGGAAAATGGCCTCCTCGGGGCAGACTTCCTCGCACAGGCCGCAGTAGATGCAGCGCAGCATGTTGATCTCGAATTCCTTCGGGGCCTTCTCGACGTGCGCGGTCGGCGCCGTGAAGGGGATTTCGCCCGGGGTGATGCGGATGGCCTTGGGCGGGCAGACGAATTCGCAGAGCTGGCACGAGACGCATTTCTCGCGGCCATTGGGGTCCTTGACCAGCACGGGCGCGCCGCGGTAGTGCTGCGGCAGTTGCGGGCGCTGCTCCGGGTATTCGAGGGTCTCCGAGCGCTTGAAGATGTTCGCCAAAGTCACGCGCAACCCGCCGAGGATTTGCGGCAGGTAGGTGCGCTCCCAGAAGGTGAGCGGTTTGCGTTCGAGGACTTTGGCCATGGGCGTGGGAAAAGCGGTGAAAAAATCAGGCGTTCGGGAACAGGGCGAAAAAGACCAGGTAGGCGCAGAAATTCGCCACCGCCAGCGGCAGCAGCATATTCCAGCCGAGCTTCATCACCTGGTCGTAGCGAAAACGCGGGAGCGTCCAGCGGATCCAGATGAAGAAAAAGACGAAGAAAACGACCTTGAGCAAAAACCAGACGATGCTTGCGGCCGAGCCGGCAAGATTATGCGGCCAGGGTGTGGGCAGGCCGGGCAGGAAATTCCAGCCGCCGCAGAACAGCAGCACGAACACCGCCGAGCCGACGATCATGTGCGCGTATTCCGCGATGAAGAAAAACCCGAACTTGAAGCTGCCGTATTCGGTGTGGAAGCCGCCAACCAAGTCAGTTTCCGACTCGGCCATGTCGAAGGGCAGGCGGTTGGTCTCGGCAAAGAGGCTGACGAGGAAAATCAGCGCCGACACCGGCTGCCAAAAGACCAGCCAGAGATGGTTCTGCGCTTCGACAATGCTGTAGAGATTCAGCGGGCTGGTGACGCCGGGCTTGCTCGACCAGAGAAACACCGGCAGCAGCGCCATCCCCATGGCCAGTTCGTACGAAATCAATTGGGCCGAGGCGCGGATGCCGCCCATGAACGGGTATTTGCTGTTCGACGCCCAGCCCGCCAGCACCAGCCCGTAAACGCCCAGCGAGCTCACCGCGAGAATGAAGAGCAGTCCGATGTCCACATCCGCCAGCACCAGCGGGTGCTGCAATCCCTCCGCGTCCCACCAGAGGCCAAAGGGCACGACCGTGCAGGTCAGCAGCGCCGTCATCAGCGACAGGCAGGGCGCAAGCACGTAGTAGAATTTTTTCACGTGGCCCGGCAGCACGTCCTCCTTGAACAAAAACTTCAGGCCGTCCGCCATCGGCTGGGAAAACCCAATGCGCTGGAGCCAGCGCCCGGCCACCGGCACATACGCGAGAATCGGCAGTTGCGTGCGGTTCGGACCGACCCGGTTCTGGATCCAGCTGCTGATTTTGCGCTCCGCCAGCACGGCATACGCGCACATGCTCATCAGCACCACGATGACAATCAGCGGGCTGACGAGGTAGCGGGCGACAAAGAAGATGAATTCGTGCATGGCGGTCGGTTAGCCGGCTTTGACGGCGGTGACGGCGGCCGGGTCGAAGCGCAGCGATTTGCCCTCGGGGAACGGCACATGGGCCCAACTCGAGGCGTCGAGCACGCGGCCTTGCAGGCCGAGGCTTTCCCAGGTCCAGCCGGCGAGCGGCGCAATCACGGTGGAAATCTGCGGCCAAATGGCCTCGGGCGAAAAGCCGCCGGCGGACTCGCCTTGGACTCGTGCGAGCAACTGGCCGAGCACTTGGATGTCCGGCGCGGTTCCCGCCGGGCCCGGCACGGCCTGGAAAAACCGCTGCACGCGCCATTGCTGGTTGACGAAGCTGCCGGACTTCTCGAACACCGTCAGCCCGGGCAGCACCACCTGGGCGTGTTCGCTCATCAGGTTCGTGTGCGTGCCGAGATAAATAATTTTCACGCGGCGCAATAGCGCGTCGGAAAAACCGAGCGCGGCCAAATCCTCGTGCACGACGAACAGCGTCTGGATCGCGCCGGATTCAACTTTTTGGCGAAGCTCGTCAAGATTGGCCTTCGGCAATTCGCGTACCAAGCCGGTCAGAAATGCGCCGCGCAGATTGGGCGTGGCGTCGTTGGAAATCAGCAGACCGTCGCCCTTGCCCGCATGCTTCACGAACGCTACCGGGCCCGGTGCGGCCTTTACGAGTTGCCCGAGCAAAAATTGTTCTTCGAGGCTGCTTTGCGCGGAACCGACATACCCCACCCCGCCGCCTTTAAGCAGTTCCGCGGCGCGGGCCAGCGCCTGGTCCGGCGCGCACTTGCCATTGTTCACGGCGAAATAATCAATGCGCAGCGGCGACTCGACCTGCTTGTACAGTTCGCGGCCGCTGTCGGACATCCAGCAGTCGTTGACGGCGTTGTTTTCGCGCGGGGTGATGCGGTAGATTTTGCCCTCGCGGCTCCAGACTTCGGTGTTGGCGCCCACGCTGCTTTCCGTGCAGATGCTCGGCACCGGCTTGAGGAACCAGACGCGCATCTTGAAGCGGAAATCCGTGCTCGTGAGCGCGCCGACCGGGCAGATGTCCACGGTATTGAGTGAATAGTTATTATCCAGTTCGCGCCCCGGATAACAAGTCAGTGTCGAATAGCTGCCGCGCTCGATGAAGCCGAGCACGGGGTCCTTGGCGATCTCCGCGCAGAAGCGCACGCAGCGCGAGCAGAGGATGCAGCGCTCGTCGTCAAGGGTGACGCGCGGCCCGAGGCGGGTGCGCTTGGGCTTGACGTTCTTTTCCTCGATGAAGCGGCTGTAGCCCCGGCCGTAATCCGTGGCAAATTCCTGCAGCTTGCATTCACCGGCCTGGTCGCAAATCGGGCAGTCCAGCGGATGATTCACCAACAAAAACTCCATCACGCCCTCGCGGCAGTCCTTGACGACGGGCGTGTTGGTGCGCACGTGCAGGCCGGCGGTGCAGTTGGTCGTGCAGGCGACGGCGGGTTTCGGGCCCCAGCCGATTTTCATCCGGCCGTCCGGCTCGATGATGAACTGGTTCGTCGTGCGGTCGCGCATGGGCATGCCGGTTTCGACCAGGCACATGCGGCAGTTGCCCGCGACCGTCAGCTTCGGGTGGTAGCAATAGTGCGGGATCTCCAGCCCGAAGAGTTCGAGCGCGTCAATCAGGTTCATGCCGGCCGGGACTTGATAGTCGCGGCCATCCACATTGATGGTGACGAGATTGGTGGCGGGGGCGGACATGAAAAAGGAAAAGTTTGCGGTTAGACGAGGCGCAGGCCCTTGCGCGCGGCGAGTTCGCCATGTTCGCGGGCCTGCATCTGGGCGCGGATTTTTTCTTCCCACTCGTCGCGGAATTTCGGAACGTTGCTCTGGCAGGGCCACGCGGCGGCCTCACCGTGCGCGCAAATCGTGCGCCCGGCGATCTGGTCGGCGATGTTCTTGACGAGGTCGATGTCCTCGAGCCGGCCGCCGCCGTTGCACACGCGGTGGGTGACTTTCTTGAGCCAGAGCGAACCCTCGCGACAGGGCGTGCACTGGCCGCAGGTTTCGTGGGCGTAAAAGGCGTTGAGGTTGGCGAGCGCCTCGACCATGTCGGTCGTGTCGTCCATGACAATCATGCCGCCGGTGCCAAGCGAGGTGCCGCATTGCATGAAGCTGCCGGAGTCGAGCGGGATGTCGAGCACGCCCCACTCACCCGCCGAACCGTCGGGGAGCTTAACCTTGAACTTTTCGCCCATGCGCAAAATTTTCATCGAGACACCGCCGGGGATGATGGCCTTGATGGTGCGACCCGCCGCCGGGCCGCCGGCAAGATCGTAAACCAAGTCGCGCACCGTCGCCTTGCCCGACTCGATTTCATAATAACCCGGCTTCGCGACATGGCCGCTGATGCCCCAGATGTGCGTGCCGCTGTCGCCCGGGACGCCGATTTTCACGAATTCCTTGCCGCCCATGTCTATGACGTGCTTCACCTGGCAGAGCGTCTCGACATTGTTGACGATGGTCGGGCAATTGTAGAGGCCGAGGACGGCGGGGAAATACGGCGGCTTGATGCGCGGGTAGGCGCGCTTGCCTTCGAGTGACTCGATCATGCCCGTTTCTTCGCCGCAGATGTAGCAACCCGCGCCGCGGTGGACCACGACGTCCACCGAGTAACCCGAGCCGAGGATGTTGTCGCCGAGGAAATTGGCCGCGCGGGCTTCTTCGATGGCCTTTTCCAGAATGTGGAAGCCCTCGAACATTTCGCCGCGGATGTAAATGAACGCCTGCTTGGCCTGGATGGCGAAGGAGGAAATAACCACGCCCTCAATAAGCTGGTGCGGGTCTTTGTAGATAATCTGGCGGTCCTTGTAGGTGCCCGGCTCCGATTCGTCGGCGTTGCAGATAAGGTAAACCGGCTTGCCCGACTTGCGGTCGAGGAAGCCCCACTTCATCCCGGTCGGGAAGCCCGCCCCGCCGCGCCCACGCAGCGCCGAGTCCTTTACTTCCTGCACCAGTTCCTCCGGCTTGCGCTGGAGCGCCTTGCGCAGCACCTCATAGCCGCCGTGCCGTTGATAACACGCGAGGTCAATCGTGTATCCCGGCTCGTCGATGTGACGATAAATAATGCGGCGTTCCTGGACAGGCATAAAAAAGAGGTTTTAGTGGCGGGAGGGCGGCATCGAGGGCGTGGTCTCGCGCTTGAGCTTCGCCGCGAAATCCGGCGTCTTTTCCGGCGTGATGTTTTCGTGCAGTTTGTCGTCCACCATGACCACGGGCGCGGAACCGCAGGCGGCGACGCATTCGACAAATTCGATGGTGTAGTTGCCGTCGGCGGAAGTTTCGCCGAGGCCGCAACCGAGCTCGTGCTGGAGCGTGTCGCAGACTTTATACGCGCCGCGCAGCGCGCACGAGAGTGTGCGGCAGACCTTGACGTGCCGGCGGCCAATCGGCGCCTGGCGGAACATGGGGTAGAACGTGACCACTTCGTAAACCGCGATGGGCTGGACTTCGAGTTTCTGCGCCGTCCACTCGATGGCCTCCTTCGACAAATAGCCTTGTTCCTCCTGAATGGCGTGCAGGATCATCAGCATCGCGCTGCGCTTGACCGGGTAGCGCGGGATGAGCCGGTCAATGTATTGCGTGGTTTTTTCGGAAAGGTTCATGGCTAGCGGTCGCATTCGCCCAGGACGAAGTCCAGGCTGCCGAGGATGCAGGTGATATCGGTGAGCAGGTGGCCAGGCGCGATTTTGGGCAGGATGCCGAGCGAGACGAAACTCGGGCCCTTGATGTGCAGGCGATACGGCACGCCGCCGCCCTTGGAGAAAATGTAGAAGCCCAGCGCGCCCTTCGGGTTTTCAGCCTCGAAATAAACCTCGCCCGGCGGCATCTGCGGGCCTTCGGTCACGATCATGAAGTTCTGAATCAGCTCCTCCATGCTCGTGAGGATTTTGCCCTTGGGCGGGGCAAAAATTTTCTTTGCGTCCTCGGCATACCACGGGCCGTCGGGCATTTTTTCAATCGCCTGGCGGACGATGCGCACGCTCTGGCGCATTTCCTCGAGGCGCACGAGATAGCGGTCAAAACAGTCTCCGCGCGTGCCGATGGGGACTTCGAAGTCGTAGTTCTCGTAGCCGCTATACGGGTTGTCCTTGCGCAAATCGGCCTCGATGCCGGCGGCGCGCAGGTTCGCGCCGGTGATGCCGTAGGCCAGGGCGTCGGCCTTGGTGATGACGCCGATGCCTTCGGTGCGCTGGAGGAAAATTTTATTGCGGGTGAGCAGCTTGTCCACCTCGTCAATGACCGGCAGCACTTCCTGGCAGAACTTGTTGACGCGGCCGAGCCAGCCGTCCGGCAGGTCGCGCGCAACGCCGCCGATGCGGGTGTAGCTGGTGGTGAAGCGCGCGCCGGTCAGCTCCTCAAAGAGAGTGTAAAGTTTTTCGCGCTGGGTGAAGGTGTACATGAACACCGTCCACGCGCCGGCATCCATGCCGAACACGCCGAGGCCCAGCAGGTGCGACGAAATGCGCGCCAGCTCGCAGCAAATCACGCGGATGGCCTCGCAGCGGGGAGGAATTTTCAGGTTGGCGAGTTTTTCCACCGCGATGGCGTAGGCGACGTTGTTCGCGAGGGGCGCCAGGTAGTCCAGCCGGTCCGTGTAGGGCACGAACTGGTTGTAGGTCATGTTCTCGGCGATTTTCTCGTCGCCGCGGTGCAGGTAGCCGACCACCGGTTCGCATTTGATGATGCGGTCGCCGTCGAGTTCCATCAGCAGGCGCAGCACGCCGTGGGTCGTTGGGTGCGACGGCCCGACGTTGAGCGTCATGTGCTCGCCCGACAGTTCCTCCGCGTAGGCCGCTCCGCGCGCGCCGACGTCGCCAAGGTTGATTTCCGTGGAAGTGGCCATGTGCGTTAGCCCTTTTGTCCCGGCTTGGGGCGGTTTTCGGTCCAGCTTTCATCCGCGGCGCGCGGCTCGTCTTCCGAGAGGTGGTGGTGTTCCTGCGTCGCGGCGTGGAACGGGCCGCCCATCATTGGTGCGGCGATGACCTTGGCCTGGGTGGCGGCGGCGGTGTCGGCGGCGGGTAATTCCGATTCGATGCCCGCCAGCGGGAATTCCTTGCGCAGCGGGAAATATTGGTAGCTGTCCCACATCAGGATGCGCTTGAGGTTCGGATGGCCGTCGAAGCGGATGCCGACCATGTCGTAGGCTTCGCGCTCGTGCCAGTCCGCCGAGGGCCAGAGGCTGGCCAGCGAGGGCACCGCGGGCGCAGCGTTATCCGGCGCCAGCGTGGCCACGCGCAGGTAAACTTTTTTGGCGCTGTGGTAAAATTGATAGACGACGCCGAAGCGCGGACTGGCCTTGTCCCAGTCCACCCCGCAGAGGTCGAGCAGCATGTCGTAGCCCAGTTCGTCGCGCAGGGCTTGGCCGAATTCGAGCAACTTGTCGGCGGGAACATTCACCGCCGGGGTGTCGCTCGAGGGCCGGGGTGTCACGAAGGGAAACTTCGCCTTCAGGGTTTCGAGAATGGTTTCCACGTTGGCTACTTAACCCCCACGGCAACGGGTTCGTTGGGCCGCGGCCGGAACAAGCCGCGTGCGCCGGGTTCCTTCCGGATCTTCTCCTGGAGCAGCATCATGCCGTCCAGGAGCGCTTCCGGGCGCGGCGGGCAGCCGCTGATATAAATGTCCACGGGCACGATGCGGTCCACGCCTTGCAAAACGGCGTAGGAGCGGTACATGCCGCCGGTCGAGGCGCAGGCGCCCATCGCCACCACCCACTTGGGCGCGGCCATCTGCTCGTAAATGCGCCGGACGACCTCGGCCATCTTGTAGGTCACCGTACCGGCGACGATCATGCAGTCGCTCTGGCGCGGGGAAAAGCGCATGACCTCCATGCCAAAGCGCGAGATGTCGAACCGGGCGCCGCCGGCAGCCATCAGCTCGATGGCGCAGCAGGCCAGCCCCATCGGCATCGGCCAGACTGAGTGCCGCCGCACCCAATTGATGACGGCGTCCGCCTGTGAGACGATGACTTCGCCCTCCACCTTGCTGTTGTAGGCGATTTCGGTGCGCGTCATGGCGGGTAGCCCCGTAGGCAAGCCGGATGCGGACATGATTAAGTTCCACCGTAGAGAAAAGTTTGCTACCGACAAGACCGTTTTTCACCTATAAGCATTTCCGATGCCTGAACCTTCCGGAACTGCTTGGTGCTCATCGGCATCGCGTTCGCGTTTTCCAGGTGTTTTCTGTGTGACGGCGGTGGTCTTTGTGCTCGCGATGGTCGCGCTGCGCTGGAATCACGACACCGGACTCACGAGTTTGGAGCAATTTGGCGAAGATTGGGCCTCCCAGCGGATGCCTGCGTTGAAAGAGGTTCCGATTTCCACCGTCAAGGAAGGCGGTTATGATGGCCAGTTTTATGCCCAGCTCGCGGTGCAGCCCAATGTCAATAATCCCGAGCTACAGTTGGCGCTCGACAATCCCGCGTATCGCTCGCGGCGAATCTTGCTGCCGCTGACGGCCCATCTGCTGGGCGGTGGGAACGCGCAGGCCAGCCTATATACATATGCTCTGCTCAATCTCGTGGCCTGGGTGGTGCTGGCCTGGGTGTGGTGGCGGGAAGTGCGGGCCTCGACGCCGCAAGGTGCGGCAGTCTGGCTGGCCTGTTTGTTGAGCCTTGGCGCGTTGGACAGTGTGCGGCTTTCGCTGACCGATTTGCCGGCGACCCTGCTGCTGGTCGGCGCCGTGCTGGCGGTTCGCGCCTCGCGAACCGGGGTGGCGGTGGCGTGCATTCTCGCCGGAGGATTCGTACGCGAGACCTCGGTGCTCGCCGTGGACCTCTTTAACCCCGAGGGGAAATGGCGAACCTGGGGATTGCGGGCGCTGTGCGTATTGCCGGTTTTGGGCTGGTGTGTCTGGCTGCGGCTGAATGTTCCCGGTGACACCGGCGCCCAGGCGTTCGACTGGCCCGGGCTTGGCCTCGCCCAGCATCTTCGCCTTTGTGTCCAGGAGCTCGGCGCGGGCAATTTCGATTCGAGGTATTTGTTCGGGCTCCTCGGCGCGCTGGGCCTGGCCTGCCAATCGGCATTTGTATTGTTGCGCTGGCGGGAGCCGGATCCCTGGGTCCGCCTCGGCCTGCCGTTTGCGGTGTTGTTTTGGTTTTTAAGCGCCTATGTTTTTTCCGGATATTGGGCGGCGGCGCGTGCCTGTCTGCCCCTTACCTTCGCCTTCAACCGTCTGCTGCCGCGAGACGGCAAATTCTGGCCGCGGCTGGTGCTGGCGAACTTGTCCGTGCTGCACGGCGTTTGGCGGATGCTGCCCTAGAACACCCTGCCCACCCACCTTGTGACATTTCGGTTACCAAATCCGGGTGGGCTTGCTGGAATTACGCGAAAGGATTTTCATCGATTCGCTCAAACCCACGCACCGTCCGAAAGCAACCATGAACCCGTCCTCCAACCCGACTGTTGATTCACCCCAGCCTGTCCAGCGGCACCACTACCGCTTTCACCTCCCGCATTTGCACCTGCATTCGGCTTTTGGCGACGATTGGTTTGCCCTCAAGGCCGAGGCATTTGCCCGCTTCTTTGGCACGCCGATATTTCTGGTGGCCCAAACCCTCATCGTGGCCGTGTGGATCGGCCTCAACGTCGTCCAGGTTTTTCACTTCGACGCCTACCCCTTCATTCTGCTCAACCTCGCGTTCAGTTTGCAGGCCGCTTATGCCGCGCCGCTCATTTTGCTCGCCCAGACCCGGCAGGCCGACCGGGACAAAGCCCACGCCGAGGCCGACGCCCAACACCGCGAAGACCTCGCCAAAGCCAGTGAGGAGCGGCAATTGCTCGCCGTGCACCAAAC
>DASZWY010000243.1:0-24411 GCA_035546135.1 Opitutales bacterium
GTGCCAGAACTCGACATTCGCGCCGCGTTCACGCAAGGCCGTAAAAAGACGCCAGGCCGCGCGCCCCGCCCCACCCTCCGGCGTGTCGGCTAAAATGACGATGGGCGCGGTCATGGCTTGAGGGCTTTCTGTCCGGAAAACGCGGAACGCGGCAATTTCAGCGCGGGCCGGGCAACGTGTTCAGCCACGACGCTGCCATTGCGGATGATTTCGTAATCCACCGGCTCGGGACGATAGCCGCCCGCGAGAAGTTTGCGCAGGCGAAAAAAATATTTGGCGAGCTTGAGGGAAAAAGTATCGCAGCGCCGGCCGGCAAAGGCGTCTTCACTCGCGCCGGAGCTGCTGAGATTGTCGGCGCGCCAGGTGAAGATGCCGAGGGGTTCGCGCACCACGGCAAGGCGCAGGCCAAGCTTCATCTGGCCGTAAAACCACACGTGGTCGCCCACGAGGCGAAAGTGCACATCGTAGGCGAGGCGCTCCCAAATCCGCTTGCGGTAAATCAGCGAGCAGGACTGCACGGGCATGTGCCAGACGGCGTCGGCCACGCGCGGAATGGTTACCTGTTTAAGGAGCTGGAGAAATTGGCCCTCGGCGTTGACCATCACGGTCGGGCCAAAGACGGCGTCAATTTCGGGGCGGGATTCGAGGATCGCCCAAGCCGCCTGCAAGCCGGCGCGGTTATACTGCTCGTCGGCATTGAGGTGGCCGATAATTTCTCCAGACGCGCGGGCGATGCCTTTGTTGAGCGCGTCGTAAAGGCCGCGGTCGGGCTCGGAAAACCAATGAAGTTCAGGATGGGCTTTTAGAAAATTCAGCGAGCCGTCAGTGCTGCCGCCGTCGACAACCCAGTGCTCAAAATTGCGCCCGACACCGGCGTGGCGGACGGAAGCCGCGCAGTCCGGCAGCCAGCGGACGGAATTGAAATTGGGTGTGACGACGCTGAGCTTCATGGCGCGGTTTCGTCGAGCAGTTTGCGCAAGGCCGCACAGGCCGCGGCGTGGTCAATGCCTTCGATAAAGCGTCCGCCCACCCGGCCCAGCATGGCGGCGTGGCGCGGGCCCGCGGGCTGCCACTCGACCCGACCGGCATAATCGCGCCACCACGAAAAAGTCGGCGTGCCGGCCATAAGGGCGACATGGAGCGCGCCGGAATCTCCGCCAAGGTGGACACGGGCGCGGCGCATGACCTCGGCCAGTTCGACCAGGCTCAAATCGCCGGGAAAGATTTTCCAGGATTGGAAACTGAGCAGCGCGCATAAATCGGCGAGCTTGGCGCGTTCGCGGTCGTTGGGGGCGGTGGAGAGGATAAAGCTCAAGTCGGGACGCGACGCAGCGATGGTATTAAGCAAATTGGCCAGCACCTGCGGCGGCAGCTCCTTTTCGTCGGCGGTGGCAAAGGGGCTGACATGCAGGAAAGGCCGGTCACCGCCCAGCAATTCCGAAATTTTTTCCTTAACGGCCGCGGGGATTTCGATGGGGAAAAACGGGCCGTCGAGGGAGATAGGAAATCCGGCTGCGGCGAGGGCGTCGAGGCGCTGGCGAAAAAGAATCTGGGTATTGAAGGGGACATTGACGGTGTGCGTGTAACAGCGCGGCCAAAACCAGGAGATTTTCGGCGGCTGGCGGCCCAGGCGCAATGGCGCGCCGGTAAGCCCGGTCAGGATGCTGGAACGGTCGGAACCGTTGAGGTTGATGACGGCGTCGTAGAGTTTTGCGCGCAAGGCGCCCACGCGGCCAAAGTCCTGATACCAGCGCGGGCCTTTGGGATAGCGCGGATAGCCGCTGACCCCGTCGAGCCACGGGCACACCGCGAGGATGCTCTGAATATGCTCGGCCACCATGACCTCGAGCTTGGCCTGGGGCAGGGCCCGGCGGATGGCTGCCAGTGCGGGGATGAGGTGGATGGTGTCGCCCAAAAAGCCCAGGTCGAGCACGAGGAGGTGGGCGGCGGGAGGAATCCGCGGAAAAAAATCAGCGCCGGAACGAGGCATCCCCCGGAGCATGCAAAAGGCCAAAAGCAAAATAAAGCCGCAAATGCAGCGGCCGAATGCCTCAGCCGGGCGCGGATTATTTCAAAAAACAAGAAAACGCCAAACAGTTGTCTTGACAACTGTTGTCTATGCAACTATATTGGATGCATGAAATCGACCCATCCCCTGGAAGGGCATCTCGGCTACTGGCTGCGGACGCTCTCGAACCACGTCAGCAAGACCTTCGCCGCGCGGCTCGAAAAACATGGCGTGTCCGTGCCCCAGTGGGTGGTGCTGCGCACGCTGTTCGAACGCGGCGCGTGTTCCCAGCGTGCATTGCTCAAGGACATCGCCGGGGACAAGGGTGCATTGTCGCGCATGATTGAGCGGCTAGTTGAGCGGGGCTTGGTGTCGCAGCGCCGGAATGAAAAGAGCCGGCGCGAGGTGATTGTAACGCTGACCGCCCAGGGGCGGAAACTCGTGCCGCTGCTCGCCAAGGAAGCCGACGCCAACGACACGGCCTTCTTCGCCACGCTGGGCGAGCGGCAAAAAAAGGAGTTTTTGACTTTGATCCAAGGGCTAATCGAGGCAAACCGCAGCGACGCCCTCGGCCATCCCACCGACTAGAAAGCCAATATCATGACCGTCATGACCACGAATAGGTTCACGCAATCGCAAATCGAAGCGGCGTACGCCAAAGTCAAATCCGGCGCCGACTATCCAAAGCTCGTGCAGGACCTCAAACGCCTCGGCATCCGGGCTTACGACCATATCGTGAGCGACGGCTCCAACGTCTTCCGCGGGGACCAAGGTCACACGGTGACCACCCAGCACCTCGGGCCGACGCAGCCTCCCATCGCCGTGGCGGATCATGCCTCGACGGAAAAGTTAAAGCATTATATCTCCATCCACCAGCAAGGGCAGACCCATTACGCCGCCTTTTGCGGGCAAGCCGGGGAAGCGGGCGTGGCCAAGTGGGTCAGCGACCTGGAGAAGATGACTTGCACCTACCTCGACAAGGCGAACCATGCCATGCTGGTGGAGCCCATCCCGGTTGCCGGATATTGAACCGGCACCGGGCCGGTTCGCATTCTGCGTTTTACATTTCGGGAACGGAGCTTCATCCTTGGCGAAGTGTCCAAGGCCAAAATTCTTGCCATCAAGTTCAAGTATCTCGGCGACGTCGTGCGCGCGACGCCGGCATTCCGCGCCCTGCGCGACCATTTTCCCGATGCGGAATTGCACGTGCTGGTGGCGGAGGACGCCGCGCCGCTGCTGAAAAACCTGCCCTGGATCGACCAGGTGTGGTCGCTGCCCCGCACGCGCGGCAAGGCCCGGCTGCGCGAATCCTGGCCCGTCCTCAAGGCGTTGCGCGAACAACACTTCGACCGCAGCGTGGATTTTGTGGGCAACGACCGCGGAGCCATCATCAGCCGCGTCATCGGCGCGAAGGAGCGTCTGGGGATGCGGCCGGTGGACGAGCACAGCATCCTGCGGCGCTTTGCCTACACCCGCAGCGTCGAGGAAAGCGACCCGACGCACCACCACATCGCGCGGCATCTCTCGCTGCTCGGGGCGTGGGGCGTGCCCTTCCCGGCGGAGCCGAAGATGGAAATCCGCCCGGACCCGGTGCTGGCCGCGGACGCTGAAAAAATCGCGCCCGGCCATCCGGTGATTTTCCACCTCTCGACGAGCCAGACCAAAAAGGAGTGGTTCGCCTCGAATTGGGTGGACCTCTATCATCGTGCGCAGGCAGGCGGTGTGACGCCCGTGTTGTCGTCCGGCCCAAGTGCGCGCGAACAGGCATTGCTGGCGGAGGTGTGGGGCGCATTGCCCAAAGCGCCGACGCTGCCGCCGGGGCTGGACCTGAATATGTTCATGGCAGTGCTGGCGCGGGCGCGGCTGCTGGTCTCACCGGACACCGGGCCGCTCTTTATGGCCGCCGGGTTGGGCACGCCCACGCTCGGTCTCTTTGGGCCGACACTGGCGGCCTGCTGCGCGCCACTGGGGCCGGAGCATCATTATTTGCAAGGCGGGCTCTGCCCGTGCAGCGGGCATTGGCATGTCTGTCATGCATCGAGCCCGTGCATGGCCGCGCTCACGCCTGGCCTGGTGTGGGAAGCCATCCAAAAATCGCTCGCGGAAAGCGCGCCCGCGCGAACATGAATGCCACGGACAAGCTGCCGCTCAGCCTCGTGCTGATTGCCCACAACGAGGCCGCGAACCTGTCGCGCTGCCTCGGGAGCGCGGCCGCCTGGGTGAGCGAAATCGTGGTCGTGGTCAACGACTGCACCGACGATACGGTGGCGATTGCAAAAAGCTTTGGCGCAAGAGTCAGCGAACACGCCTGGCAGGGCCATCGTGACCAAAAGAATATCGCGCTCGGCCATGCGACGCAGCCGTGGGTGCTCTGCATTGACGCGGACGAGGAAGTGACCCCCGCGCTCGCGGCGAGCATCCGGGAATTTGTGCAACGTGACGACCCGCGCTACGCAGGGGCGTATTTTGCGCGTTGCGTGTTTTTCCTCGGACGCTGGATCCGGCACGGCGACTGGTATCCGGACTGGTCGCTGCGGCTCATCCGGCGCGGGAAGGGCAAGTGGGGCGGCAGCCGCGAGCACGACAAAATGCTCCTCGAAGGCGAAGCGGCGAAACTCGCAGGAGACCTGAACCATTACAGTTACCGCGACCTCGACCACCAGCAGGGCAAGATTCCGTATTTCGCGGACATTTATTTGCAGCGAATGCTCGACGACGGCAGGCAGTGGTCCACCTGCGGCGTGATTTTTCGTTCCTGCTGGCGGAGTTTTCGCGCGTATTTTCTGCGGCTTGGTTTCCTGGATGGCTTTCCCGGCTTTTACATCGCGGTCTTTCAGGGCTACGCAACTTTTTACCGCCACTGCAAACTGTACGAGTATAATGTGAAGCAAAAAGGCGGCGGCGCGCCAGCACCGAAGCCATGAAAACCCCTCCCCTGCCTGCGCCGCGGCATGTGCTGATGGTCGAGACGTTGCCCGAAGGCCATCACCCGATGTGGGTCGGCCTGTGCGCGCAGGCGTTCGCCGGACTGGGCGCAAAAATCTCCATTGCCGCGCCGGAGCCGGCAGTCTTGCGCGAGCGGGCCGGGCCGCATCTGGAAAAAGTCGCCGCGGAATATTTGCCACTGCCTGCCGCTGCCAAAGGTGCAGCGAGCCTCACGGTTGCCGGGGAATTATTGACCAATCTTGGCGCCGACCTGTGCTTTTGTGCGACGATGGACAATTACATGTCGGACGTGCTGCGCCGGGCCGCTTTGGGGATGCGCCCGCCGGAGGTGCTGCGGGGCAAACTCGGCGGAGTCTATCACCGGCCACGGCCGCTCGACCCGCGGCAAGGCGGCCTCGGCAATGCCTTTAAGCGGCGCGGTTTTCGGAAACTGCATGCCGGAGGCTGGTGGAACGCGGTTTACTTTCTCGACCCCGAAGTGGCAAAGGCTGCGCCGGAAAATTTTCCCGGGCTGCACAGCGGACTGCTTGGCTGCCCGCATGAGTGGAGGGAGTTGCCCCCGCGCGAAACGGCGCGTCAACGCCTCGGCGTGCCGAACGGCGCGATCGCGCTGCTGCATTTTGGCTTGGGCACCAAGCGCAAGGGGCTGGAGCTGACGCTTAACGCATTGGAACGATGCGAGCACCCGGAAAAGTTTTTCCTGCTGCGGGCGGGCAAGTCGCCGGCGGACAGTCCGACCGTGGCGCGCGTGCGCGAAATGGAAAAGGCCGGGCGGGCGCGGCTGCTCGATTATTTCGTTTCCACAGCGGACGAAGAGATGCTTTACAGTGCGGCAGACGTGGTGCTCCTGCCCTACCTGGCACATTATGGCGCGGCGAATTTGCTGCCCGGCGCGGCCGCGGCGGACAAGCCGGTGCTGGCAAGCGACTACGCGCTGGTAGGCCAATTAGTGCGCGAAAACCGCCTCGGCTGGATTTTCCGCGACCAGGACGCAGCGGACCTGGCGCGGCAACTGGACGCGCTTGCGGCTTTGCCCTCAGAACGCTGGGATGACTTCAAGCCCGGGCTGGCGGAATTTGCCGCGGCCAATACTTACGCCGCCTTCATCCGCAGCGTGCAAAAGCAGTATGTCTGAGCCGCGGGCCTGCCATGAAATTAATCAACGTCGATTTTTCGCGCGTGCGCGTGATGACGTTTGACGCCGGCGACACGCTGCTCAAGCCCTCGCCGGGGGTGGGGATTATTTACGCGGAAATTCTCGGCAAGCATGGTGTTGCCGTTGCGCCGGAAGTTCTCGAACAACGCTTCCGGAAGGTTTTCAAGGAATTGGCGGCCCGGAGGCCGCGGCCAATGGTCAGTGAAGAAACCGAGCGTAAGTTTTGGCGCGAGGTGGTGCGGCACTGCGTGACGCCAGAGTGTGCGGCGGAAAAAACGGGCGCTGTTTTTGAGGAACTATGGGAGGAGTTCGCGCTGGGGCGGCGATGGATTATTCGGGCCGGCATGGCGCAGATGCTCGAGGAATACGCGGCGAAGCCACGCGTGCGGCTCGCGGTGCTCTCGAATTGGGATTCGCGGCTGCACCGTGTATTGGAGGGCCTGGACCTGCGGCGGTATTTTGCGAAAGTCTTTATCTCGAGCGAAATCGGCGCGGAGAAGCCGGACCTGCGGGCCTTTCGCGCAGTGGAGGCGGCGATGGGGCAGCCGCCGGAGGCATTTCTTCACATCGGCGACGATGCGGCGCACGATTACACCGCGGCGCGGGCGGCAGGCTGGCAGGCGATTTTGACTAGGGGGCAGTAATCAGTAGTCAGAAGACAGGAGTCAGGAACCTGTAGGAGATCGAATTCCAGCTCGACTGCGAATGAAGAGTCGTCGCTCAGGAAAAGGAAAGTGTTCATGAATTGTATTCCAAATCCAACCTTGATGCTTATATTTGCGTTTGTCCAACGCCCACACCGCGACTGCCTCCTGGCTTCTGACTGCTCACTTCTGATTCCTCCGCCATGGAATATCCCCGCCAGACGAACAACCTCATCGCGACGCTGCGCGGGCTGCCGGAGGACCGCAGCGTGGCCAAGCTGCGGCCGGCGTTCCAACTCGCGGCGCTCATCGAGGTGCTGGAGCAGCGCTACAAAATCGGGCAGGAAAAGGTGGAGGACCTGCTCGCAAAGCACTGGATGGAACTGGTCGGCGAGCACGCGGCGCACCGGAGCTGCCCGCAAAAGATCGTGGGCGGGTCCATCCTGCTGGTGCGGGTGGCCAACCCGATGCTGCGGGCCAACCTGGAGTTTGAAAAGCAGAAGATTCTCGACCGCATCCACAAACTGCCCGGCGGCGGCGCCATCAAGGCGCTGAATTTCCGGGCGGGGTGAATGACGCCGGCGCCATCTTGCTGCGGCGGGATAACTCTGGTTCCCTCCGGTCAAGATATGCGCGACATCATTTTCAAGGCTTGGCTTGCTGCCGGGCCTGCATTCTCAGCATCCAGTCAATGTCGCTCTGCGCACTGATGGCTTTTCGAGTATTTTCCGCGAGATTGGCGAATACCTTCATGGAACCGCCCGAGGGCGGGGTCTTCAAATAATCAGAAAGGTTGGGGAATAGCGCGGTGTTTAGCTCTCCATTAAGCAGGCGCATCCAGTCAGAAACGGCAATCGGAGCCAGACGGGGACGACCGTCAGTAAGAGGCGGCAAGAATAGAAAGGTGCGACGCCTTGGCGGGACATTTTTGCCGGCATCTGCCGCCAGCTGGGCGCGCGCCGCGGCCAACTCGCTCTCGGCCGATTTTTTAAATTGGGCATCGGTAATTTGGGCGATGGACTTTTGCGCCCCGGCCAGGTCCCCAAGGTAAAGTTGCACCGAGGCGATGGCTTGCCAGCCGATGTCTTGGGAAATGGCATTCGCCGGTTCGACGGCGGCTTTTTGGGCAAGCTGCAGGGTGGCCTGCGCTCCCGGGGTATCGCCGGCCGCGGCCTGGGCCTCGGCAATTTCGCACTCCGCCATAATTTTATAATACGACTCAGATATCAACTCGGCGGTTTTTTGCGCGCCGGCGATGTCGCCGGCCTTGATTTGCGCCACCACGACTTCGGGCGCAGCCATCCAGCCGAATTTTGAGGAAAGCATCGCCACGGTTTTTTGCGCGCCGGCCAGGTCGCCCACCAAAATTTGCGCTTCGACAATTGAATTCAACGTCATGGATTTGGCCATGGCATCCTGGATGGATGGAAAGGATTGGAGGGCGAGCAAAATGGTCGCCTGGGCGCCCGCCGAGTCCCCGATCTGCGCCTGGGCCTTGGCAATGGCCGCCTCCCCAGCGCCTCGGTTTTGCGGTTTAGCTTCGGACTCCACGGCTTTGATGGCGATTTGAAAAGTTGCCTTCGCCCCCGCGGCATCCCCTGCGTCCGACTGCGCCAGGGCGAGGGCGATTTCCAGCGAAATTTTGACCGAGGCAACGGTGCTTTGTGCGATCGCTTTTTGGAGGCCGGTGAAATCCCCCGCCTCGGCCTGCGCTCGGGCGATGCTGCTTCCCGCCTCGCCTTTGACCTCGGCGTCCCGAATCTGCGCGGCGGTTTTTTGCGCGCCGGCGATGTCGCCGGTTTGGGCCTGGGCATTGACGATGGTGAGCGCGGCGGCAAGTTTTGCATTACTGCCTGAAACCTCGCTGGCGGCATCTTGCAGCGATTTGATCAAGAGCGTGAGGTAAGCCTGGTTTCGGACATGCAGCCTGGCGATTTCGTCTTTAACGGCGGCGGCGTCGGGCGCACCGGGCCGGGCGGAGAGATATGCGCCATACCAGGCGATGGCCCGCAGCTCACGCCCGGGGATTTTGGACTCGGCCAAACCAAGGTTGTATAACACCTCGGGGGCGCTGGGGGCAATTTTCCTCGCGTCCTGAAAATTTTGGATGGCCAGCTCCCATTTTTGGTCCTTTGCCGCCTGTTGCCCTTGGTCAAAAGCGGGCTGGGCGGCCGGAGGCAATTGGGCGAAAGCGCTTTCCGGATTTCCGAAGAGTCCACAAACCAACATCAGCGAAAAGACAAGGGGTGTTTTCAGATGGGGAATGGGGCAAGCCACATACGGCTGGGGGTGAGACTCAAGCTAGATGAATGATTTTGTGATTCAACCTTCAAATTCGGAGCCGTTGAGAGGCCTTGAATGCATGAGTTATTCACAAATATCGGCTTGCGTCAGCGCCCGAGCCAGGGTTTACTCTCCGCTTGCGTTAGAGTCGGCGGGCCAACCTGCAAGGGTATCCGCCCACTCCGCGGCCCGCCGGGCTGTGCGCGCCGCAACCCAAAATCAGGCGCGCATTTCCCGGTTCAACGGCGGTTTCGGCGAGGTGCTGAAACTGCGGTTTCGACGGATCGAAACCCCAGACTGGCTGTGACAGAGACCAAAAAATATGCCTGAAGTCGTTAATAAAGAAGAAGTTATCAATAGCTTCCGTATCCACGAAAAAGACACCGGTTCCTGCGAAGTGCAAATCGCGCTTCTCTCCGCCCGCATCGCCCATTTGACCGAGCATCTGCGGGACCATCGCAAGGATTTTCACAGCCGCCGGGGCCTGCTGCAAATGACCAGCAAGCGCCGCAAACTGCTGAACTACCTGAAGAAACACGACCTGGAGAAGTACAGCGAACTGCTCCAGAAGCTGAACCTGCGCAAGTAACCGCGCCCCCCTCGATTCAGGCCATTCGGCCTGAGCCTCACCCAAGTGTTCGCCGGCTGCCCAACCCTGCCTCGCCCGGAAAGCACCCTTTCCGGCGCCACGGCATTGCCCGCCAACGCGGCGGCAGACTGCCAGCACCTTTCCCATAACCAAAACACCACAACTCCGCGCGCAAATGTGCGCGCCCTCCTCCATGAAACAAAAATACTCCGTCGAAGTCGAAGACCTCGGCATCACCATCGCCTCCGGCAGCATTGCCCGGCAGGCCAACGGCGCTGTCACCATCCAAAAAGGCGAGACCGTCCTGCTCGTCACCGCGGTGGCTGCCACCTCCCTCCGTCCTGACCAGGACTTTTTCCCGCTCACGGTTGATTACCGCGACAAGTTTGCCGCGGCCGGCCGCTTCCCCGGCGGTTACTTCAAGCGCGAAGGCCGCCCCTCGGAAAAGGAAATTCTGACCTGCCGCCTCTGCGATCGTCCCCTGCGCCCGCTGTTCCCGACCGGCTTTATCAATGAAGTCCAGGTGCTGGGCACGCTGCTGGCGACCGACTTGATGAACGAACCGGACGTGCTGATGGTCAATGCCGCCTCCGCCGCGGTCCATCTGTCCGACATTCCCTGGAACGGCCCCATCGGCTGCGTCCGCGTCGGCGAAATCAACGGCGAATTTGTCGTCAACCCGACCAACGAGCAGCAATTTGAATCGCGCCTCGACCTCATCTACGTCGGCAACGAGCGCGACATGATGATGATTGAAGGCAGCGGCGACCAGATTCCGGAAACGCGCTTTTTCGAGGCGCTGGAATTCGCCCACGCCCAAGTGCAGAAAATCATTGCGGCCATCAAGAAGCTGCACGGCATGTGCGGCAAGGCCAAGCGTGAGTTCAAACTCCAGACGCCCGATTCGATGGTGCTGGAAATGTGCGCGCAACTGACCGGCGACCGCCTCGCGCAAGCCGTGTTCCAGGACAAGAAACAGGACCGTGAAAAAGCCGTCAGCGCGCTCAAGGACGAGGCCGCCAAGGCCATCGCCGAAAAGCTCGGCGCGGCGTTTGACAAGAACCAGGTGCGCCTGTCCTTTGAAGTCCTGCAGGAGCAACTCTACCGCGAGAACATTCTCAAGTCCGGCAAGCGCGTGGACGGCCGCGGACCGAAAGACCTGCGCGCCATTTCCTGCGAAGTCGGCGTGCTGCCCCGCGTGCACGGCTCGGCGCTGTTCCAACGCGGCGAGACGCAGGGCCTCGTCATCACCACCCTCGGCACCAGCAAGGACGCCCAGGAACTGGACGGCATCACGGGCGGCGCCCGCTCGAAGTCGTTCATCCTGCACTATAATTTCCCGCCCTCCTCGGTGGGTGAAACGGGCCGCACCGGCTCGCCCGGCCGCCGCGAAATCGGCCACGGTGCGCTGGCGGAGCGTTCGCTCCTGCCCATCATCCCGCCGGAGGACGAGTTCCCCTACTCCCTGCGCCTCGTGTCTGAAATCATGGAGTCGAACGGTTCGACCTCCATGGCCTCGGTGTGCGGCGGCTGCCTGAGCCTGATGGACGCGGGCGTGCCGATCATCGCGCCGGTCGCGGGCATCTCCGTCGGCCTGGTGTCGAAGGAAGCCAACGGCAAGATCGCCGAGTATCAGATTCTGACCGACATCATCGGCGCGGAAGACCACTTCGGCGACATGGACTTCAAAGTCTGCGGCACCCGCGAAGGCATCACGGGCTTCCAGCTCGACCTGAAAATCCACGGCCTGCCCCTGAGCATCGCCAAGGAAGCCATCCTCCAGAACAAGGACGCGCGCCTCAAGATTCTCGACATCATGCAGGAAACCCAGAGCGCCCCGCGCTCGGAGCTGCGCGAGACCGCGCCGCGCATCGTCTCGGTGATGATCGACCCGGAGAAAATCGGGATGCTCATCGGCCCCGGCGGCAAGAACATCAAACGCATCGTCGAAGTGTCGGGCGCCCAGATTGACATCGACGATGACAATTCGGGCCGCGTGAACATCTTCTCCAACAACCAGGAGTCGCTGGCGCGCGCCAAGGCGGAGATTGACGCCATCACGGCGGAAATCGAGCTGGGCAAGACCTACAAAGGCATCGTGCGCTCGATCAAGGAATTCGGCGCGTTCGTCGAATGCCTCCCGGGCAAGGAAGGCCTCGTGCATATCTCCGAACTGGCGGACTTCCGCGTCAACCGCGTGGAAGACGTGTGCAAGCTCGGCGACGAAATTCTCGTCAAATGCATCGGCATCGACGACAAGGGCAAGGTGCGCCTCTCACGCCGCGCGGCCATCATGGAGCAGCAAGGCATTCCCTACACCCCGACCGAGAAACCGCCTTCGCGCGACCGCGGTGACCGCGGCGGGCGTGGCGGCGACCGGTTCGAGCGCGGCGGACGCGGCGGCGACCGGTTTGACCGCGGCGGACGCGGTGGCGACCGGCATGACCGTGGCGGACATCACCGCGAGCATGACCGGGGTCCCCGCGACCACGGTGGCGAGCGCGGTGGCGACCGTCCCCATGACGGCGGCGGCGAGCCTCACGGCTCCCACGAGCCCGCGCCCGTGCAAGGCGGCGAATAATCATCCGATTCATTTCGGCAGCAACACCCCCGGCCCAAAACCGGGGGTGTTTTTTTGGCGTGATTCAGCAAGCTCCTAAGATAGGCTCTGGCTTGGATCCCGTTTTTGCCCAACCCCAATCCCCGGGACCCGTCCCCCACCCTATGAAAAATTCATCCTATCTCATGCTTGCCGGATTGGCAGCCGCGCTGACAAAGCCACTCTTCTGCGCCGACGCGGCGCCCGCCACCGCCACCGCGCCGGTGCCCTCCTACCCCGCCGCCAATTCGCCCAAGGACGGCCCGCCGGCATTTGCCTCGGCGGGAAGAAAATTCAGCCTGCCGCAGGGCTACATCATCGGCGCCGACCTTTCGGCGGTACCGGCCGCAGAAGACCGCGGGACGATCTTTTACGACAAGGGCAAGCCGATGGACATTTTGGAAATCATGAAGGCGCACGGGTTCAATTACGTGCGGCTGCGCATCTTTGTGGACCCCACCGCCTCCGATGGCTACGACCAGCGCTCGGGCAAGGGCTATTGTGGACTGGAACAGACGATCAAATTCGCCAAGCGGGTGAAGGCCGCCGGCATGGGCTTCCTGCTCGATTTCCACTACAGTGACAACTGGGCGGACCCCGGCAAGCAGGTCAAGCCGCTGGCGTGGCGCGACCTTGCCTTTCCGGACCTGGTCAAGACCGTGCATGACTATACCAAGGACGTGGTGGCCCAGTTGAAAGCCGCCGGAGCGGAGCCGGACATGGTGCAGCCGGGCAATGAAATCACCCCGGGGATGCTCTTGCCCGACGGCAGCACGAAAAACTGGGACCAGCTTTCGGCGCTGCTCAAAGCCGGTATCGCGGGGGTAAAGGAAGTGGACCCGAACATCATCATCATGCTGCACATTGACAAGGGCGGGAACAACGCGGTCACGCACCAATGGGTGGACGGTGCGCTGTCGCACGGAGTGGAGTTCGATATTCTCGGCGAGTCGTGCTACTCGAACACCCAATGGCAGGGGCCCATCACCAAGCAGGTGGCGAATTTTGCCGAGCTGGTGAAGAGCTACCCGAATCTCTATTTCATCAATGATGAATACGGCGGCAGTATTCGCAATGCCGACAACGACCAGTTGCCGAATAGCGGCGGTCGGGGCCGGGGTGGCAGCACCGAGGTGGTGCTGAAGCATCCGGACTGGGCCACGCCGGGGCTGGACTGGTCGAAGCGCTGGGCCAATGACATGATGTTCGACCTGCCGGACAACAAGGGGCTGGGCGCCTTCATCTGGGAGCCGACGCAGAATGGCAATCAGCAGGCGCTCTTTTCGAATGCGCCCGACGCCAGCGGTCAGAACCACCCGACGGCCAATCAGGAAATGTATATGTATGACGCGATGGCCAAGCATTACGCGGGCCGGATGAAGCCGGTGGCTGCATCAACATCCACGGCAAAATAAACCTCCGATCACTTCCGCTTAAACGGCTGAAAACAAAAACACCCCCGGAGTTGCTTCCGGGGGTGTTTGCTTGGCCCACGCATCGGGCGGGCGATTTAGCCGGTGTGGCCGCTCGCCATGTTCTTGATGATGTCGATGATGGGCAGGAAGAGGGCGATGACGATGGTGCCGACGACCAAGGCCAGGAAGACGATCATGACCGGCTCGATGATGGAAGTCAGCCCGGCGACGGCGTTGTCGAGGTCTTCGTCGTAGTTGTCGGCGATGCGGTTGAGCATTTCCGGCAGCTCGCCGGTTTCCTCGCCGACGTCGATCATGGAAGTCACCATCGTGGGAAACACCTTCTGCTGCTCGAGGGGGGCGGCCAGGGGTTCGCCGTCGCGCACGCGGTCGTGCACGCGGTCGAGGGCCTTGGCAATGACGCTGTTCTGCACGATGTCGCGGGTAATGGTCAGCGCCTGCAAAATCGGCACGCCGGAGGACATGAGCGTGCCGAAGGTGCGGGTGAAGCGCGCGACGTTGGCCTTGCGGGCGAAGTCACCAATCTTCGGCAGCTTGAGGATGACGCGGTCGGTGATGGCGCTGCCGATCTTGCTCTTGAGGAAGAAGCGGATGGCAAGGAAGCCGCCGACGAGCACACCGACGTCAATGATGCCGCGGGTCCACGAGGAGGGCGTCATCATCTTCGAGAGCATGACGACCTTGTCCGTGAGCCAAGGCAGCTTGTCGGTATGGAGCATGTCCTGGAAAATCTTCTGGAAGCGCGGAACAACGAAGGCCATCAGCAAGGCGACGATGATAAAGGCAACCGACACGACCACCGCGGGATACACCATCGCGGACTTGATTTTCTTGTTGGTCTTGACGGACTTTTCCATGAAGCGGGCCAGGCGGGACAGCACGACGTCGAGCACGCCGCCGGCCTCACCGGCCTTGACCATGTTGATGTAGAGGCGGTCGAACACCTTGGGGTGCTGGAGCATGCCGTCGGAAAGGTTGTTGCCGGAGCGAACGTTGTCGGCGAGGGCCACCAGGACATCGCGGAAGCGGGCGTTCTTTTCCTGGCGAATCATCACTTCCAAGCTGCGCAGGAGCGGCAGGCCGGCCTGGAGGAGGGTGGCCATCTGGCGGGTGAAGACGGCGAGGTTTTCCGGGGTGATGACGCGGCCGAATTTCATGCCGCCGCCCTTCTTGCCGGCCTTGCCCGCTTTGCCGGGCTTTTCGCCCTCGGCGGTCAAGGAGGCGACCATGAGCCCCTGCTGGGAGAGCTTGGCATTGGCCTCGTCAGGCGAGGAGGCCTCGATTTTGCCGGTCTTTTGGGAACCGGACGAGTCAATGGCGCTGTAGCGGTATTTAGGCATGGGGGTGGCGGGCCGCGGGGGAAACGACGGGGGTAAGGTACAATGCTGGCGCTCGGAAGGCGGTTGGCGAGAAGATTTTTCGGGGCCGGGGGTGGGAAAACCCCACAACCGTCGGGTTTACCTATCACGTATATTTCAAAACTTCCTCTATGGTGGTGAGGCCGTCGAAAATCGCGCGCAGACCGTCATCACGGAGGGTGCGCATCCCCTGCTCCACCGCCTTTTGCTTGAGGACGAGGGTCGGGGCCTTTTTGGTGATGAGCTCGCGCACGGTGTCGGTGATCATCATCAGCTCGAAGAGGCCCTGGCGGCCGCGGTAGCCGGACTGGCTGCACTCGGGGCAGCCCTTGCCGAAGTAGAACTGCTTGTCGGCGATGATGAGGGGGTCGGCGCCGAGGAGCTCAATCATTTCGTGATCCGGCTCGAAGGCGGTGCGGCAGGTCTTGCAGATTTTGCGCACGAGGCGCTGGCCGAGGATGCCTTCGAGGGAGGCGGAGATGAGGAAGGGCTCCAGACCCATGTCGATGAGGCGGGTAACGGCGCCGGGGGCGTCGTTGGTGTGGAGGGTCGCCAGCACGACGTGGCCGGTCAAGGAGGCCTGCACGGCGATTTGGGCGGTTTCCAAGTCGCGAATCTCACCGACCATGATTTTGTCGGGGTCCTGGCGCAGGAAGGAGCGCAGCGCCTTGGCGAAGTCGAGGCCGACCTGGTGGTTGACGGCGACCTGCATGATGCCGTCAATTTCGTATTCCACCGGGTCCTCGGCGGTGAGGATTTTGATGTCGATGGTGTTCACCTCGCGCAAGGCGCTGTAAAGCGTGGTGGTCTTGCCGGAGCCGGTCGGGCCGGTGACGATGAAGATGCCGTTGGGCAGGTTGACGAGGTGGCGGATGTTTTGCAGGACGTCGTCCGGCAGGGAGAGGTTGGCGAGGTCGAGATTGACGACGCTTTTGTCGAGCACGCGCAAGACGACGCTTTCGCCGAACTGGGTGGGGAGGGTGGAGACGCGCAAGTCCACCGGGCGGCCGGCAATGGTCATCTTGATGCGACCGTCCTGGGGGATGCGGCGCTCGGCGATATTGAGGTTGGAGAGCACCTTGACGCGCGAGATGACGGGAATGGCGAGGCTCTTGGGTGGGGGGGCCATTTCATAGAGGGCGCCGTCAATGCGGTAGCGGATGCGGAACTGGTCTTCAAACGGCTCGAAGTGGATGTCGGAGGCCTTGTCGCGAATGGCCTGTTGCATGACCAGGTTCACGAAACGGATGATGGGCGTCTCGTTGGCGAGGTTTTCGAGGTCGGCGGCCTTGAGGTCGGCATCGCTGTCGGCGCCGACGTTGGAGCTCTTGATTTCGGCCAGGAGAGCGTCAATGGAGGAGTCTTCCTCGCCGTAGGTGGCGGTGAGCAGGCCGTCAATGATGTCCGGGTCAATGACCACGACCTTCACGTCCTTGTTGAGGGAGAAGGTCAGGTCGTCCACGATGTTGTTGTTGAAGGGGTCCTTGGCGAGGAGGGTGATGGAGGTGTCATCCACCTTCAGGGGGACGACGCCATACATGCGGGCGACCTGGGACTTGACCGTCTTGGTGGCGGCGTCCTCGAGGGTGCTGGGGACCTGCGGGAGAAAATCCAGCTGAAGATAGTCGGCGACCATCTTGAGCAGGCCGGGCTTGTCCACGGCGCCGGTGTCAATGACACAGTCGGCGAGGCTCTTGCCAGTTTGCTGCGCGGTCTGCTGCAGCTCCTCAACTTGGGCGGCGGTGATGATGCCGCTCTTTTGCAGGATATCGGAAATCGCTTGGTTATGGTCTTCGAACATGGCCGGAGATATTTGGGCGGGGAGGCGTTGGGGTTGGTGGAGAGAAAAATTCAGGCTTTGCCGGCGGGGGCCGCTTCACGGACTTTTTTGCGCATTTCCTCGGGGATTTGCGATTTTTCAATGGCGGTTTCGGCCGTAATCAGGCCGCGGGCAAAGAGGCTCATCAAGTGCGCGTCGAGGGTGATCATGCCGAGGCTGCCGCCAGTCTGAAGGTCGGAGGTGATGCGGTAGGTCTTGTTATCGCGGATGAGGGCCGCGATGGAGTCCGTCATGATCATGATTTCGTAGCTGGCGATGCGGCCGCCGCCGATTTTTTTGCACAGCGCCTGGGAGATGACGGCGACGATAGAGGAAGCCAGTTGGGTGCGAATCTGGTCCTTGGTGTTGGCGGGAAAGGCGTCCACGATGCGGTCCACCGTGCGGGCGGCGCCGGTGGTGTGGAGGGTGCCGAAGACAAGGTGGCCGGTTTCGGCGGCGCTGACAGCGGCCTCGATGGTCTCCAAATCGCGCATTTCACCGACGAGGATGACGTCCGGGTCCTGGCGCAAGGCGCCGCGGATGGCATCGGCGAAATTGGGCACGTCAATGCCGACTTCGCGCTGGGTGACGATGCACTTTTTGTGCTCGTGGTAATATTCGATGGGGTCCTCGATGGTGATGATGTGGCCTTCCTCGTTTTCGTTGATCCAGTTGATCATCGAGGCCAGCGTGGTGGACTTGCCGGAGCCGGTGGGGCCGGTGACGAGGATGAGGCCGCGCGGGCGCACGAGGAGGTCCTTGATGCGATCGGGCAGGCCAAGGTCGCGCAGCGCGAACATCTTGTGCGGAATCATTCGCAGGACCATGCCGTAATTGCCCTTGGCCTTGAGGACGGAGACGCGGAAGCGCGCCTTTTCCATGAAGGCGAAGGCAAAATCCGCCGAACCGATTTGCTTGGCCTTTTGCTGGTGGTGGTCGGAGGCGATGGAGCGCATGAGCTGCTCCGTGTCGGTCGGCGTGAGCTTGGGACCGTCCACCGGCGACATGCCGCCGGCCAGGCGCAGGGTCGGCGCCTGGCCAACCTGCAGGTGAAGGTCGGAGGCGCCGACGTCCACCATCAGATTGAGAAGGTCGTTCATTTCGTAGCTCATCGCGGCGGTCCTCAATGGTCGGCAATCACGCCGGCTCAAGCCATGGTGGCGTAAACAACCTCGTCAATGGTGGTAAGGCCGCTGGTGATCTTGCGGATACCGTCTTCGCGCATGGTGCGCATGCCGAGTTCGCGGGCCTTCTGGCGCAGTTCGACGAGGGTGCGGTTTTCGTAAATCATCTGCTGGACTTCCTCGTTGATGACAAAGAGCTCGAAGAGCCCCATGCGGCCGCGGGCGCCGATGCCGTTGCAACGCTGGCAGCCTTCGCCCTTCATGAAGGTGGCCTGGGCGGCCTGCACTTCATTGAGGCCGATGCTCATCAGCTCCTTCTGCTCGGGGACGTAGGGCTTCTTGCATTGCGAGCAGACCTTGCGCACCAGGCGCTGGGCCAGCGCGGCGCGCAGCGACGCGGAAACGAGGAAGGACTTCACCCCGATGTCCACCAGGCGCGTGACGGCGCTCGCGGAGTCGTTGGTGTGAAGGGTCGAGAACACCATGTGGCCCGTAAGCGAGGCGTTGATGGCGATTTCGGCGGTTTCATAGTCGCGAATTTCCCCGATCATGATGATGTTCGGGGCTTGGCGGAGCATGGCGCGCAGGGCGCGGGCAAAAGTCATTTCCACCTCGCGGCGCACCTGCACCTGGTTGATGCCGGCCATTTGGTACTCGACCGGGTCCTCGACGGTGATGATTTTCTTGTCGGGATGATTGATGAAGTTGAGCGCGGAATAAAGCGTGGTGGACTTGCCAGAGCCGGTGGGGCCGGTGACGAGGAAGATGCCGTCGGCCATGCCGATGATACGCTCGAAAACCGCCTGGTCGTCCGAGAAGAAGCCCAACTCGGGCAGGCCGAGCTTAAGGCCTTCCTTGTCGAGGATTCGCATGACGATGCTTTCGCCGTAAACGGTCGGGAGCACGGAGACGCGCAAGTCAATGTCCTTGCCGCCAACCTTGGACTGAATGCGACCGTCCTGCGGGATGCGCTTTTCCGCGAGGCTGACGTTGGCCATCAGCTTGAGGCGCGAAACGATGGGGGGCTGCAGGCGCTTGGGCGGGTTCTCAACCTCGAGCAGCACACCGTCAATGCGGTAGCGGACGCGGAAGCGTTTTTCCAGCGGCTCCAGGTGAATATCCGAGGCGCGGCGTTTGACGGCTTCGGAGATAAGCATCGTCACATACTTGATGATGGGCGCTTCGGCCTCGGCCGCCGCCTTGGCCTTGGCGGCATCGCCCCCCGTGGCGGCGGTGCTCGCCGGGACGGCTTCGTCAAAAAGGTCGCCGTATTGGTTGGTGGCGGGAACGCCGTAATGCTCGTCAATGGCCTCCTGAATGGCCTGCGGGCTGGCGAGGTAGGTCGTGATGGTGACGTTGAGCAGCTTGCTCAAGCTGTCAATGGCATCAACGTTGAGGGGGTCGGAAATCGCGAGGTCGAGCTGCTTGCCGTCGAGGTTCAGCGGGAAGGCCTTGTAGCGCATCGCCTGCTCGCGGGAAACGAGCTTGAGCAAGTCCTCCCCCGGCCGCACTTCGGCGAGGCTGACCACCTCCATGTTGAATTCCTTGCTGAGGGCCTTGTAAATGTCCTCTTCAGACAAGTTATTGCTTTGGATCAGCACATCCAAGGTCGCCGAATCCACCTGGTCAGAGGGGGTCTCGGGCTTGATTTGGCCGCGGGCCGAAGCCACGGCCTCGGCCGTCACAAGGCCTTTGTCCTGGATGAGTTGGAGTACGAAGTCGTCAGCGGAGGTCACCGTTTGAAGCCGCAAGGGGTCGGTTGGGGGGTTAAGAGAGGGTAGAAATCAGCGGTTGAGGCTGACCAGGAATTCCGCGTTCGATTTGGTTTTCTTCACGCGGGTGATCAGCATCTCCATCGCTTCGGTTGAAGGTATACCTTTCATGGCTCGACGCAATGAATAAATTTTTTGGAGCTCGTCCTTGTGGTAGAGCAATTCCTCCTTGCGCGTGCCGCTTTTCTCGAAGCTGAGCGCGGGGAAGATGCGCTTGTCGGAAAGCGCGCGGTCAAGGTGGAGTTCCATGTTGCCGGTGCCCTTGAATTCCTCGAATATCACCTCGTCCATCTTGCTGCCGGTTTCGACGAGCGCGGTGCCGAGGATGGTGAGGCTGCCGCCGCCCTCGATGTTGCGCGCCGAGCCGAAAAAGCGCTTGGGTTTTTGCAGCGCGCTGGCCTCGACGCCGCCGGAGAGGATTTTGCCGCTGCTGGGCATGAGCGTGTTGTACGCGCGCGCCAAGCGGGTGATGGAATCGAGCAGGATGACGACGTGGTGGCCGTATTCCACCATGCGCCGCGCCTTTTCAATCACCATTTCCGCGGCGTGGACGTGGCTTTCGGCGGGTTCGTCAAAGGTCGAGGATATGACCTCCGCGCCTTGCACGGAACGGCGGAAGTCGGTGACTTCCTCGGGGCGCTCGTCCACGAGCAGGATGATCATCGGCACTTCGGGACGGTTCTGGCGGATGGAGCTGGCGATACCCTGCATGAGCACGGTTTTGCCCGTGCGTGGCGGCGCGACGATGAGACCGCGCTGGCCCAGGCCGACCGGCGTGAGCAGGTCCACGATGCGCATGGAATTGTTGTCCCATTTGGCATCGGCGGCCGTTTCGAGCAGGAAACGGTCGGTGGGATAATACGGGGTCAGCTCGGTAAAGGGCGTGATGTGCGCGACATCTTCCGGCGGACGGCCATTGACGCTGATGACTTTGAGCGCGTAGGGACAGCTTTCACCGTCGCGGGGGGGGTGGGCCCAGACTTCGACTTCGTGGCCGCGGCGCAGGCCCCAGTGGTCAATCAGGCGCTGCGGCATGAAGCAGCTCAAGCCGCGCAGGCGGTAGTTGTCCACCGCGTAGGCGAGAACGCCATGTTCGTTATCCAGGAGGTCCAGCAAGCCGGTGAGCTTGATGGGCTTTTCCTTGGTCCGGTGGTCCTTGAGCAAATCGCGGATGAGTTGCCGGCGGGTCGGCACGGGGGGCACGGTCAAGCCGGCCTGATGGGCGAGCTCCTCGAGTTCATTCAGCGTCAGGACGTAAATCTCGTTGAAATCGAGGGGCTTGCCGCCGGCGGCGGTGGCCTCTGCGCCCATGCGGTCTATTTCCTCGATTTGGCGCAGCGGCTCCCAGACGGGCAACTCGCCGAGTTGCAGGCTGCCGACATCAATATCCGTGCCGCGCTTGGGCGTGCCGTAGACCTTGGGCTTGAATTGTTGGGGGGGCGGCGGCTTGTGGCCGGGATTATACCCTCCCCCGCCCTGCGGCGGATACGGTTTGCCGAATTTGTTCTTTTTGAAATCGCGGTTGAATTTGCCCTGCTGCTTCCACGGTTTGTCCCAAGGCCGTCCACCACCGCCGCCACCATGGCCATAGCCACGGTCGCCGCGGTAACCCTGCTGGGGGTGTTGGTCGCCATGGCGAGGCTGATGTCCATCACCTTGCGGGCCAGGGCCAGATTGGCCCTCAGCGGCTTCGGGCGAAGGCGGAGGAGGCGCTTCCGCCTGCGGGGGCTCCTCGGTGCGCCGGGGAGATTCGTGGAGGTCGTCGTCGCTAGTGCTGAAAGATGCCGGGGGCGGAGCTTCCTCGCGAACGGGCGCGGGACGATCGCTGGTATCGCCGGGCGCTTCGCTGGCGGCCTTGCCGCGACGGCCGCGCTTGGCGGGCTTGGCCTCGGCGTCGCCGGAATCTTCGGCGGCGGCAGGCTTGCTCAAGCTGGCGGGTTTGAGGCGGCGGCCGCGGCGTTTAGGGGCCTCGGCGGAAATATCATCCGAATCAGTCATAGTAGTAAAAAAGAGGGGTCGGCGCGCACTAGCGCCGTCTCGAGCAATTGAGCCAGGCTCCAACGGAAGGAGCCTGAATGGTTAAACCACAAAACGCTCGATAGTTGCAGAAATTATATCGTGCCGCCCCGGCGGGCGGAAAAAGGAAGACGGGTTAAAGGTTCGTTGGACGAAGCCCGGAAATGAAATAAACCAGTTGGCGGCGCAGAAAATCCAGGGAGCCATCATTCAGCGCCACCCAATCCGCCCGCTCAATCTTTTGGGGCAAGGTCCACTGGCGGGCCTGCCGCGCGGCAATTTCGGATGGGGAAAGCCCCCGGGCGGCCAGGCGGCTGGCCTGGAGAGAGGGGCTGGAGGCTATACAAAGCGTGAAATCGAACCCGGAGGCAAGGCTTTTTTCAAAGAGGAGGGGGATTTCGACCACCCAGTCTTTGCGGGGCTCGGCGGCAATGACCGCCTGCCAGCGTGCCCGGACCTTCGGATGCAGGCCGGTTTCCAGCCAGTCGAGTTCCCCGGCCTCGGCAAAGACAATTTCTGCGACTTTGCGGCGGGAGATTTTGCCTTCGGCATTCGGCTCCAAAATCTTCAGGCCCCACCGTTTAAGCGCGGCCTGCTTCAAGTCTTCGTCCGTGTCCCAGAGTTCGCGCACGATGACATCGCTTTCAAGGACGCCCCAGCCCAGCTCGCGGAAAATTCCCGCCGCGGCGCTTTTGCCGCAGCCCATGCCGCCGGTCAGGCCGATGCGCCGGCCACGGTTGGCTGGGGAATGAGAGGACATGGGGGATGAGCCGTTCCGACAACCGACCATCATCCGTGAGCGTTGCGAAAATGCAACATCGGGGATTGCGATGCGCGCTTGCCCGAACCGCGCGGGATGGTTAGATTCACCGCTTCCACCGATGGAACCTCTGGCCCATGATTTCCTGCGCGACACGTTTGCGCGCCAGCCGCTGTTTCAGGACAAGACCTGGCGGCTGTCGCCCACGGCGTGGCCGGTGTCGCCCGCGCAGTTTGCCGAGCTGGAGCGCATCGGCGAGGCGTGCCTGGCCTTCATGCGCGCGCTGGAAGTGCTCTACACGCGCTCCTGGCAGGGGAAAAATTTGCTGCGCAACCGCGAATTGTTTGCGCCGTGGGTGGCGGGCTACCTCGACCGCGGCAAGCCGGAGCGCCTCATCGCGCACCAACGCCATCCGTCCACAAAAAACAAATTGCCCAATGTCCTGCGGCCCGACCTGCTGCTGACCGAGGAGGGCTTTGCGCTGACGGAAATTGACGCGGTGCCCGGCGGCCTGGGGCTGACGGCGTTTTTGAACCGCCTGTACGACCAGCCCGGCGCGGGCGTGGTCGGCGCGAACGATTTGCTGCTCGAGGAGTTTTACGCGACACTGGCCGCGCTCGCGCCCAAGAAAGCCGAGCCGTTCATCGCCATCGTCGTCAGCGACGAAGCGGCGACGTATCTGCCGGAGTTCACCTGGATTGCCGCGCGGCTGCGCGAGCGCGGCCACCGCGTCCACGTGCTGCATCCAACGGAGATCATGCCGCTGGGCCACACGCTCTGCGCGCCGGTGGACGGCAACCCGGAGCAGATTGACGTGCTTTACCGCTTCTTCGAATTGTTCGACCTGGCCAATGTGCGCACCGCCGACTTTATCCTCACCGCCGCCGAGGCCGGCGAGGTGGTGGTGACGCCGCCGATGCGCGCGTTTCAGGAGGAAAAGCTGACGCAGGCGCTGCTGCATCACCCGCAGCTGGAGGATTTCTGGCGCGAGAACCTACCGCGCGGCTCGTGGCCGATTTTGAAAAAACTGGTGCCGCGTTCGTGGGTGGTGGACCCCGTTGAATTGCCACCCAATGCGGTGCTGGACGCCCCGTGGGTCGGCGGCAAACCCATCCACCGTTGGGAACAACTCGCCGAGGCTTCGCAAAAGGAGCGCAATTTGATTTTAAAAGTCAGCGGTTTCCATGAGACGGCGTGGGGCGCGCGTTCGGTGGTGCTCGGCAGCGACGTGCCGCGCGACGAGTGGCTCGCCGCCATCCGCCACGCGATGGAAATGGCCCCGCGCACGTTGCACGTCCTGCAGGAGTATCGCAAGCCGATGCGCCTGAAGCACCCGGTATACAACCCCGAGGGGCAGCTTTACGAAATGGAAGGACGGCTGCGGCTGACGCCGTTCTACCTCATCCGCGACGACCAGGTGCACATTGGCGGGGCGCTGGCGACGTTCTGCCCGGCGGACAAGAAAATCATCCACGGGATGAAGGACGCTGCGATGCTGCCCACCGCCGTGGGGGAGAGTGCTTTAGTTCCTAGTTCCTAGTTCTTGGTTCTTGGTTCTTGGTTTCTCGTGAGGGGGGTTTTAACAAGCAGCCGAGCACGAAGAACCAGCACACTGGCGATGTTTCTGCAAATGGTTCTCGGCGATTTCACCCAAATCGGCGCGGGTTTTGACGCGTTCGAGCGCGCAGCGCAACGCGGCCGCTTCCGGCAGGTCCTTGACCATGCTTTTGAAAATCGCCCGCAGGCCGCTGAGGCTGGCGGTGGCCGGGTCGCGGCTTTCAAGCGCGAGGCGTTCGTCGGTGTAACGCAGCAGCAGGCCCCAACGCTCGGCCAGACTTGGCGGTGGCGGCGGCGGGCGGCCTTCGAGGCCGGCGCGGAGTTCGCGGAAAATCCACGGATAG
>DASZWY010000244.1:0-2090 GCA_035546135.1 Opitutales bacterium
CGCCAGCCAATTGCCGGGCAACGCCGTCCATAGCGCGGCAAAGCACAGCAGATGGTAGCGCAGCTTGCCATGGTAGGCTGTGCTTCCCGGGCAACTATTGTTCGGAATCTGGCTGGTGAGGTCCGCCACGACATCCGACCCGCACCACAAGCTGACGCCCTGGCCGGCAACGGAAGTGACCTTATCGCACATCCAGGGAATCACGATGGGGCACTGCACATAATAGGTCAGCCCCGCGGCGAAAGCCATGGGTGCAAAGCCCCGAACCGGGCCACGCTCGTTTCCGGGGTTGGTGCGTGTTTTGGCCGCTTTCAACCGGGTGGCTGATTTTGCGGCCGGACGCGAGGCCGGCTGGCGGCGTTTTTTGGCTGTTTTGGCGCGGGCCGCCGGCTGGGAGCGGCGTTGGGCTGGCTGGCGGCGTTTTGATTTCATCGCGGGATTAAATTAGCGCATATTTTTCACGGTCAATAGGCAATGGCATAAAAGTATCCCATGTCATCCGCCTGGCAATCCTCATTTGGCGGACATTCCCAGAGGTGTCGAAATTGTCACAAACCCAATGCGCCACCCAATTCGTGGTAAACGCCAGTGGCGGCCAAGGGAGCGTCATTCGCCGCGACACAGCCCAGCAATACCGGCCAGTCGAGCGGGTCTTCCGGCACGCGGCCATGCGAACCACGCACAAGGGTCGCATCAAGTGGAATCACGTCCATCAGCATCCGGAAGCCCAATTTTTTCTTCAGCAACTTGGCGAGGATTTTCAACTTCGGCGCGCGCAACGCCGGGTCGAGGAACAACTCGCACGGGTCGTAGCCGGGTTTGCGGTGAATATCGATGGTGCGCGCGAAATCCGGGGCGCGGGCGTCGTCCTCCCAGTAATAATAGGTGAACCAGGCGTCCGGCGCGGCCACGGCGAGCAGGTCGCCGCTGCGTGGGTGGTCGAGCCCGGCGGCGCGCAGCTCTTCGGCGTTGAGCACGCGTTCGACCCCGGGCGTGGCGGCCAGGGCAGCGCGCACCGCGGGCCGCAGCTCGGGCGAACGCACATAAATATGTGCGATTTGATGGTCGGCGATGGCAAAGGCCGCGCTGCCGCCTTGGTCGAGGGTTTCGCGGCCGAGCTCATTCTTGATGCTGAGCCAGCCCCTGCTGCGCAGCACGCGATTCAGATGCACCGGCCGGGACACGGGGGTGATGCCATATTCAGAGAGCATGATCACCCGGACGCCGCGTTGCGCAAAAAATTCCGCGAGGCCGCCGGCGATTTCGTCAATCTCGGCCAGGGCTGCCGCGACCCTCGGCTGTACCGGGTCCGGCCCGAGTTTTTGCAGCGCATAATCGAGATGCGGCAGATAAATGAGATTGAGCGTCGGCGCATGCCTTTGCTCGACCCAGCGCGCGCTCGCGGCAATCCAGTCGGACGACGGCCGCCCGGCGGCTGGCCCCCAGAATTGTGGAAAGGGAAATTCACCCAGCGCGGCTTTGAGTTCCTCGCGCAGGCCCATCGGCTGGGTGTGGATGTCAAAAACCTTGCGCCCATCGGCGGGATAAAGCGGTCGTGGAGTGATGCTGAAATCCACATCGGCGTGCATGTTGAACCACCAGAACAACTGCGCAACCGTGGCGCCGGGTTGGACGGTCTGCAATGCGTGCCAGATTTTGGGCGCTTGCACGAGGCGGTTGGATTGTTTCCAAAATTGGTGTTCGGCGAGGTCGCGGTCATGCCAGCCGTTGGCGACGATGCCGTGCTCGCGCGGCAAACGGCCCGTCAGGTAGGCGGCCTGCGCGGTGCAGGTAACAGCCGGAAAGGCCGGCCGCACCCGCCGCTGGCCATGCTTCTCGGCAAAAGCGGCCAGCCGCGGCAGGCGCCCGCTGTGGAGGAGGCGTTCCGTCAGCCCGACGACGTTCAGGACCGCGATTCGAGGCATCGGCGCGAGGATTTCCGGCCTGACGCTGCCTTGCAAAACATTTGTCAAACCCAGCCTGCCGCCCGATTACTCTCGCCGGAACCGGGCGAAAATCAAAAATCGCAAATATCCCTAAGAAATCGCCCTCAGCGGTGTCTTAACCCCAAGCATCTGGCGCGCCTGCAT
>DASZWY010000245.1:0-2683 GCA_035546135.1 Opitutales bacterium
TTTTCGGGCTGGGAAATGCCCGTCCAATACACGGGCATTATCGAGGAGCACAAGGCCGCCCGCACCGCCGCCGGCCTGTTCGATGTGTCGCATATGGGCGAAGCGCTGGTTTCCGGCCCCCAGGCCCTCGAATTCCTCGACTATGTTGCCACCAACCGCCTCGCCGATCTTGCGGTCGGTCGCGCGCGCTACACCTTGCTTTGCGCCCCGGATGGCGGCGTCGTGGACGACATTATCGTCTACCGCACCGGCCCCCAGGACTTCCTCCTCTGTCTAAATGCCGGCAACACCCCTGGTGATGTCGCCTGGCTTAAGACCCAGGCGGCCAAGTTCGATTGCGAGTTCAAGGATGCCTCAGCCAAATACGCCCAGCTTGCGCTGCAAGGACCGCGGGCGGTCGAAATCGCCGCCGGCTTGGCCCCCGCCAATGTGCGTCTTGCCGACGTGCCGCGCTTCAGCTTTGTCGAAATCGTCCTGGCGGGTGTTCCCCTTCTCGCCAGCCGCACCGGCTATACTGGCGAAGATGGCTTTGAATTCTACCTCCCTCCCGATCAAGCCGAGGCCTTTGCCGACGCCCTGCTGGAAGCCGGCGCCCCTGCTGGCCTGAAACCCTGCGGGCTGGGCGCGCGTGACAGCCTGCGCCTCGAAGCCGGCCTGCCCCTTTATGGCCACGAAATCAGCCGCGAAATCTCGCCCATTCAGGCCGGCCTCGGTTGGGCCGTGAAGCTCGACAAACCCGGCGGCTTCATCGGACGCGATGCCCTGGCAGCCGAAACCGCCGCCAAACCCGCCCGCTGCGTCATTTTCTTTGTCCTCGACGACCGCCGCATGGCCCGCGCCGACATGGTGGTTAGCGCCGATGGCCGCCCGGTGGGCAAAATCCTCTCCGGCACGCTCTCGCCCATCCTTAACCAACCCATCGGCAGCGCGCTGGTGGCCCGCGCCGCGCTCGACTCCGGCGCCTCGCTCACCGTGGACATCCGCGGCACCGCGATTCCTCTCCGCCTGGCCAAGCCGCCGCTGCATAAAATTCCGCGGTAAAGGGTTTCACGGACGTTGCCGCTTTTTTCAAACTTCAAATCGCCAGATTTTGTCTTCGACTTTTTAATTTTTACTTCTTACTTCTCCCTTCCCGATGTCCTCCGTTCCCGACGACCTCCGCTACACCAAGGAACACGAATGGCTGAAGCTGTCTGCCGACGGCACGGCCCTGGTCGGCATCACCGACTACGCCCAGCAAAGCCTCGGCGACATCGTCTATGTCGAGCTGCCCAAGGCCGGCGCAAAATTTTCCGCCGGCGCGACGTTCGGCGTCGTCGAATCGGTCAAGGCCGCGTCGGATTTGTATATGCCCGTGGCCGCCGAGGTCATCGAAGCCAATTCCTCCCTCGAGTCCATGCCGGAGCTGGTCAATCAGGTGCCGTATGGCGGCGGCTGGATGCTCAAGGTGCGCATCGCAAATGCCGCCGATGCCGCGAAGCTGCTCGATGCCGCGGCCTATCAAAAGCTCACTTGATTTTTTGGAGGAACTGCCGCAGGCCTGCGGCAAAGGCGTCGCGGTTTTCGAGGTGGGCCAGGTGTCCGGCGTTGGGCACGATGAACAATTCGGCGTGCGGGCACCGTGTTTGCATCGCTCGGTTTTCGGCGACGTATTTTTCATCCTCCGCCCCCACGGCAAGCAACACTGGCATCCGCAACTTCGCCAAAAGCGCCCAGGCGGGTTCCAGCACGCCTTGGCCAAACTGCCGCAAACTCGCCGCCAGGCCTTCCTCGCGCCGTTGCAACCGCCGCTCCTGCATCGCTGTGCGCCACGCTGCGGGCAGGCGCGCTTGTGTGGCAATCAACGGCCGCCGCTGCCACTCGTCGAGAAACGCCGTCACGCCTTTTGCGAGAATTTTCTCCGCGAGCCGGTTGTCATCCGCCTTCCGCGCGGTGCGTTCCGCGGCATTTTCAATCCCGGGCGAGGTCCCCACCAGCACCAGCGCGGCAATCCGCCCGGGCTGTGCCTGCGCAAAGCGTATCGCCAGCCGACCGCCGAGTGAGTAACCGAGCAGCACCACGGGCTTGTCCGGTTTTTCGGCGAGCGCGACATCAAGATAGCGCAGGCTGTCCTCAAGTGTGCAATCATCGCCCGGCGCGCCGGCCACGGCCGGGTCCGGCGCATGCCCGGGCAAATCCGGTGTCACCCAATCATATTCCGGCAGCGCCTCCGCCAGCGGCGCAAAATCTCCGCCACCGCCGGTGAAGCCATGCAGGGCAACAATCGTGGCCACGTCAGCCCTTCTTGACCGTCGCCTTCACAATCTCCTGCTTTTGGCGCGGGCGGTCCTGCATGTCCGTGGGGGTTTTCTCGATTTTTTCGACCACATCATAGCCCTTCACCACTTCGCCGAAAATCGTGTGCTTCATATGCAGCCAGGGCGTTTCCGCCGTGGTGATGAAGAACTGGCTGCCGTTGGTGCCGGGTCCGGCATTGGCCATGGCGAGCAAGCCCTTGCGGTTGAATTTCACGTCGGGACGGCATTCGTCCTCGAACGTCCGCCCCCAGATGGATTGGCCGCCCATGCCCGTGCCCGTGGGGTCGCCGCCTTGCAGCATGAACTGCGGGATGACGCGGTGGAAAATGATGCCGTTGTAGTAGCCTTTTTCAATCAGGCCGGTGAAATTCGCGACCGCCTTGGGC
>DASZWY010000246.1:0-3065 GCA_035546135.1 Opitutales bacterium
GTCGCCAAGCCCGTGGTGGCGGCGGTGCCGGCGGCGGCTGGCGCCACGCCAGGGCCGTCCACCGAGGGGGTGGTGTTTGTGGCCGGGCCGCAGTCGGATTTGAAAACCTGCGTGGCCGCGACCATCCATTTTCTGGAAGGACAAGACATCTCCAGCCTGGTGCAAACCATCATGCCGCCGGACGCCATCAAGCGGATGATTGACTCCGGCCAGGCGACGTCCATCGAGGACATCGCCAACCATTACCGCCAGATGCCCGACGTCGCGAGCAAGATGGACCAGTTGCTTCAGGGGCTGAGGTCCGTGCAGGACCAGGCTCCCGCGATGAACGAAGACGGCACCCAGGCCACTTATAAGCTGGATACCGCAGTCACCGGGCCGGGCAAGCCCGATGCTCAAGCCGGCACCCCGGGCAACATCACCTTCATCAAAATTGACGGCAATTGGTATCTGCGCTAGCATGGGCCATGCGATATAACCGCGTGTTCAACGTTGTATTGCTCGTCGGGGCCGTGGCTTACGGCGTTTATCAATGGCGGCAGAATGCGGACTCGGCGGACGAAGCGCCGCCCGCGCCGGTGGCGGTCACCGGCCAGCCGGCGCCCCCGGCGCTCCAGGAGTTCATTGCGCACGCCATCGCGGTTTACCGCAAGCAGGACTTCACGGAAATCGTCAAGCTGATGCCGCCGGCGGAAGTCCAGGTGCTGCAGCCGCGTGGGAAAAACCTGCCCCCGGACCAGCTGGGCGAAGTGCTCCGGGAACGGCCCAACGCCGACGCCGATGTGGCGCTCAACCTGGAGGAATTGGAGGCGGTCAAGGACCGGACGCCCGTGCTGGAGGAGGACGGCACCCGGGCGGTGTTCGCGCTCGCCACGCCCATTCAGAACCAGCCGCAGGTGGTCTTCGTGAAAATTGGCGGGCAGTGGTACAAGCCCTGAGCGCTAAAACTTTTTGACGTAGCGGCGGCCCTGCCGGTCGGTGAATTCAAGTTCACGGTTTTGGTCGTCAATCCGCGTCCATTTCAGCCCGAATTGCGGGGCGACCATTTCGCCGATGCGGTAGGTCTTGCTGTCGAAAAAGAGGCGCGGGTCGCCGCCCGAGGCAATTTGCGGCGAGAAATTCAGCAGGAAGCCGTAGGCGGGCGTCGGCGGCTCCGCGCCGTCGTTGACGACTTCGTAGGGCTTGCCGTTGACGTTGGTGACGAGCAGCGGCGGCTTGGTGCTGTTGGCTGCGGCGGTTTCGTCGTGCATGGCGAAAATGATGTAGGCTTCGCCGGCGGCCACCACGAGCAGCAGCAGCAGCGCCGTCATCATGCCCCAATGGGTGCGGGCCGGCGCGGGCTTTTTCGCAAAAGGCGCGGGGGTGACGCCAGGCTTCACCGGCGTCAGCGGCACAGGCATATCCGCCGGGGGCTGCGTGGGGGTGAGGTGCGCTCCGGGCGGCGGGCGTTTCAGCGGGGGCTGTGTGGCGGAGGGCGGCGGCGTTTCGGTTTGCTCCACGGGAACGGCCGGGGCCTCCTCGGCGCGTTTTTTGCGCGAGAAGGAAAAGCGCGGCAACTCCGCGCCGGAGGACGGCGACGCGGGCGTACCCGATTCCGCCGGCGCCTCCGCGGGCTGGCGCGAAATTTGCAACCGGGGCTTCGGGTTAGTATCGTTTGTGGTATTGGATTCCTGACTCATCCTCAAAAATAATGTCGTGCGGCTGCACCGCGGCGAGCTTGAGCTTCAAGTCGCGGTTCACGATATCGCCCCGGCCATAGCCGACGCCCTTGACCAGGATGCGTTGCGATTGCGGGCCGCCGAGCACCACGCCATTGAGCACCATCTGGTCCACGAAAATCTGGGCGGCGGGATTCGGGCCAATGACGGGCTTGGGTGCCGTCGTGGCCGCGACGGTCGCCGGCGGCGGTGCAGGAGTGGTGACGGGCGCGGATGTCGGAGGAGTATTCGCAGCCATGGGCGGCGGTGTTGGCGTCGGAGGCGGCGTGAAGGCAATCGGTTCAGGCACAGGAGCAGAAGGCGGGCTTGCCACAGGCGCCGGTGAAGGAGGTGTCACTTCCACAACCGACGTCGGCGGAGGGGTGGCGACAGGCGCCGGAGCCGGCGGCGCAGGCGGGGGAGTTGCCGCAATCACCGGTTCCGGCGTTGGCGGCGGTGCTGTAGGAACGGGAGTTGGTGCCGCTGTTTCAGGGTTTGGTGCGACGGGTTCGAGATTAATCAGCGGCTCCGGCTTGGCGGGGGCCGGCGCGGGCGGTTCGGCGATGGGGCGCCGGGCCTCAGGAGTGGCGGAAGCAGCCGGAGGTTTTGGCGCTGCGGCAATCGGCGGCTGACTTTGCGTCACGGATTTCGCCGGGGGCGGCGTCGGGGCACTCGGCTTGCTCTCGGCGACCGGCGATGGGTTCAGAGCCTTCGGCGTGGCGGCCTGCGCAACCTTGACCGGCGGCGGAGTTTCCGGGGCGCTTCCGCCCATGACGAAAAAGTAATAGCCGGCGCCAGCGACCAGCAAGACGACAAGACCCGCGGCGGCGAACATCAGCGGGCGGCCTTTCACCGGGCGCGGCGCATCGGTCGCCGCCAACTCGGGCTCAGCCCTGGCGGGGGGTGGCGGGATTGCCGGAGCAGGCGCGATGACTGGCGCGGACGGAGGCGCGGATTTGGCCGCGAGCGTGAGTTTCGATTCGGGCGGCGGCGGAGTCGAGGCCCCGGCCTGCGCGGCCTGCCGGTCGCGCTCGGCTTTTTTCAAGGCATCACTGATGAGACTCATGGCGATGAAGAAAGAAGCGGCAGGGGACCGAGCGCCCTCATAGTCTAGTGCATGCCCCCACCCAATAAAAGCCCAAAGGAGACCGGGGTGGAGCGCAGCGTGCCCGTCAATCCAACTGCTGCTGGTCCCGAATGGCGCGGCGGACGTCGAACCAGTTGACTTCCTCGGAATCGCGCGCGTAGGCGGCGAGGAGCGCCTTGTCGCACAGCGAATTGACGAGGCGCGGGATGCCGCGGCTGCGGCCGTAAATCGAGCGCAGGGCGGCGCGGGTGAAGCGCGGGCGGCCGCTGGCGCCGGCGAGC
>DASZWY010000247.1:0-1910 GCA_035546135.1 Opitutales bacterium
TTTCTCCAACGAGGCCGACCCGGGCGACAGTTCGCTGGAAATTGCCGGCGCCGGCCAGTCCGGCCTCGGCCTGCCCGACCGCGATTATTATTTCCGCGACGACGACCACTCGAAGCAGATTCGCGCCCAATACGTCGCGCACCTCGCGAAAATGTTCGGCCTCGCCGGCGAAGCCCCCGACGTTGCTCAGGCCCATGCCGCCGCGGTCATGCGCATCGAAACCGCCCTCGCCCAAGGCTCCCGCACCCATGCCGACTTGCGCGACCCGCTGGCGAATTACCACAAGCAGACGGCGGATGATTTGTGGAAACTCACGCCGCAATTCGACTGGCAAAAGTATTTCCAGGCCCTCGGCCTCCCGCCGCCGTCCGCCATTGATGTCGGCCAGCCGGAATTTTTCAGCGCCTTCAACGCGCTTATCAATTCCACGCCGCTCGATGACTGGAAGGCCTACCTGCGCTGGCAGCTGCTCGATTCCATGGCGCCGTACCTCAGCACGCCGTTCGTCAACGAGGATTTCGAGTTCAACGGCCGCATCCTCACCGGCGCCCAGCAACTGCGCGAACGCTGGCAGCGCGTGCTCATGACCATTGACCGCAACGCTGGCGAGGCCCTCGGCCAGCTCTACGTGAAGGAATATTTCCCGCCCGAGGCCAAGGCGCGCATCCTCGAACTTGTCGCCAATCTCCGCACGGCCCTGCGCGAGCGCATCCAGGCCGTCACCTGGATGGACGACCCCACCCGTGCCGCCGCGCTCCAAAAGCTCGACGCCCTCAATGTCAAGGTCGGCTATCCCGACAAGTGGATTGATTACTCGAAGCTCGCCCTCGACCGCGCGTCCTACGCCGGCAACGTCCTCAAGGCCCGCGAATTCGACGCCCGCCGCGACCTCGCCAAAATCGGCCAGCCCGTCGACCGCACGGAGTGGGGGATGACCCCGCCGACCGTCAACGCCTACTACGACCCAAGCTTCAACGAGATCGTCTTCCCCGCTGGCATCCTCCAGCCGCCGTTCTTCGACCCCGCCGCCGACGACGCCGTCAACTACGGCGCCATCGGCGCAACCATCGGCCACGAAATGACCCATGGCTACGACGACGAAGGCCGCCACTTCGACGCCCATGGCAACCTCAAGGAATGGTGGACGCCCGAGAGCGCCAAGCGCTTTCAGGAACGCGCCGCCGCCATCGTCAAGCAGTTCGACGCCTACACCGTGCTCGACGGCCTGCACCTCAACGGCGAAGTCACCCAGGGTGAAAACATCGCCGACCTCGGCGGCCTCAAAATCTCCTGGATTGCCTTCCAAAAGGCGCTCGCCGCCAAACCCACCGGCCCCATCGGCGGCTTCACCCCCGCCCAGCGCTTCTTCATCAGCTACGCCGCCAGTTGGCGCATGAACCAGCGCCCGGAGGATCTCCGCAAGCAAGTCCTCACCAACGAGCACGCGCCCGACAAATTCCGCGTCAACGGCCCGCTCTCCAACCTCCCCGAATTCTGGGCCGCCTTCGACGTCCCCGCAGGCGCCCCCATGCGCCGCGCCCCCGCCGACCTGGTCAACATCTGGTAGTTTGCCTTTTTCGCGGGGACTGTCAGCATGGCCGGTTTCCGCCATGTCCACCTCCCCCGTCCGCGTCCGTTTCGCGCCCAGCCCGACCGGATTTTTCCATATCGGCAGCGCCCGCACCGCCCTCTTCAACTGGCTCTACGCCCGCCACACCGGCGGCACTTTCGTCCTGCGCATCGAGGACACCGACAAGGAGCGCAACACGCCCGAGGCCCTGCAGGTCATTTTCGACGGCCTGCGCTGGCTCGGCATGAACTGGGACGAGGGCCCCGAGGCCGACGACAAATACGGCCCGTATTTCCAAAGCCTGCGCGGCAACATCTATAAAGAGTATCTCCAAAAACTC
>DASZWY010000248.1:0-4098 GCA_035546135.1 Opitutales bacterium
GAGCAGCAGAATCTGCCACGGGTGGACGCCCTGATGCAGGAGCCAGGCGACGCGGTAGGTGAGGGTGCGCGTCTTGCCGGAACCGGCGCCGGCGAGCACGAGCGCGGGCCCGGGCGGGGCGGTCACCGCGGCGTGCTGGTCCTCATTGAGGGCGGCGGCGAAGTTGATCGGCGCGTAGCCGCCCGGGGTCAAGACTGCGGAGGTTGGTCGAAATTCGCCGGACATTGCCCCCACTCTATCGCGCCGGGCCGTGCAGGCGCTAGAAAAAAGCCGTTTCGTCACTTTTTACTTCTTCCTTTTTGCGGCGGGTCGATTAGTTTTCAGCGGATGCCCTTTGACCCCGCCGATTTGCTGGTGCTGCCCGGCACGCACGAACCGCTGCGCCACCACCGGCCCGACGCCAACCTGGGCTTCGGCGACAAGGACGAGTCCGTCGAAACACTCGGGGAAGTGATGCCGGAGCTGCGCAACCTGCACGACCGGCTCCATGCGGAGCGGACGTGGTCGTTCCTGATTATTTTGCAGGCGATGGACGCGGCGGGCAAGGATGGCATCGTCAAGCATGTGCTGACCGGCTTCAACCAGCAGTCGTGCCATGTGACGAGTTTTTCGGCGCCGGTGGGCGACGCGCTGACCCACAGTTTTTTGTGGCGGTGCACGATGCCGCTGCCGGCGCGCGGGGAAATCGGGGTGTTCAACCGCTCGTATTACGAGGAAGTGCTGGTGCCGCGGGTGCGCACGGAATACATCGGCTTCCAGCGGCTGCCGGCGGCGTGCGTGGAAGGCGACATTACCGATGGGCGGAAGGTCGCGGGCAGCGGGCGCAAGTGCTTCAAGGCGTTCAACAAACGGCTGGGCGATCAGGCCAAAGCCCCGGAAGCGCCGCCGCCGGAATTCTGGCGCGCGCGACTCGACGACATCAACGCGTTTGAGCGGCACTTGGCGCGCAGCGGCACGCGGGTGGTGAAGTTTTTCCTGCATCTGTCGCGCGCGGAGCAAAAGCGGCGCTTCATGGCGCGCATCGACGACCCGGCGCGCAACTGGAAATTCTCCCCCGCTGACGTGCGCGACCGGCGCTATTGGGAGCAATACCACCACGCGTATTCGGAAATTTTGACGACGACGAGCAAGCCATGGGCGCCGTGGTACGTCATCCCGGCGGATTACAAATACGTCGCGCGGCTCGCGGTGGCAAAAATTCTGGCCCACGAGCTGGCGCTGCTGCACCCGAAATACCCGCGGTTGGACAAGCACGGTCTCAAGGAACTGGCCAAGGCGAAAAAGATTTTGAAAAAGGAGGAATGAACTATAGACTTGGCCGCCGCCAGGGAATTTGGCATGGTGGAAGACGGCGCGCCCGGTGAAAACGGGTGTTGCCGCAACGGAGAGGTGGCAGAGTGGCCGAATGCGCCTGACTCGAAATCAGGTGTGCCGCAAGGTACCGGGGGTTCGAATCCCTCCCTCTCCGCCAGTTTGATGTTCAATAAGTTAGGTGATTTTCGCGGGGGTTAAGGAGCTGCCGAAAGCGGCGGAACGTGGGGAATCGGATTCCCCGTTTTGCCCCACTAAAAACCACGCTTTACACCGAAGACACCTGATTTTAGTTGAGGTGTATGACCAAGGCGGTTCACCCGGGGCTGGGCCAGGTCAACATGCGGTTGAATCACGCGCACCGGCAGGATTGGCGGCACTGCTAATCGTCCAGCCCCTTGCCGGCGAGAATCCGCCGCGTGTGTTTTTCAACCCGCGCCGCGCGGGTTTCGGATTGCTTGGCTTGAGAAAAATAGAAAAGGTAGCCCCGCTGGCGTCCCGGGGTCAGCGCTGCAAACGCCTTTTTCAAGGCGGGGTTCCGGTCCAACCGGGCTTGAAATTCTTCGGGAATTTTGAAATCCGCCGTGGTTTTCAGCTTCACCGTCAGGCCGGCCTTTTCCACTGCGATAGCCTCGCGGATGTAGGCTTTCAGCGTTTTTTCCAGCTTCACCATTTCGGCCACGCTGGCGAAGCGAACCTGGCGCGGCACCTGCACGTGTTCCGTCTGCCGGATGAGGATGCCCTGCGGATCCTTCAGCAGGACTCCCTTGAAAAACAACAGCGCGCAATACTCCTTGAATCCGTGCATGAGCACGACGTTCGCCCCGTCGTGCGTATAACAAGGGTGGCCCCACTTCAATTCCTCCGTCAGCCCGCAGTCGAGGATGAGCGCCCGCAGCCTCGTGAATTCTCCGACCCAGTTCTTGGCCCGGCCAATATACGCGTCCACCTTTGGATTCATGGCGTGCGATGATGGCTTAGGGGTTGAGGAGCCGCACTTCGCGCTGGGGGAAGGGAAGCTCGATTTTGCGGGCGCGGAACTGGGCGATGACGGCCTCGTAGATTTCGAGCTGCGCGGGGCAGTAGTCGGCGACGGCGACCCAGGGCTGGAGGCAGAGATTGATGGAGGAATCGTTCAGCGCCGTGATGCCGACGATGGGGGGATGCTCCTTGAGCACGCGGGGGTTGTGCGCCAGGACTTCGCGCGCGGTGCTGACGGCCAGCGACAGATCCGCGCTGAAGGCGACGCCGATGTTGATCGTCAGTTGGCGGATGGCGCCGTAGTTGTGCAGGATTTCGCCGAGAATCTTGTGATTGGGGATGGTGATGATGGATTTGTCGGCGTGCAGGAGCCGGGTCGAGAGCAGCTCGATCTGCGTCACCTGGCCGGCGACGCCGAGCAATTCAATGTATTCGCCGACACGAAAGGGCTTGCTGAGAATGATGGTCAGGCCGGCGAAGAAATTGCCGAGGACGCCCTGCATCGCGAGGCCGACGCCGACGCCCGCGACGCCCAGGCCGGCGACCAGCGGGGTGATAGCCACGCCGATTTGGCCGAGGGCCAGCACCACGGCCAGCGCGAACACGAGCAGCTTGACGACGCGGGTGAGAAGAACGCGGATGGGCGGCTCGAGCCGGTGCTTTTCCAGCCAGACGCCGACCCAGCGGCCCAGCCGGCCGGCCACGAACGCTCCAAGCACCAAAATAATAATCGCGCCGACAATCTCGAAGCCTTTGCTGACGAGAAAGGTGACGACGGTTTGCTCGAGGGCCTTCCAGTCCACGGGGAGTATCTATCCGCGGAGGGCCGGAGCTGTCAACGGCGGCGATGCGCCGGGCCAGATCGACGATTGCCAAGCGGGACCGCGGGGCTAATATCGGCGGTTTTCACCCCCCCCGCATGAAAATCACCGAAATCCGCACGCGCGTGGTGCAGTGGAAGGGCCCGACGGTCCCGCTGCCGCCGCATTTTTGCACGAACCCGATGGACGCCGTGTCGCCGATGCTGACGAAGGCGACGATGGGCACGTTCGCCTTTCACGGCTGGCTGCTGGTGGAGATTTTCACCGACAACGGGCTAGTGGGCATCGGCAACGCGGCGCTGTCGCCGCTGGCGACGAAGCAAGTCGTGGACCTTTACCTGAAGCCGCTGCTGCTGGGCGCGAACCCGTGGGACATCGAATTTCTGTGGCAGCACATGTACCGCAAGACGATGGCGTTCGGGCGCAAGGGCATCGGCATGGTGGCCATCAGCGCGGTGGACATCGCCCTGTGGGACTTGCTGGGCAAATCGGCGAAGCAGCCGGTGTACCGCCTGCTGGGCGGGCGCACGAAGCCGAAAATTCCGGTGTATGCGAGCCGGCTCTACTCGACGCCGCTCGACGAGCTGGCGGCGGAGGCGAAGAAATACAAGGCCGACGGCTACAAGGCGGTGAAGATGCGCTTTGGCTGGGGCCCGGTGGACGGCGCCGAGGGCATGCAGAAAAACCTGGCGCTGCTGCGCGTGCTGCGCGAGACGCTCGGCGACGGCATCGACATCATGGCCGACGCCTACATGGGCTGGAACCTCGACTACGCCAAGCGGATGCTGCCGCTGATGGAGCCGTTCCATTTGCGCTGGCTCGAGGAGGCGGTCATTCCCGACGACATCCACGGCTACGCGGAACTGAAAAAATGCGGGCGCATCCCGATTGCGGGCGGCGAGCATGAATTTACGCTTTACGGGTTCCGCGAATTGATCGAGGCGCGCGCGGTGGACTACATCCAGTTCGACACGAACCGCGTGGG
>DASZWY010000249.1:0-12066 GCA_035546135.1 Opitutales bacterium
GGTCACCCCGGGCGGAGAAGGACGGCTGCTGTTGGAAGCGCCGGGTGATTACGAACCGCCCGCGCTGGCGGGATGGGAATTGACCCGGCGGCTCGGCCGCGGCCGCCGCCAACCCAGCTCGCTGATATTTCGCCGCGCCAACTGAGGCTTAGTTTGCCGCCGGCGATTTTGCGCTGGCCGGATTCGCGTGCAAGAGGGCAAAAAACGGCGCCAGTTCCGCACGCGGCGGCGGGCTGCCGCCGATTTCCCAGGCGGCACGACGTTGCGCCTCGGCGGGCGTCTCCAGCCCGCTTTCCGCCAGCGCCAGGCGGGCGGCGGCACCCCACGACCCCGGGTCGTTGCCAAGGCTGTCCCAATAATAGGTTGCGCCATCGGTGCGGTGCAGGAGCCAGAGACACACGCCGCAGCGGAATTGCGCGGCGGGCGACTGGCGGGCGAGGTCGCCGTTATCCAGCAATTGTTTTTCCAGCGCGTCGGCGGCAGGCGCGGAGGGCAACTGCACCAGCAACTGCTTGAAGCGCCAGGACGCCGCCATGTCGCGCTCGAAAAAAGACAAGGGCGACGTGCGGGCCGGGCGGATTAATTCAGCGAGGGCGTCATCGTAGCGACTTAAATCGGCGCAGGCCTGCGCGCGCTCGCGGCTGTCGCGCGCGGCCAGGGCGTCGGCGGGGCTGTTGCGCCGCGGCCACCACGCCAGCAGGACCGCCGCCAGCACGGCGGTGAAAAGCCATAAATGGTTGCGGCGCGGGCGCAGCCAGGACATCGCGGGCAACGCGCCGGAAAACAGGGCAAGCATGACCGCGACCGGCGCGCGGGCCTCCATCGTGGGATACCAGATAACCCCGCCGACGGCCACGAGCGCAGCCAAGAGCACCGCCAGCCCCGCGGCCGGCACCCGCCAGCCCAAGACCACGCCGAGCACGCCGAAAGCGAGCAGCACGCCCCAATTGAGCGGATTGTATTTCAACCAGGCGACTTCGGCGCGCGCGCGGTTAAAATCCGCGCCGGCGCTATAATTGGGCGCGGCAAAAAACTGCGCGGCCTTGCGGGCGGCGCGCAAACCGGAACGCGCCGGCGAAAACAAGGCGGCGTGAATGGCCGCGCGCCACCAATAGCCGTCCATGACCGCATGACCCGGCGCCGGCAGATTGGTCTGGACTTGGTAGGAAAGGCGCGCCTCGAGCTCCAAGGAATCGGCACCCGGTGCGCCGGCGCTGAATTCGACCGCCGGCAAGGGCGCGTTCCATGGCTGGGTGATTTCGAGGGCGCGGGCGAGCCGGTAAAGCGCTTCTCCCGACAAGGGTTGCGGGGAACCGCCCCAGAGGAGTTGAAAGCCAATCAAGCCCGCGGCAATGCAGCCCATGCCCGTCACGGCGGAAAACATCCGGGTGGCGGGTTTTTCCGGGCCCAGCAAAAAAGCGATGACGGGCCACGCCAACGCGACCGGCCACCATGGCGCATAGAGACAGGCCGCCAGCACAAAGGCCAAACCCGCGGCAAAAGGATAGGCCCAGATGTGGCGGCGGCTGATTCGACCACCCTGCCATAGCGGGGATTGCCAGACGGTGCCCAATGCGGCCGCCGCGCCACCCACCCAAACCAGCAATGCCAGCGTCGCCGGCATCGGTTGCAAAACAAGGAAAACGGCCGGAGGATAAAAGCCCCACAACGCGCCCGCCACGAGGGCGCCGCGGCGGCGCCAAAAATGCAACCCGATGCCGACAACCAGCGCGGTGGTGGTGAGATGGGCGAAAAGATTGAGGAGGCGGGCCGCCGCGGCGAGATGGGCGAAGGGCACGCCGACTTCGCGCAAAGTGACCAGGATGGCGAGGTAGGCGGGGGCGCGGAAAAACGGCTCGCGCGTCAGGGTGCCTTGAAACAACGCCTCGCCATCGGTGAGCCATGCGGCGGCTTCGCCTTGCGGACGCTGGCCGAGGGGCGTGCCCGCCCAGGCGGCCATGGTGCAGCCCGTGTACAGCGCCGTGCCCAAGAGCAAAACGACGAAACAGGCCCAGAAGGCCCGGTTTTTCGCGTCGGGAGAGGTCGGAGCGGGCGTTTCCACGGACAACCCCAGAATAGGCGTGGACAGTGCGGCAGGCAACTTGATAGCGTGGAGCGATGCCCTCGGCTTTCTTCGCCCGCCATGCGCGAAAAATCGCGGTGCTGGCCGGACTGGCGGCACTGGCGTTGGCGGGGCTGGCGATAATGCACGCGCAAGGGATGACCCCCGCAATGGTGTTTGCGAAGCTCAAGGACGTGGCGCAATGGGCGGCGGGGAAAAATCCGGTCTTTTATGTGCTCGCGCTCACCTTGCTGCCGTATGCGGGGGTGCCGTCGTCGTTTCTTTATATGGCAGCAGGGGCGGCCTACGGCACCGTGGAGGGAACCTTGCTTTCGCTGTGCGGGCTGGCGTTGAACCTGCCGCTGGGCTACCTGGTGGGCAAATTCTGGCTGCGCGCGCCGATTGCGCGAATGCTGGAAAAGCGCGGGCACCGCATCCTTGAAGTGCCACCGGGGGAATTTACGCGGCTCATTGTGCTCATGCGGGTCATCCCGGGACCGCCGCTGGTCATCCAGAATTTTCTGCTGGCGATGGCGGGGACGCCGTTTCTGCCTTATTACCTCATCTCGCTGCCGCTGACGCTGTTCTTTGCCGCAGGGATATTGCTGACCAGCGGGGCGCTGCTGGAAGGAAACACGAAATTGGTGGCGGCCGGCGTGGGCCTGGTGATTGCGGTGACGCTGCTGGCGCACATCGTGAAAACGATGCACCAGGCCAAAAACAAAAATGGCCCGAAGGAGCGGCCCTCCCAACCGGAATGAAGGCGCGCGCCCAAGCGAAGACGCCGGAGCCGGGGCAGATTTTGTCCGTGGGCGATGTGACGCGGCGCATCAAAATCCTGCTCGAGGACGCGCTGCCGGAAGCGTGGATTCGCGGCGAAGTTTCGAACCTGCGCCGCCAGCCGAGCGGCCATGTTTATTTCACGCTGAAGGACGCCGAAAGCCAGTTGCCCTGCGTATTTTTCCGCGGCGAGGCGCTGCGATGCGCGGTGGACCTGCGCGACGGCAAGCAACTGCTGGTGTTGGGGCGGCTGTCGGTCTACGAGCCGCGCGGGGCGTATCAATTGATCGTGAGCGCGGCGTTGGAGGACGGCGTGGGCCGGTTGCGCGAGGAATTCGAGAAGCTGAAGGCAAAACTCGCGGCGGAGGGGTTGTTTGAACTGGAGCGCAAACGCGAGCTGCCAGCGCGAGTGAGCACGGTGGGCTTTATCACTTCAACGAGCGGGGCGGCAGTGCGGGATTTTATCAGCATCCTGCGGCGGCGCGGATGGCGCGGGCGGCTGGTCATCCTGCCGGCCAAAGTCCAAGGGCGGGAAGCGGCGCGCGAAATGGCGGCGCAACTGGCGCAGGCGGCGCGGCTGGGGATTTTTGATTTGCTGGTCATCGGGCGCGGCGGCGGCAGCCTCGAGGACCTGTGGGCGTTCAACGAGGAAGTCCTGGTGCGCGCCATTGCGGCAAGCCCGGTACCGATCATTTCCGCGGTGGGGCACGAAACCGATTTTACCCTCAGCGATTTTGCGGCGGACCGCCGCGCGGAAACCCCCTCGGCGGCCGCGGAATTGATTTCGAGCGCGGAGCTGGAGCAGCGAGAGGCCCTCGGCGATTTCGCGCGCGAGTTGCGCGATTTTGCCGAGGGCGAACTGGAGCGCCGGCGCGCGCGGCTGGAATTGCTGGCGCACCGGCGGCTCGCGGCCTCGCCGCGTGCATTTATCGAGCCGCAGTTTCTACGGCTGGACGACGGGGCGAGCCGCCTGCAACTGGCGATGCGCCAGGCCGTGCACCGGCGGCGGAGCGAGCTGCATTCCCGCGCGGCGGCGCTGGCGGAGCGGGCGCCCGGACCGCGGGTGCGCGTCGAGCGCGCGCGGGCTGTCGCCTTGGGCAAGCAATTGGTCCGGCTTGGCAAAACCGCGCTGGCCCCGCACCGCGCGGAATTGAAAAACCTTGAACGGCGGTTGCGGGAAACGGGCGTGGCGCGCGTGCTCCAGCGCGGCTTCGTGATTTTGTCGGACGCCACGGGCGCGCCCGTCACGCGCCGGGCCAATCTCAAACCCCGGCAGAAAGTGCGCGCGCGGTTTGCCGACGGCGAGGCGGGGCTGACGGCGGATTGAGTTTCCCTGCTAACTGTACATTTTGCTCGCTTGACGAAAATAAATTTCTGGCATCAACTTATCTTATGAATGAAGTTGATATTTGCATGAAGGAATATTCGGAAATGCGTGCCGAATTGCGCATGTTGTTCGGCCTGATCAACGAAAACATCAAATCCGCTTGTACATTGTTTATAATTTTGGGGAGCGTGGGCGCCTACCTGAAAGATATTAGGCTGATTTACGCCATTCCAACCATCATGTTCATGTTTATGCTGATAGGAATATGGCAAATGCGTGGACTGAATTTACTTGGCGCTTATTGCGCAAAAATTGCTTGTAAAGTCCGCCTCCAGACTGACCCGAAAAAGGTGGCCATGGATTGGGAACTCAATGATCCTTTTGGCAGCATGAGCAGATCACCTACCGGAATGATTTCCATGGGCATTATGCTGTCGGCGGTGCCATTGCTGATAACCTTTCTTGTCCTTGCCATCTTGGCGGCGTTGAACTGGCATTGGTGGACCGCAGTAATTCATTTTCTTGAACTACTGGTTTTAGTATATTTTTTCTACAAATCTTTACAGTTAAACCATCCGAAATATCGTCTCCAAATTATAAATGAAAGCCCCACTCAAAATAAATGACATAGAGAGCTAATTTGCCTTATTTTCGCAACAGCCGCTTCGCGAGTTGCAGAACTTCCTTTTCGATATGGGCCAGGGTCGCGGCGGGGAGCGAGGCGTCGAGGTCATGGACTTTCCAGTATTCGACGCGGGCGGCGTGCTTGGGAAAGCGCGCGCGCATGATGGGACGGTGCTCGGATTCCTTGAGGGCGACGATGTGCGCGGCGGCGGCGAGGTCGGCGCGGGAGAGGGGCCGGCGGCCCGGCGCGGTTTGCCGGAGGGCGATGCCGCGGCGCAGCAGAACCTGGCGGGTGTGCGGCGAGATATCACCGTCAACCAAGTGGGTGGACAACCCGCGGGAAAACGCGCGCCACGGCCAGCCGGCGGCGCGGGCAAAGTGGTTAAAGAGCGCCTCGGCGTAGCGGCTGCGGTAATAATTGCCGGAGCAGAGAAACAACACGCGGCGAGCCGGAGCAGCAGAGAGGGACCGGGCGCGGCCTTGGGCGGGAGATGGCGATTTTTTAGCCCGTTTCACGCGCCGGAATTGTTCGGCGTAGAATCGCCGGACTCCGGCGGCTGGTCAACGTCATCTTCGTCCACCACAAGTGGCGCAGGCGTGGCCCCGGGCTTGGGTGCGCGGGAGCCGCGGCGCGGGCCGGACTCGCCGCGGACGATATCACCTCGACGGGGGTGCTGACCGAGCAGGGCGCAGCGCACGAGGAGAAAGACCATCAACAATCCGCCGAGCGCAAACGGCACGACGTAGTGATGCTTGGCCGGCTGGATGACGGTGTCCTCCACCGTGCAGCCCATCCAAATCGCAAGCAGGAGCAACACCACCGCTCCCGGCAGGAGAATCCGGGCTTCCTCGCGAAACAAAACCGGATTGTGCCGGAGGATGAGCCACCAGCCTCTGAATGCGAGCAGGGCCATGATGAATCCGCCGGCGTCAAAGAGATACTTTTGCCCATTCGTCAGGTTGGCGTTGAGCGCCACCAAGGCCCAGGCGCAGGTGGGAACCGCCGCCACCGCAAAAAACAAGGTCAACGCAAACAGCGAGCGCCGACGAATGGCGAGGCCGAAAAATTTCAGCTTGGTGGTCTTCCAAGGCATGGAAATTGGAAGCAGGCACAACCGCAGCGAGAGAGCAGACGCGGCGAGAGGGGTGGCTGAAAATTAGGGTGAAACGGGAGATTTGACGATAAAAATTTATCCGACCTCAGCTTTTGACCGTTTGAATATCAATAAGTTAGCCTCCAAAACCTTTGCGGCAGAAAGTTTTGGATGCCGGAGGACACAATTGCACGACGGGAGGAGAAATTGTAAAGGTATTGTATTTGCCCCCGGAAGCGGGCAAAATGGGCTTCGCACCCGCAACTCGCTGGCGGTAATGGTGTTTGAACGCTTATATGTTTTCTGCTTCCGCCGCTTCCGCTCTGCCCGCCTGGATTGGAGCCCAGGCCGAACAAACCCCCAGGGAGGGGGAGGCCGCGCCGGCGCGCGATGAAGACGCCGAGCTGATGATGGCCGTGGCCCAGGGCGACGAATCGGCGCTGGCCCAGCTCATCCGCAAATGGCAGGGGCCGCTCATCAACTTTTTCTACCGCTCGCTGGGCTCCGTCGAGCAGGCGGAAGACCTGACCCAACTCGTGTTCGTGCGGGTTTACCGGGCCGCGGCGACCTATCAGCCCGTGGCGCGGTTTTCGACGTATTTGTTCCACATCGCGCGGCGGCTGCTCATCAATGAATTCCGCCGCCGCCAGCGCAAGCCGCTCGAGATGATGGACCCGGCCGATTTGCGCGCCGTGGACACGTCCTCCGGACGCGACCAGCAGCGGATGTTTGAGCTGGAAGAGGCCTTCCAGCAGGCGCTGACCAAGCTGACGGAGGATCAGCGCACGGCCATCCTGCTGCTCAAGCAGCAGGAGCTGAGTTACGAGGAAATCGCGGAAATCATGAAACAGTCGGTCGCGGCGGTGAAGACCCACATCTTCCGGGGGCGCCAGAAACTAAAGGAAATTTTACGAAAAATGCTGTGACTTTTGCCCCCTGAGCGGGGTTTAAGCTGTAACCTTGGCATAATATCGGCTTCACAAGCCACCAAACCTAATTATACTTTAGCCATGAAACCGTCGTTCAACCCGTCCGACTTCGAGGAGCGCCTGGAAGGCTGGCTGGCCAGCCAGCCGGTGACGCCCGCGCCGGACTTTGTCGCCCGCACGCTGGCCCGCATCCGGGCCGAGGCGTCGCTGGTCACGGCCGCCCGCGCGGGGGACGATGCGGCTCTGGACACCTTGATTGACCGCTGGCTGGGCGAAGAGCCGATTGAAGCCGGGATTGAACCGGAATTGATGGTGGCAAGCACCCGGCAGGCGGCCACCCGCGAGGAGCAGATTGAAAATCGTCCAAAGGCATCGCCCGGGCGCACCATCCTCCCCTTCCCTGCTTGGGCCCGTTCGGCCCTGGCGTTGGCCGCCGCCGCCTGCGTGGCCATTCTGGGTTATCTCAATTTGAGCGGGCCGGTGGCGAATCTGCCCTTGGCCGCCAGCCACAATATCGCCAGCCACAATGCGTCGCCGGCTTCCGACCCGTCCAACGACAGCTATCTGCCGGCCCATTATGCGTGGAACAGCGACCCGAATTACATTTCGAGCCTGAGTTCCTCGTTGAAGGATCTCTCTCCGGTGGCTAATTCCGACAGTCTGGACGCCCTGACCAGTGAGTTGGGCGACAACACTGTCAACTAAGGTAACGTGTTCGCTTACCCCCAGTTCGGCCCGCGGCGCGGGCGCGCTCTGGCCGCCATGCTGGCCTTGGCGGCGGGAGGTTCGGTGACCACCTTCGCGCAAAGCACCCCGGCAACGACACCCGCGGCGGCTTCGGCCACGGCTCCAGCAGCTTCCGCAGCTTCAGCCACGCCCGCGGCAACCGCTCCGGCGGCCTCAACGGACAGTTCGCAACTGCAGGCGGAAAACGATTTGGGCACGCTGGACTGGATTTTGGGCCTTCCGCCGGAGCGGCTGGCCGCGCTGAGCAAGGCGCTGGAAAACGTGGAAAAAATGCCGCAAGCCGAGCGCGACGCACTGCGCCATGAGATTCAGGCGCGGATGAAAAGCCTGGGGCAGTTGTCGCAGGCCATCCGGGGCGACGTCCAGCAATTTACGCCGGCGGAACGCGGGGTGTTGCGCCGCTACCTGCTGACCCTTTACGTGAATGAATTGCAGACGCTGGAAGACCGTTTCAAGGAAGCCGCCGCAAACGCCGATGCGCGGAAGCAAATTATTCAGGAGATGCTGAAGGCGGCGGCGGACAAGGGCATCAAGCCCGAACCGACCGACCGCAACCAGCCGGGAGGGCCGCGGGGCGGACCATCCAATGGCGGCCGGGGCGGACGCGGCGGACCACAAGGTGGACGCGGCGATCATCCGCCAATGCCGATGCCTTCACCGATGCCGGCGCCGCAAGGGGCCTAAAGCCGGAAACTGCCGCTTACTTTTTGGCGGCGGGGGTCAAAACCGCGGCCATAGCGCTTTTGGCGCGAGCGGCTTTATTGGCGTGAACGACGCCGGTCTTGGCGGCCTTGTCCATGGCCGAGACGTAATCGCGGGCGATATCGCGGGCCTTGGCGGCGTCACCAGCCGCAACGGCGGCACGGGCTTGCTGCGCCAGCGTTTTCAACAGGGTGAGGACGGCGCGGTTGCGCACGGTGCGCCGGGCAGTCTTGCGGATGTTCTTCTTGGCTGATTTGGTGTTGGCCATGCGATAAAGACAATTGGGAAACGGTTTATCGTGCCCGAGGCGGCCAAGTTGTCAACGGCAATATCCGGCGGGGCCACTGGGAAGCAAAAGCGGCGCCGGTCGGCTCAGGCGGCGTTGGGGTCCACGCATTTCGGGCCCTTGAGGGGTTCATTCGCGCCGGTGATAACGGGGAATTTGGGGGCCTCGGCGGCGTTGAGCTCAATCCATTCGCGGAGGTTGTCGGGCACTTCGCGTTCGGGATAGATGGCATTGACGGGGCATTCGGAGACGCACGCGTTGCAGTCAATGCAGGTCTCGGCGTTGATGTAGAGCCGGTCGGGCGCTTCGTGGAAAGCCTCGACGGGGCAGACCGGGGCGCACGAGGTGTATTTGCAATCAACGCAGGCGGCGGTGACGATGAAGGCCATGGGGCGGAAATCTGCAAAAAAACATCGCCGAAAGCCACCCAAAAGTTCAAGGATGACCGCATGGGCAAATTTACCTCTGCCGCGGTGCTGGCGGTGCGACTGCTGGGGCTGGCATGGCTGACGGCCGGACTGTGGATGCTGGCGGCGAACGTCATCGAGTCGGCCACGGAGTTCAATCCGTCGTTCATCGGGTATTATTTGCAGTCGCAGACACTGCGGCCCTTGCTGGCAGTGGGCACGGGGGTGCTGCTGCTGCTGTTGGCGCGGCCACTCGGGCGGCGGCTGGGTCGCGGGCTGGACGGGCCGGACCATGGGTAAGATGGCCCAGCGCGGGCGGCAGTGGCTGGCGTGGGTGACGCTGGCCGGAATGCTTTTTTCGGGAACTTCGTGTGCGCCGTCGAGCCGCGGGCGAACACCGCTGGAGAATTTGACGGCGGCGTTGAAGGATGAGGATCCGGCCTGGAAAGGCCACGAGCATACGAAAGTAGCGGTGCGTCAGCTTTTGGCGGAGATGCAAAAGCAGGTGGCGCCGTTTCGGGCGGACTTGCTCGCGCCATTGCCCCCGTGGAATGACGATACGCATCGCGAAGCAGAGGCCGCGGTGAACGGCACATTCACCCTGCAAGGAGTCACCGGCACGGTGCCGCGCACGGCCAATGGCGGTTTCGACTGGACGTGGGGCGGGCCGAACCATGACCCGGAATTCGCGTGGTTTCTGAACCGGCAGCACGACCTCCCGGCGCTGTTTGTGGCGTGGCGCGAGACGAAGGATGCGCGTTACCGCACCGCGCTCAATGCGCAGTTGCGCGACTGGCTGGCGCAGAACCCGCGGCCGGGACATTACAGTTTTTCATCGTCGTGGCGGGCGCTGGAAGTGGCGCGGCGCGTCGAGGAGGCGTGGATGCCGGTGCTGCTGGCGCCGGAGGCCGCCGCGGCGCTGGATGACGACGTGTTGGCGGGCGTGCTGGCGGATTTGCCCGAACACGCGATTGCGTTGCGCGACACGCATTCATTTTCCGGCAACCATTTGATCACCGAAATGACCGGGCTGGCGGCGATTGCGCTGGCGTTTCCGGAATTCAAGGACTCGCCCCAATGGCTGGACTACGCCATCGCGCACGCGCGCGCCGAGGCGGAGCGGGAGATTTATCCCGACGGGGCCGAGACGGAATTATCGAACCTTTACCAGCAGGTGGTGCTGCGGGAATTGCAGCGGCTGCTGGACATGCTGGAGGCCGCGGGGTGGCAAAAAGACGCAGGCGCGTTAAGCCGGCTGACGGAGAATGGCTGGAATTTTTACGCGCACACGCTCGACCCGCGCGGCCATGGGCCGCTGGACAACGATTCGAGCGTGGGCGACGACGCGGCGCTGGTGCGCGAAATGGCGGCGAAATACCAGCGGAAGGATTGGTTGTACATTGCCACGGCGGGCCGCGAAGGCGATGCGCCGGCGGAGGGGCCGTCGGAATATTTTCCCTACGCGGGGCTGGCGGTGATGCGCAGCGGGTGGGAGGCCAACGCCCAATGGGCATTTTTCGACTTGGGTCCGCGCGGCTCCGACCATCAGCATGATGACCGGCTGCACTTGAGCATTGGGGGCCGGGGCCGGGAATTTCTGGTGGACGACGGGCGGTATAATTACCAGCCCGGGCCGTGGCGCGAATATTTTACCGGTCCGCGCGGGCACAATGTCGTGCTGCTCGATGGAAAGGGCACCCTGCCCCCGCCCGACACCGTCAGCACCCCGGCGAAAGTGCGGCAGGAGCTCAAGCCGGATGCCGTGGTTTTTGCCGCGACCGCGGCGTTTGCAGGTTGCACAGTGAATGGGCAAGGTCCGGCTTATGTGACGCGCCGGGTAGATTACCATGCCGGAAAATATTGGGTGGTCACCGATGAAATCCGCTGCGCCGGGCCGCACCAAGTCGAGACCCTCTGGCATTTTCATCCCGATTGCACCGTCCAGGTGGACGGCGACTTGATTTATACGAACGATGCCGGCAAGGCGAACCTGGGGATGCGATTGCTGGAGGCTCCGGCCGGCGGTGGAAAATTTGCGTTGATCCGCGGGCGGGAAACGCCGACGCCGCAGGGCTGGTACAGCGCGTCATTCAATGAACGCGTGCCGGCGACTTGCGTTTCATTCACGGAAGCGGTCAGCGGGCCGGTGACCCGGACTTGGGTCATCTGGATTACGCCGCCGGGGCAGGATCCGCGGCGGGAAGCGCCGGCGGTGGCGCCGGAGCAAGGACGCGGTTAGTGGAAATTGCAGTTTACCTTTGCCGGATGGGCTGGTTATATCACGGCCGTGCTGCGATTCGCCGAAGAAATCCTCCTGCTGGCGCTCGATGAAAAAACCGGGCGGCTGCATCCCCTGCCCGAGCGGGCGCTGGAATTCGCGCTCGCGGGCGCGGTGCTGGCCGAGCTGGCCTTCCTGAACCGGCTCGACACCGATGCCACGCACATGATGGTGACCAGCACTGACCCGATCGGCGACCCGGTGCTGGACGAGGCGCTCAAGTGCCTGCCGCCCAACGAGCCGAAACTGACGATCCAAAAAGCCCTGGCACGCGTGGCGCTGAAGGCGGACGTGCTCAAAAAACTTTTGTTCGAGGAATTGCTGCGGCGCGGCATTCTCCAGCAGCAGGAGCAAAAATTCCTGTGGGTGCTGCGCGAGCGGCGCTACCCGGTGGTGGACAACCGCGAGGAGCGCGAGGTGCGGGCGCGCATCCGCGATGTCGTCCTCAACCCCGGCGCGATTCCGGACCCGCGCGACGTGGTGCTGATCGGGCTGATGGATGCGTGCGACCTGGACGCGTTTGTATTCACGCCGGAGGAGCTGGACAAATCGGCGGAGCGCATCAAGCAGATTTGCCGGATGGACTTCATCGTGCAGGCGCTGGCGCGCGCGATTGGGGAAATCCAGCAGGCGATTTTGGAAGTCATCGCCTATTCGGGGATGTGACGCGTGACGCCGGCCCCGTCCACCGACCTCGCGCAGCCCGAGTGGGAAATGCTCGCGGACACCGGCGGGACGTTCACCGACTGCCTGGGGCGCGGGCCGGATGGGCAATGGCGGCGGGCCAAGGTGCTTTCGACCGGCGCGGTGCGGGCGACCTTGGCGGCGCG
>DASZWY010000250.1:0-1855 GCA_035546135.1 Opitutales bacterium
GCGTTGCGCGGCAAACGCGCGTTTTTGCCGCCAGCGGTGCAGCGCGCGGTCGAGCAGCCGCGCGAGACGCTCGGCTGGCGGTCGTTTTAAGAATTCCTCGAGCGGCCCCAGCGGGTCGCGGCCCTCGGCGGCAAGCAGGGCTTCGTCCGCGGCGTAATCTTCGAGATCGCGTTCCAGATGGTCGAGGAGAACAACCTGCTCAGGTGTTTCGCCGCGAAGGGTGCGTGGGGCCGGCTCATCTGCGGTGGGCGGAAACAACAGGACGTGCAAGGCGACCTCGGAAAAATTCGGGTCCAGCCCGTGGCCATGAGCGGCCCAATCGCGCGCGTGGAAATGCACCTCCACGTCCCCGCGCACGCGTTTTCCCTCCAACTCCCATTCGCCGCCGCGAAAATCCGGGCCTTCCTGCAAATTCCAGCGTCCTGGGTGCCGCACGCGCAGGGGTTTGCCCGAGAGGGTGCGCAGGTTGTCCGCGCGAAAGTCGCCCCGCAGCCAGATTTTTTGCACCACGCGCTCGGAGATGGTGTACGGCCCATACCAGCCCTGCATCTCGGCGACGGCGGGCGCGGGCTCTTCCACGGCGGGCGCGTTCATGCGCCCAACTTGACCGCAAAGGCGCCAAGGACGCAAAGATTTTTTGGGATGGCCTCGCCATCCGCGGCGGACGCTTACGCCCGGCCCAAATAGCTGCCGTCCTCAGTGCTGACCTTGATGACGTCGCCGGTCTTGATGAACAGCGGCACCCGCACGGTCATTCCGGTCTCGACGGTGCAGGGCTTCTGCACGTTGCCCGAGGTGTCGCCGCGGATGCCATCGGGGGCGTCAGTGACCTTCACGGTGACGGACGCGCCGAGGTTCACAGTCAGCGGTTTGCCTTCCACAAACAGGACGTCATACGACTGGCTCGGGACGAGATAATTCAGGGCGTCGCCCAGGACTTCCTTGCTCAGCGAGACTTCCTCAAAGGTTTCGGGATCCATGAAAGTGTACATGTCGCCGTCGGCGTAGGAGTATTCCAGCTTGCGCACGTCGGTCGAAAGAATGTCGAAGGACTCGCCCACGTTCACGCGCAGGGGGGTGACCTTGCCGGTGCGGATGTTGCGCAGGGTCATCTGGCAGAACGAGCGCATGTTCGGCGGGGTGCGAATGGCGTGGTCGACGACGAGGCAGGGCTCGCCATTGTAGCTGATCACGTTCTTTTTGCGGATATGGGCGACGACGGGCATGGCGGATGATGACGGTTAAATGGCTCCGGCCAGGGGGCAAAAAAGGATGCCCATCCGACCGTTTGGAATGGGGGGAAACGGCAGATTCTGCCAAGCCGGGCCCAATTGTCAACCGCCAAGCTGGCCTAAAACGCCGCGCCGACTTCGAAGCCAAGACCCCAACTAGAGTTCACGTCGAAGCTGTTGGCGGAGTTGCCGTTGACGTGGAACTGATATTCCCGCGAGAAGAGATAGAGGATGTAGCCGCGCACGAAAAAGTTTTCCGACAGCGCCTGGCGCACGCCGAATTTCAACGAAGCGTCACTCTCGTTCACGGCGGATTTCGCGCCGGGCTGGTCGCGCAGGCGGAACCAGCGCGAGTTATAATCCAATGAGGCATCCACCACCGTCGCCTGGTTGCCAAAGACATCGTAGGTCAGCGTTGCGCCGTTGGACACCCCGGCGTAAGCGCTCAAATTCCATTGCGGCAGGAAATCCCATTTGACCCGCGCGTAAATGGTCCAGGTGTCCTCGTCTTCGATGCGCGAGTAATACATCGGCCCGGCGGACACCGTCAGCACGCGGTTGACTTTGTAAGTGGGCCCCGCCGCGATGGCGACTTGGCCGCCGTCGCCCAGCGTGCCCGCGGT
>DASZWY010000251.1:0-4543 GCA_035546135.1 Opitutales bacterium
GTATTCCGGGCGGCGCGTGTTCACGATAAAGGTCTTGGTCACGTATTCGCCCGGCTTGGTCTGGATATTCTCCAGCATCAGGCGGCGCAACTCGGCCTTCACGCTCACGTCCGTCGCCACGTCCGGGTTGCCGAGCGTGACCGTCACCTTGTAATTGCCCTCGGGCAGTGCGGTCGAAAAATAGAACTGCTTGTCCGCCGTCGCAATCCCGGCATCCGGCTTGCCGGCAATCTTGATCGCCGCGCCGGGCTCGAAGCCGTAGCCGCGCGCATCGCTGTACGTCATGCCCGGGTCCACTTTCGTGTAGCCTTCAGGCGCGGCGCCGGTGCCAAAGAAAAATTTGTATGATGTCTTGGCGCTGTCGGCCTGGATGCCGCCGACCTGTTGGGTCGGGCGGGCGCGGGCCGGGGCGGGATTGTCCGTCGGTTCCGGCGCAGTTTGCGCGGCCAGCGTGGAAAACACGGCGCAGGCGGCGAACACGGCCAGCGCGCGGCGAAGGGGGAGGAGGCTATTCATCGAGGATCTTTGTAGGAGAAACAGGATGTTTAGTTTGCCGCCGCAGCGGGCGTTTTCGCCGTCGGCGGCAGCGTGCCTTCGGTGAGGTTGGCCGCCTGCGTGTCCGCCACGCCCATGGTGCTCTGCGTGCTGAGGTTGTGGACGTTCCAGGCCGTCAGGAACGGGATGCCGGTTTCGCGCTCGGCGGTGAAATGTTCGAACGAAACGTCCGCCACGTCGTCGAGGATGACCGGCGGGCGGAAATCGGGGTAGCTGTACTCGAGGGTCACGTGGTCCATCGCCAGCCCCTTCACATGCCGCGCAAACATCCCGTACGCAGGCATCGTGCCCAGCGCGCCGGGCTCGGGATAAAACGTCACGCGCCCGCCCTGGATTTCGTCTTCCGGCGGGTTGATGTCGGCCAGTTCCTTGCCGCCGTTGCCTTGATAAAGGATGCGGATGTTGCTCAGGTGCACGTCTTCCACCGGGTGGCCCGGGTTGCCCGCGATGATGATGCACGAATTGTTCACCGCGCCGGAAACCTCCAGGTTGCTGATGTTCACCCGGCGGATGGCGCCGACGGTCGTCGTCTCCGCCGGCCCGCGCAGGCGCCGGCCCAGCCGGATGTAAATCGGCGCATTCGTCACGTCGCGCATCGCGATGTTGTTGACGGTCACGTCCTCGATGATGGCGCCGTCCACCGATTCCATCGCCAGCCCGCGGCAGTGGGTGAACACGCAGTTGGAGATGGTGATGTTGCGGAAGCCGCCGTTGGACTCCGTGCCAAACTTGATGCGGCCCGTGCCCGCGCCGCCGCCGTCATTGCGCCCGCCGTAGGGCACGTAAGTGCCGTCCAGGAAGGTGCCGCACACATAGCCGCTGACCTGGCAGTTCGTGATGGTCACGTTGTCCGTCGAGCGCGAATAGCCCAGCGCGAACGAACTCTTGAGGCAGATGCCGTCGTCCTGCGGCGAATTCACGAAGCAGTCCGAGATGCGCACGTTCTTGCAGCAGTCGATGTCGAAGCCGTCGCGGTTGGTGTCGATTTTCAGGTTGCTGACCGTCAGGTTGTCCACGCCGGTGGCGAGCAGGCAGAACCAGCCGCCCTGCCACACTGTGAAGTCCTTCAGGATGACGTTGCGGCAGTTTTTCAGCGAAATGGTCTTGTCGCCGCCGCCGAAATTCGTCGGCCCGTCTCCGCGCGAGAGTCCGCGGCCGTAAATCATCCCCGGCCCGATGATGGAGACGTTGGTGATGTTTTCGCCCCAAATCAGGCTGTTGTGCCAGAAGCTGTGGCCGAAGTCCTGGTATTGCGCGATGATCGGCGCCGGGCCCGTCTCGTCGATGGGCGAGGGCGTCGCGCCCTCCCCGGCGTTCGCCGGGCGGGTCCAATTGCGCAGGCTGTACCACATGTTCTCCTCAATCAAATCATACATCTTTGCGCCGGCCGGGACTTGGCTTAGAAACGCTTCACGTGCCCCTGCGGCGAGAGGCGGAGGGAAATCCGGGTTGGGCGGCGCGGCGGCTTCACCCGTTGCGGAAACCACCGTCGTCGCCGGCTCGGCGGGTGCGGCTGCGGTCTCCGGCGTCGCCGTTGCCGCCGGTGCGGGTGGCGCGCCTGCTACCGACACCGTCGCCGCCGGATTGGCGATGGCCGCCGGGGCCGCCGGGGCGGCCACGGAAGCCGTGTCCACCGTGGTTCCGCCGCGCGTTGTCGCGGGCACGCCGCCGCGTCCACCCCGCCCACCGCGCCCCCCGCCGGGCCCGCCCGCGCCAAATCCACCCCGTCCGCCGCGCGGTTGCAGCGCGGCCACGGCCGCCGGCGTTTCCGCGGCGACAATCCACGAACCCTGGTCGAGGTACAGCGTGATGTTCGTCTTCAGGTGGATGGAGTAGCAAAGATAGTAGCCCGCGGGAAAATACACCGTGCCGCCGCCGTTGGCCGCCGCCGCGTCAATCGCCCGGTTCACCGCGTCGGAGTCAATCGTCAGCCCGTCGCCCACCGCGCCAAAGTCGCGGATGTTGTAAACGGTGGTGCCCGGCGGCAGGTGCGGCGTCAATACCGGCGCGACTTTCTGGCCGGTGCCCGGCACGACGGTGACTCCCGGCGCAGTGGCCGGGGGCGTGGCGGCGGCATCCGCCGCTGTGGCGTTTTGCATCACGCTGGCGCTCACGGCGAGCAGGCCAATCGCGCTGGCGGTAAAAAAGACAAGCGGAAACTTCATGGGGCGGGGAGGGGGCAGGGGGTTGGGGAACGGGCATTCTACGCCCACCCCGCTCCTGCGCAAGGCCGATTTGACCGTTGAGATTAACGCTGCGCTTGGCCTGCTTTGGCGCGCTTTTCTATTGCCGCAATCCTGCCCTTGCGGCATTTTATTTTGCGTGAGCGCGACCCATTCGCCCGCGATGCCCGACTCCGCCAACCACGCGGAACTGGTTCTGCCCGGCATCCCGCCGACGGGCGAGGGCTTTGTGGCCCACGTGCGCGAGATTGTGGCCCGGCTCCCGGGCGGCCGCCCGTCGTGGGACGAGTATTTCATGGCCATGGCGCTGCTCATTTCCTCGCGCTCGCCGTGCGAACGGCTGCACGTCGGCTGTGTGCTCGTTTCCGCCGGCGAACACAAAAACCGCGTCGTCGCCGCGGGCTACAACGGCTTCCTCCCCGGCGCGCCCCACGTCTCCCGCGTGCGCGACAACCACGAGCAGGCCACCGTCCACGCCGAGCAAAACGCCATCACCGACGCCGCCCGCCGCGGCGTCAGCGTCAGCGGCGCCACCGCCTACATCACGCACTTTCCCTGCGTCAATTGCTCCAAGCTCCTCGCCGCCGCCGGCGTCCGCGCCATCAAGTACCACCTCGACTACCGCAACGATTCCCTCGTGACCGAGCTCCTTCGCGAATCCAGCATCGCCATCACGCAACTTTAATGTCCGCCGCCGTGTCCAACCTGCCGCCCCCCCTTCGCGCATGAGCACTCGGCTCACCGACCCTTCGCCGACCATCGCCGGCTCGCTATTGATCGCGCACCCCGATTTGCTCGAGGGCAATTTCCACCGCACGGTGGTGCTCGTCTCGGCGCATTCAGTTGAAGACGGCGCGCTGGGCGTCATCGTGAACCGCCCGCTGGGGCGCACGCTCGGCGAACTCCACGGCGAATTTGCCTTCGGCCCGCTCGCTGCCGTCCAGCTTTACTCCGGCGGCCCCGTCGCCCCGGAGCAGATGCTCCTCTCCGCCTGGCACTGGAATGAGGACTCCGGCGTTTTCCGCCTGCACTTCGGCATCAGCACCGAAAAGGCCGCGGAACTGCTCGACAGCGAACCCGGCACCGAAGTGCGCGGTTTTCTCGGCTACGCCGGCTGGTCTGGTGGCCAGCTCGAGGGCGAGCTCCAGCACAAGGCCTGGGTCGTCGCGCCGATCGACGGCCCCGACTTCAACGAGGAGCAGGGCGAAACCCTCTGGAAAAGCCTTCTCGCCCGCGTGAAGCCCGAGTTACTGCTGCGCTCCGACGCACCCGAAGATCCTTCGGTGAATTGAGCCGCCATTATCCGCCGTGGTAAGGCTGCCACTGCGCCTCGTGCTCGAGGTTGGCGCCGTGGATGACCGCCTTTGGCGTTTGCTCGGTGTGCTTCGTCCGCACGTTGGTGAACTCGCCTTTTTTGGGATCGTACACCGCCACCCCCTTGCCATTCGCGGAAATCAGCAACTCGCCGCCCACTTCCTGAAACGAATAGCGGTCCCATTGCGCGCCGTTTTGATCCAGGTCATACACCAGCCATTGGTCGTCGCCGGCTTTCCACAACAGCGAAAACTGGCACGCGCCCAGCGACGTTTTCGACCACCCGTGCACATACGCCTGCGGCGCCGCCGGGCTCGGATAAACCGCCACGGTTTGCTCCCACTCCACCTCCGACGACCCCGTCAAATAAGGCCGCGCCAGGAAAAAAATCGCCAACCCCACCACGGTGCCCAGCACCGCCCACTTCACAAAATTCGACGAAAAGGGGTTCATGGCCTGCGCAAAAGCCTAGCCAGTTCCACCGCGTTGGC